>JBGOTP010000091.1:0-14791 GCA_041476545.1 Vicinamibacteria bacterium | reverse complement strand
GTCCGCCGGCGCGAACCGAGCGTCCGTACGGGTCCCTCGTCGCGGCCGACGTGGGAGGCGGGCGTCCGGCTTGCACGACAGCGCGGCTGCAGCCTCTGGCACGGCGGCGGTCACGGCCGGACGCGCGATGATCGCCGAGGCCACCCGGATGCGATCCCGCGGGTATGACCGCCCTGCGAGTTACCCGTTGACCGCCGCAGGGTCGGTAGCGTACGAGGCGGAAGACGCGCTGTCCGCCCGGCGACCCGTTGGCCGCGACGAGGGACCCGGGCGGGCGCGGCGCATCACGCCACGGCAAAGTGACCCACCACCGTCTTCTGGGACAGGCCGCGGATCACGGCGCGCGAGGGCTGGAAGACTGCGGCAATCCGCGGCCGCGCCTCCGGCCGATCGCCCAGCTTCCGGAATGTTACGGCTCGTCGGTGAGGTAGGGGCGCAGCTTGTCGCGGAGGAGCGCGACGAGCGCCGCCTCCGACGGGTCCGCCGCGAGGTTATGGTCCTCGCTGCGGTCGTGTGTCAGGTCGTAGAGCTCTTCCTTCCCATACTGCGGCGTCGCGATGTACTTGAAGAGCGCCTGGTCGGTGCGATCGAGGACGGCGAAGCGATTGGGAAGGAAGTAGGTCTGGTGAAAGCTGAACCGCTTGACGGTCGGCGCCAGCAGCGACTGTCCTTCCCACGAGGCAGGAATCGGGAGCCCGAGGCGATCGAGGATCGTCGGCGCAATGTCCACCTGCGTGGCGAAGGCCAGGTTGTTGTACGTCGTGGCGGGCGCATCGTACAGCAGCAGCGGGATCCGGATGTCCTCGTTGTACAGATCCCAGCCGTGCGCCCAGTGGCGTTCGCCGAGTCCTTCTCCATGATCCGCGGTGACGACCACCACCGCGTCATCGAGATAGTGCTTGGCGGCCAGGGCGTCGAAGAGCTGCCGAATGATGTCGTCGGCCTGCCGCACCTTGTCGTCGTAACGGTCTGGCTTGTTGAGCCGCTCCAGGATCTTGTACGGCTCGAGGCCGGGACTCACGCGGTCGTCGGGGCGCGTAAAGAGGTGCGACTCCGGGAGCTGCACGCCCAGATAGTGCGTCGACATCAGATGCATGTAGAAAAATGCTGGCCGGTCGGGTGAGGCCGGCGGCACGCGCTCGAGCCCTTCGAGCACGAGGCGGTCGTCGTCCATCGTGTAGCGTTCGGTCTGCGATCCGTCGAAGAACGTGGCCGCGTCTGCATGGTAGAACTGCGGGAGTCCGTTCCAGGCGCGGTGATTGCCCGACAGCAGAAACCAGGTCTGATAGCCCTCGTCGCGGAGCACGTCCTGAATTTGGAAATCGCGCGCGCTGATATCGCGGAACTCGCGCCCCGACAACGTGCTGGTGATGCCGCACAAGGACTCCGAACAGGTAGAGAAGGCGTCGCCCACTCTTTTCATTCGCCCGCTCTCAACGAGGCTCGACAGAAATGGCGTCGTGGGCCGCGGGTACCCGTAGACCTGCATGTGATCGGCGCGCAGGGAGTCGACGATGATGAGCACGACGTGCTTCCGCCGCGCGGCCGCCACATGCTGCGGGTACGCGGCACGCAAAATGGCGTCGTGTTCGGCGACCGCACGGCGTCGAGCCGTCGGCTCGAAGGCAAAGCCGTTGGGCCGAAAGAAGCTGACGACCAGTTCGTTCTTCCAGAGCAGATTGTTGGTCTGATGAATGCCCCAGACCATCGTGAGGACGAAAATCGTGGCGGCGGACGCGATCGCGGAGAGAGCGAACACGGGAGAGAATCGCCGTCCGGCACCGCCGGCCCCACGCGGATCTTGCAGCCACGACCGCAGGCCGTCATCGAGCGCTGGGCCCCACCATCGCGACGCGGCTGTCACGAGGGCGATGGTGCCGAACGCGAAGAGGCCAATGCCTGCCGCGCCAATTGGAAACGGTTCCTTGCCCGACAATATCGTGGGGGCGAACGCGGCGACGAGATGGCCGGTGATGTTACGGCCCCAGAAGATGTTGCTGACGCTGTTCAGCGCGTAGAGATAGATCTGGCACGCGAAGGTAGCGGCCGGAAGGAGCCGGCAGGCCCATCGGGTGCGGTGCCGCGGTTGGAAGGCGACGAGCGTGCCCAGCACGACGAGGAGCAGCGCGTCCCATTCGGCCAACACGACGCTGTGCGCGGCAATGGCACGCCAGCCTTGCCCGAATTGCCGGACGAACGCGGCTGCCACCACGCCGCTGAGCAGCAGGTGGACGCCGACCAATAGGACGGCACGCAGGCGATGACGAACCGTCACGCCATTACGCTATCAGCGTGGCAAGACCGTTGTCGAATGGCCGGCGCCGACGCGCTGCCTCCGCGCATCACGGAGCACCGTTCCGGCTCAAGGCCGTGGAGGCCACGCGGCCGCGCTATGATCGCCGGAAATGAGCATCGACAGTTACCGGCGGCAGCTGGATGCCATCGAGCTCGATGCACGAGGTCTGCTGGCCGGCATCGACGTGCAGTTGAATTGGCAGCCCCGCTCCGACCGGTGGTCCATTGGACAGTGCATCAGTCATCTGATTGTGAGCGGCCGCGCGGAGCTGCCCTTGCTCGAGCGCGCCATCCGCGAAGGCCGCGAGAAGAGGATGTTCGGCCCGGAGCCATTTCGATACGGCTTCCTTGGAAACTGGTTCGTCCGCACGATGGATGCGCCCGTCAGAATGAAGTTCAAGGCTCCGAAGGTCTATCGACCTTCAACTGATCGCTTCGCAGTCGACGCACTGTCCGCGGATTTCCTTGCGCTGCACGACGAGTGGAGAACATGCCTCGAGAACGCCGAGGGCCTCGACCTCTCCAGGATCCGAGTGTCCACTCCGGTCACACGATTCATTACATTCAGCCTCGGTCAGGAATTCGCACTGATCCTCGCGCACGAACGTCGCCATGTGTGGCAGGCCCGCCGGATCAAGGAGGGGTTCGCCTAGCGACCTGGCCCTGGCGAAAGCGATTGAGGCGCGGTTATCTGCTCACTTCGGAACGACGCAGCTGAAGTTCGCGGCGTCTTTCATGTCTCCGCGGTGACGCCGGCGCCGCCGCGGGCTGCGCTGGGCGCCGATGCCAACCGGAATCATTTGCTCGGCCTGCTCCACACGGCTTTCGCCGCGGATGATCCGATCTGGTCGCGGGATACCGTGCGATGATGCTTCTAAGGTGAATCCGCATTTGCCTCGAATACGCGCGCTCCTGGTCGCGATCGTGGCCCTCTTCTCGGGTGTCGCGCGGCCGCTAGCGCTGGTGCCAGGCAGCGCCCACCTTCAGCTGCCGGCCGATCCGAATGCGCTCTCTGCTACTGATGTGACCAGTCTTCTGGACGCCCTCTGGTTGCCGGCTGATGCCGCCATTGAGCCAGGCGGAGGGTCAACTGAACGCCAGTCGCCAGATACTCGTCGACTTTGGCAGCAATTTCCGAGGACCGATCGTGGTCGTTTGTTTCAAAATCCCGGCCGTCCGGCGCTCGAATGTGGTCGCGACTCGCGATGTCAGCAATCGGCCGTCTAGTGAGTGGGCTCGAAGAGCTCGATTGGATTGCCGTCGGGATCTTCTATCTGGACCTGTCGGCCACCGGGACCAGCCTCCATCTGATTGCGAAACTTGACCCCCGCGTTTTTCAGCGCGTCGATCTGCGCCGGCAGATCCGCGACGCGCAGGACCACTCGATTCCATCCGCCCGGCTGCTGGGACTCGCCGCCGGGCATCGGACGAGATCCCGATGCTCCTGGCCCGCTGAGCAGCAGCATGAAGTCTCCGAGTGACACGCTGGCAAACGCCGGAAGGTGCTGATGTTCCGGCCTGAAGCCGAGATGGTCCGTGTAGAAGGCGACCGCCCGCGCGACATCCGTCACCTGATAGCGCACGCCGTGCACGCCGAAGATGCGGGGCGTATCGTTCATCACGCGGTCCTCCGATTGTTCCGCCGCGAGCCGCCTCTTGAGTTAGAGCATGGCGATGTCAAGCTCGCGAAGGCGAGCAGGGTCTGCAATGACCTCGAGCCGCGTGACCTTGTCATGCGTGAAGGTGAAGGTCAGAGCCCGCAAGAGCTTGCCGCGCGGCGCGAGGATCAGTCCGACCGATCCATTGATCATGGTCAGCGCCGAGTGTGTGGATCGTAGCCCTCGCGAGAGCGCGATCATCTGTGGCGCCCACGTCGCGGCGCCACTGATCTCCCGAGCCTTACCGACGTCTGCTGCCGGGGCATCGACGCGAACGACGCCGTCGAAGCGTGCCACGGCGTCGATCCGAATGACAGCGTCCGGATCGAGGACAGCGAGGAGGCCCTCGAGGTCGCCTCCGCGCGCCGCCCTCATGAACGCTTCCACCACTTCGCGCTGACGCGCCCGGCCGGCGTCCGATGGCGCAGGCGAGCCGCGCACGCGCCGACGCGCGCGGCTCGCGAGTTGTTTTGCCGCGGCCGGCGACCGTCCCACGATGGAACCGATTTCGTCGAACGGCATGGCGAACAGATCATGCAGGACGAACGCAAGGCGCTCGGCGGGCGTCAGCGTGTTGAGCACGACAAGCAGCGCCACGCCAACCGAGTCCGCGAGCATGGCCTCGCCTTCGGGATCGGCGCCCTCCCCACGCATGACGCTCGGCTCCGCGACCTGCGCGCCCATCGGCTCTTCGCGCCGTGACTTCCGCGAGCGCAACATGTCCAGACACACGCGCGAGACGACGGTCGTCAACCAGCCACCAAGGTTGTCGACCGTGGCCGTGTCGCTGCGGCTGAACCGCAGCCACGCCTCCTGCACGGCGTCTTCGGCCTCGCTCAGCGAACCGAGCATGCGGTAGGCCACTCCGCGCAGCCGCGGCCGGTTCTCTTCGAACCGCTCGGTGAGCCAGTCCTCCTGGGTCATGTTACGTACCCGCCCTCCGCTCCGTCATACCTCTGACGAATGAGACGAGCCGAAGGTAACAGAAAGTCTCTTGTTCTCGCCGCCCTGGCGGCAGCCGCAGTGTTGGGGGGGCTGGTGCATGTCGTGCTGGTCGCCGCGCACGTGTCGGAACCAGCCGACACCACGCTTTATGGCCCGACCCTCCGGCGACTCTGGGCCACCACGGCGGCCGCGCTGGCGCTGGTCGGCGTCGTCATCGGCGGGCTGGCTCTGGCCCGACCGGCCGGTCGCTTTGGCATCGCCTCCGGCCGACTGGGAGTCATCGTGGCCCTGTCAGCTGGACTCATCGCCGTGGTCAACGGCGTGGTCAATCTGGCCATCGCGACCGGGGGGCCCGGCACCGGCAACGGCGTCGTCGGTGGCGCCGCAGCCGTAGTGCTGGGGCTGATCGCCATGGCCCTCGGCGGGCTGGCGCTGGCCCGTGTCTTCGGTCCAAGAATAGACTCCACCACTCACGGTAACTAGGAACCAGCCGGTCGGTAGTTGACGGCTTTCTTGCAGGCCGCATCCACGTCTTCGACGGACAGGAGCGGTGTCGTTGAGATCCGCACGGCGCCAGACGCGTTGACGGCCAGGCTGAGCGCGAGTCCGCTGATCGTGTCCGGCATGTCGCAGATCACGATGACATCGGCGGCACCGAACGTGTAGTACATGGAATCCACTTTGCCACCGAGGCCTTGGAGCGCCTTCTGGACGGCGGCTCTTCGACCGGTTCCGCCCTCCTTGATCAGCCCCTTGGCACCTTCCGCCGTGTATGAACCCTGGATCAGAAACTTTGCCATCTTGCTTCCTCCTTCCGCAGTTGACAGGCTCGCCCGCGATGGACTCGATGACCACGTCCGCGCGGCAGCTGGAGTGTATCGCCGAGTCAGGCGCTGTTCAATTCGCCCGGCTTCGACCGATCCGTTCCGTAAAGGGCTCTGGTCTGGCCCTCACGTCACTCGAATATTTCCCGGACCGGGCACGTAAAGCCGGGCACAACGCCGGCCGCGTCGAGTTCGTCATGTCGATGTCGCGCCGTGATACTGTCTTGCGCGAAAGGACGATTTTCATGAGATTCAGCCATACGCCTCGTGTTCAACCAGTGGTCTTCCTGGTACTCGTCGCCTCGTCAATCGCCGCATTCGCGCAGCAGCCAGCAGCGCCGCTCACGAGCCGGCAACTGAAGCCCAATGTCTGGGAAGTGGAAGGCGGCGGCGGCAACAGCACCATCGTGGTCGGCACCAACGGCGTGATTGTCGTGGATGCCAAGACCACCGCGGACCAGGGGAGACAGCTTGTGGCGGAGGTCGCGAAGATCACGCCGAAGCCGATTACGACCGTGTTCCTCACCCACAGCGACGGCGATCACGTGAACGGGCTGGCCGGTTTCCCCAACGGCGTGAAAGTGATCGCGCACGAGAACAACAAGAAGGAACAGGAAACCGCGCTCGCCGCCGGAGGCCGTGGCGCGCCGCCGGCGGATCGCCTTCCTGCGCAGGTCACGACGAGAACGAGAGAGACGCTGACGATCGAAGGCGTCAAGGTGGAGGCCTATCACTGGGCACCCGCGCATACGAGCGGCGACCTGGTGGTCTTCTTCCCCGACCTGAAAGTGGTGGCGACGGGCGACATCATCGCCGCCAACCGCGCCGACGACAACCCGAACATTCACCTGGAGAAAAACGGATCGACGTCGGGCTGGATCACGAACGTCACCGAAATCGTCAAGCTCGACGCCGACGCGTTCGTGCCCGGCCACGGCCCGATGCAGACCAAGGCCGACATTCAGGCCAAGCTCAAGGCCACCCAAGCCAAACGCGCGAAGATCGAGGCGATGGTGAAGCAAGGGAAGACGCTCGACGAGATCAAAGCGGCCATCCCCGACAGCCCGCCGCCTGCTCCCGCGGGAGCGGCGCCGGCAGCGGCTCCAGCTGCCGGACGAGGCGGTCCTGCGGCTGGCTACACCGACTGGACGTACCAGGAGCTGACGAAGAAATAGGAGTGGGCTGCATGAAGAAACACGCATTGTGGTTAGTGGGCGTCGCCGCGATGGCCGGGATGTTTGCCATTGGCGCCGTTCCCGACGTTACCGCCAGGGTTCGCGCCCAGGGAGCGCAGTATCCCATCACGATCATCCCACCGGGAAAGGGTCCGTTCACGTTTCCGGCCGGCTATCAGACGCCCTGGGACAAGATTCAGATCATGGTGACGGCGAAGATGTCGCCGAATCTTTTTGTGCTGCATGGATCGGAAGGCCTCGATCCAGCGCACCCCGATGCGTCCGGCGGCAGGGCCATGGCCCTCTTCGGGCCGGATGGCGTCCTGATGGTGGATACCGAGAACAGACAGGTGGCCGAGAAGACGCTGGCGGCGATCCGGTCGTTCACCGACGCGCCCATCAAGGTGCTGGTGAACACGCATGTGCATTCGGACCACACCGGCGCCAACGCGTTCTTCGTCAGGCAAGGGGCCGTGCTCTTCGCGCAGGAAAATCTGCGGAGCGAGATGATCCGTCCGCCGGCACGCGGCGGCCAGCCCCCGGCACGCGGCAATGGTCAGCCGGCGGCGCCGACGCCGGCGCCAGCGCAAGACATGGCCGGCATTCCCGTCGTGACCTATAACTACGACCCGGCCGCACCCGGCAAGCCCGCGGTCACGTTCCACATGAACGGCGAAACGGTGGATTTCATTCCGATGATGCCCTCCCACACCGCCGGCGACACCATCGTCCGCTTCCGCAACGCCAACGTGATCTACATCGAGGATTTCTACCGCAACTTCGGCTATCCCTTCGCGGATCAGGGCAATGGTGGCTCGATCAAAGGCATGCTCGATGCGGTGGACCTCATCGAAAAGCTGGCCGGTCCCGACACCACGCTCATCCCGGGTCATGGCACGCTCGTCAAGAAGAACGACCTCCTCGGCTATCGCGCCATGCTGGTGGACATCCTGGCGAAAGTGAAAGCGCTGCGCGATCAGGGCAAGTCGTTGAAGGACGTGCTGGCCGCGGATCTCACGGCGCCCTACGACAAGACGACGCAGGGCGACACGCAGCAGAGCAAGGATCGCTTCATCACCGAAGTGTATGACGAGGTGAAAGACTTTCCACCGGTTGTGGAAGGACGACGGACGCTGCCGACAAATCCGGCGAGGTAAGCTACTTCCTGGCGACGGCAGGTGGTTGAGGCATGCTGGGCATGCTAGTCAGGGCCATCGTGGCCCATGCCGTTCCCGCTTGGGAGATCCACTGATCGTGGCCGTACGGGAAGCCGCTTTCGAAGTACGGTTGAAGCTTCATCGCGCGGTTGACCACGTGCCACGACCCGTCGGACTGCTGCGTTCGCAACAAAAACATCGTCCCGCGGGCGAAGACAGTGTCCGGCACCGGGATGCCGCTCTCGTGAAGCGCGTACAGCGCCTCGCCCGTGGCGTAGGCGTCCGCTGCAAGATGCGGTGTTTGTCCCCACCCGCCGTTCGGGCGCTGTAACGCGACAAGCGCCTTGACGCTCCCCTTGCGCGTGTCTGCGGCAGCATGACCCCACGCCAGTCCCAGCACCTGCATGGCCTGGTCCTGCGTGCCGGCTGGAGCCTGGCGGCTCAGCCAGTTCACGGCTCGCGCGATGCGATCCGCGAACTCGTCCTTGAGCGCCGGCGTCGCAAACTCGGCGAGCACCCGCACGGCGAACACGGTGCGCGGGATGTCGCCGTCCTGCATTGGCGCGCGAGTCACCCCGCGTCCGTGCCAGTTGCCTTCGCGGTGCTGGATCGCCGCGAGATAGTAGGCGAGCGCATCGGTCGCCATGCTCGCGTTCGCGTGCTCAATGGCGAGCATCAGGCCGCCGTAGGTCTGGCCGTCCGGCGAACCGCCCTGGAAAACCGGTTGGAGCAAGTTTGTGGCGGCGCCCGCCAGACTGAGCTCCTGCTGCGGTCCCGCGGTGATGGGGCCGTCGGCCCGCCACCCGCGTCCTTCCGCGAGCGTCGCCGCCATGGCCGTCAAGGGCTGCGCATGGCACGCCACGCAGCCCCCGTCAGACTGCACGCGTGCAGACGCCGTTCGAAGCAGCGGCAGACTGTGTTCAACGGCCGAACGCACGTCGAGGCGCGGCCCTTCCGCCAGGCTACCCGCGGGCTCCGCGACTGTCGCATGCGCGAGACCAAGCACACGGAGCACGGCCGGATCGTTGAACTTGCGCGCCCAGTCGAGCGTCGTTTCACCGATCGTGGACTTGGCCAACGGGTCTGCCCCGCGAGCACGAAGCAGTTTGATGATCTCGGGGACCGGATGGTCGGTGCTCACGGCGAACATGAGCGGCGTCATGCCACGGATGTCGCGCGGGTCCACCGTGGCGCCCCTATCGAGCAGCAGTTTGACGACCTCGGGACTCTGACCCGCGGCGGCCATGTGGAGTGCGGTCACGCGGCCGAACTGAACCTGGCCGTTCTTGACAATTCCGTCAGAGTCCGCCGAGACCGCGTTGATGTCGGCCTTCCGCTCGAGATACAGGCGCGTCAGCTCGGCGTTCCCATTGATCGCCGCGGCCATGAGCGGAGTGCCCAGCACGCCACCGTTCGCGCGCGGATCGCCCCCGGCCTCGAGGATCATCTTCGCCGACACCGACTCGTTGAGAAGCGTCGCAGTCAGCAAGGCCGTCAGGCCGTTGCGATCGGCCGGCTTGACGTCGGCCCCATGATCCAGCAGTTGCCTGATTGACTCCGAGGCGCCGCTCGTCGACGCCGCGACGATGAGCGGGGTGCTCGACGAAAGGGATGCCACGTTCACCTTGGCCCCGCGCGCCAGGAGCAGACGGACTTTGCGAGCGTCTCGAGCGGCCACGTGTAGCGGCGTGATGCCGGACGCGGCCGGCAGGTTGACGTCGGCGCCCCCGTCGACGAGCAGCTGCATCGCGTCGAGCGATCCGAACGCGGTCGCCAGCACGAGAGGCGTGTACCCGTCACGGTTCTGCGTGTTCACGCCCTGTGCGCCGATGAGGCTTCGAAGCGCCGGCAGGGCGTTGGTGCGCACGGCCTGATAGATGTCGTCGGCGGGCGCCTGGTTCTGGGCCGACACCACCGTGGCCACGAGGACGAAGGGGAGCATCCACTTCTTGCGCATGGGGCCTCCGGCAGTATCGCCCACGCCGGGACGAAAGTAAAACGGCACACATCAGACAGGCACTCTCACCGGCGCACGGCACTCGAGGGCGGCAACCCGGCCGTGAGCAGGAGTTTCTGGACCCGCCAGTTGGAGGTCTCCGCGACGTAGATCTCGTGTTCGGACGGACACGCCAGTGCGTGGGCGCCGGAGAACTGCTTCAACTCCCGGCCGGACCGCCCGATCACGCCGAGCACCTTCCCTTCGAGCGAGACCTTGAAGATGCGGCCGGGATACGTGGTTTCACCGACAAACAGCACCTGGCCGGGCGCCGGTGTGATGCAGATCGAGTTGGGCGCGCCGACGACCGCGGCGAGACGCGCGCCGGTGGGAGTATTGCCGTTCACCGCCCGAGTGCCAGGATCGGGGGGCACGTCAATCGTGAACATGCGCAGGAATGTCCCGTCCGTGTTGAAGATCTGAATGCGCCTGTTCGAGCGATCGCCCACATACACGTTGTCGTTGCGGTCCACGGCAATCGCGTGTGGCAAACGGAACTGCCCGGGCCCTGTCCCGCGCTCGCCCCAGGATTTCACCCAGTCGCCGTGGCGGTCGTACTTGGCGACCCGCGAGTTCACATACCCGTCGCTGATATAGATGTTCCCCTGCGAGTCCCAGGCGACGTCGGTCGGCTGCCGGAACAGCCCGTCGATCGCGGGCAGCGGGGGCGTGACGTTCTCCCAGGGCTTGGTCTCCGCGTCCGCCGATTCCTTCCGCCGGCCGAACACCCAGACGACCTGCCCCGCAGGATTGAACTTGACGATCATGTCCGAGCCTTTGTCGATCGCCCAGATGTTGTCGTCCTTGTCGATGCGCACGCTGTGGGCAAACGACCAGGCGTAGAGTCCCTTGCCGATTTCTCGCAGGAACTCGCCTTTCGGCCCGAACTCCAGCAACTGCGCCGCCGCTGGCGCGTAGGCGGGACCACTGGCGCTATTCGATCGCGTGAACACGAAGACGTGGCCGTGCGAATTGACGGCCACGCCGGGAACCTCGCCGAAATTCATCCCCGCTGGAAGCTTCAGGAAGTTCGGGACCGATTCGAAGGGGATCTCGGGAACGCGCTCCTGCGCAGACAGGGCAGCGGCCAGCAGGACTGACATCGCACAGCCCAGCAGCTTGACGATCTTGATGTTCTTCACGTTCTTGACGTTCTTCAAGGAGGCCTCCGTCTATCGAGAACACGGGTAACTCAGGTGGCGCGCTCTCTCCCTCGGAGTCGCTGGTTTCTCAGCGTTGCTTACTGGCCGAGCGCGAATGCCGCGATCATCTTCCTGTCGCGCACGTAGAGCGTCGTGCCCGCCAGCGTGGGCGGGGTCCACGAGAGGTTCGCGAGCACTTCGGCGCGCGCGAGCACCTTCATTCCCTGCGGCGTCACGGTGGCCAGGCCGAGATGGCCGTCCTCGTCGAGGATGACGAGCTTGCCGCCGGCGTACACCAGCTGCGCGCGCGAAAAGCTGCGGTCCTGCCACGCGATCGCGCCCGTCTTGAGGTTGACGGCCGTGAGGAACGACGGCCCGAAGTCGCCGCTCGCTCCGTAGACGAAATCGCCGACGTGGATGACGGTGCCGATGTGCACGCGCATCCGGTTGTTGGACCATTTCTGGGCGACCGTGGTCTTGCCCGCCGCCTGTCGCAGCTCAATCGCGCGGCTGCCGGTGCCGTAGGCGGACGACACAAACAGCAGATGATCCGCCGGCGACCACACCGGCGTGCTGATGTTCAGCCCCCAGTCGGTCTTGTGCGGCACGTTCCAGAGCTCCCGGCCGCTCGCCGGATCGAGTCCGGCCACGCGCTCGCCGGCAAACAGCACCAGTTGCTGCTGGCCGTCAACGTCGATCAGAATGGGCGAGGCCGGGGCCACTTCGAAGTTGCCCGCCTTCCATACGAGTGCGCCGGTCTGCTGGTTGAACGCGGCAATCGCCTGCGCCGCACCTCCGACCGTGACGATGACCGTGCCCTCGTACACGAGCGGGCTGCACGTATATCCGCGACCGGGCGCCGGCGCGTTGTACTCCTTCATGAAGTCGTGCGACCAGACGCGCTGGCCGGTGGACTTGTCGAGCGCGAACAGCTCCCTCCTCGTGCTCGTCGCATAGATGCGGTTCGCGACGATGAGCGGCGTGGAATGGGGGCCGGCGCCCTGCGAAAAATCCAGTCCATCGAGCGGCGCCGGATATCGGAATTCCCACACCGTCTTGCCGGTCGCGGCGTCGAGCGCGGCGACGACCTCCTCCTGGCCTCGCGCCATTGACAGCCCGAGCGGACGGTACATCGTGTAGATCCGTCCGCCTTCGGCGAGTATCGACGAGTGACCCTCGCCGAGCGGACGCGTCCACAGCCGCCTGGGCCCGCCCGCCGGCCAGCTCGAGGCGAGGTCCGTTGACTCCACCATGAAGTTGCGGTTCGGGCCGCCCCACTGCAGCCAGTCGGCGGCGCCCGCGGCGTGGAGACCGCCGGGCGTGTCGAGCATCGCCGACGCAATCGCGAACGCGAGGATCAGATGTTTCCCGTTCATGGTGGATGGATTCTAGCAGGCGGCGTACTACCGGAACTTGACATACGGCGCCAGCAGTTCGAGTGGAAGCGCCGCCAGAAAGAGCAGCAACCACGCCAGGGCAAGGACATGGGGGCGCAGCCCGGCGAGCCGGTCGGAAAGACCGAGCGCCGCGCCCCATCGCCGTCTCGCCACCAGGCTACCGGCGATGCCGAGGGAGAAGTACGCTGGCAGGATGAATCGTTCGGCCCTGGTGGATCCCAGGCTCATCACGGCAATGTAGGCAGCCGCGGTGGCGATGGCGAAGCACAGCCCCTGCAGGTCTCGACGAGCGACGCGCTCGCCACCCGCGCGCATCGGCACAACCGCGGAGACGAGGAGCGCAAGCGGACCTGGAAAACCGAACCAGAGAAGACGGACCGAGTACCACGCCACGTTGTCCAGCTTGTGTGCGAGAAGCGTCGTGGCGGGCTGATGGGCGGTGGAGATCTGGCCCAGTCGATAGGGCAGGTAATAGTCGAGAAACGAGTCGCCAGTCACTCGACGATACACGCCTTCGTACGCGAGCGCACACAGCACAGCGGCCGCCACGCTCAGACCAAGGCCGAGCCACGCTCGCAGGTCGCCGCGCCGGTCGTCGCCGATACAGACGAGCCACAGGCCGCAGACAATCGGCACGAACACGACGAAGATGCCCTTCACGAGCATCGCGGCACAGGTGGCCAGCATCAGAACGGCGACCCACGCGGTCGACGTGCGTGACTTCTGGGTCGCATAGACGGCCAGAAGGAGGAGGACGAGGACCGGGTATTCCTGAGTCGCGCGAATCCGATTGATGAACGCGACCGGCAGAATCAGCGCCACCCATGGAACGGCCGCCGACGCGTGTTCTCCGACGACCATGGCGGCGACTCGTCGAAGCAGAAGCAAGGCGGCCATCGATAGCGCGGCGCCAACCACGTATGCCGCCTGCACCGGAGGAACGCCAAGCTTTCCGAGGAGCGCCGGCAGAATGAAGACCCCGATGGGATGCTCGCGGAACAGTCCTTCGTGGCCCCCCAGTCCCCACCACTCCGGCGCGATCCAGACGCGAACAGGCAGGCGGGCTAGTCGCGCGCTGACGAGCGCGTAGGCGTGCGAATCGGGATCCTGACTGTCGAACTTCACGAGAACGAGGGCAATCGCCGCCACGGCCAGCGCAGCGGACCAGGCGATCGGCGCGGCCAGCCGGTTCCTCGCCGCCAACGTTCGCGGCTCGCCTTCGCGAGGATGCGTATGGTCGATCACCGTCATGTCGCCGGAGGATCATATCTGAACCGGCTGATTCCTCGGCGGATTCTCGACTAGAATTCATCTCATCCGCGCACTCTTCGATCCCAACGCTTGGACGAATTGTCATTACGCCGTAGGCGTCCGCTATGGCACTTGGGTCAGTCTCCATGGCGGGGGGCGACAATCCGTTTGTCGGAAAAACCGGGAGCCGGCCGGAGATTTACACGATCGGTCATCGCGATCACCACGGGATTGCCGTGTATCCGCCGACAGGCCAGATTTGGGAAGGCGAGCTCGGGCCCCTTGGCGGCGACAAGATCAACATCCTCAAGCCGGGAGCCAACTACGGCTGGCCCACCTACGGCTACGGCCGCGACAACGACGGCTCGCCGATGTTGCCCCCGGGCGAGGGGATCGAACCCTCGCTGATTACCTGGAACCCGGGTATCACGCCGTCGGGCATGCTCTTTTATACGGGCGACAAGTTCCCGGACTGGAAGGGCAACATCTTCGTCGGTAGCATCCAGCGGGGCCGGGTTCCCGGCACCGGCGCCATCGAGCGCGTCGTCTTCAACGACAAGCTGTGGGAACTGCGTCGCGAAACCATCCTCCAGGATTTCCATCAACGCGTCCGGGACGTCCGCCAGGGACCGGACGGACTAATCTACCTGCTGACCGAGGAAGACGACGGCGCCGTGCTCAGGATCGAGCCAGTGAAATAGCCCGTATGCGTCGCAGGGGGTGTTCCTTGAATCACGCCGCACGTTGTGACCGTCGTCGTCGTGCTTTCGCGCCGTGGCTTGGACTGCTTGTGACTGTTGCCGTGATCGGTGCGGGCAACCTTACGTCAGGCTTCGCCGACGAGCGGAGCACCCTCACGCAGCAGGCGAACGATGCAGTCGCGTCACTGGTCAAGCACGACGCCAGCCTCGCCGGAGAGGTGGCCAGCGCCGCCGGATATGCCATCTTTCC
>JBGOTP010000090.1:0-14885 GCA_041476545.1 Vicinamibacteria bacterium | reverse complement strand
GCGTTGAGGTACTCCTCGAGCCAATTGCGCGCCTCGAGATCGAGATGGTTGGTCGGTTCGTCGAGCAGCAGGAGGTTCGGCTGTCCAAGCAGCAGTTTGGCCAGGGCAATCCGCATCTGCCAGCCGCCGGAAAAGGTCTCCGTGCGGCGATCGAACTCCGCGGTTGTGAAGCCCAGTCCGTGAAGCACCGTGGCCGCTTTCAGATCGATGCTGTACCCGTCGCCCAGGCGGAAGCGATCCTGCAGATCGCTGTAGCGCGACAGCATCGCCTCGTGTTCTGACTCCGGAATCGATAGGTCGCCCAGCCGCTCCTCCAGGCTGTGCATTTCCTCTTTCATCGCGAGCAAGTCGCCGAAGGCGCTACTGGCTTCGGCAAACACGGTCTTGCCGGCGTGTGACAGGCCGTCCTGCGGCAGGTACCCGACGGTGAGGGCTGCCGGCTTCAGGACGGCACCCGAATCGGGCTCGTCGAGCCCCGCCATCAATCGAAGGAGGGTCGTCTTCCCAGCGCCGTTCGGACCGCACAGGCCCACGCGCTCTCGCGCCGCGATCTGCCAGGTGACGTGATCCAGCAGAACGCGATCGCCGAAAGTTTTAGTGAGGTCGGACAACTGAATCATGGGAGACGTGCCCGACCGGGTGGCCGGACCTACTCACCGAGGGCTTTGGCTGCCGCGGCGAGCACCTGCGGAACGCGGAATGGCTTCGTGAGGTACCCCGCGACACCAAGATTGACGGCTTCGATGGCGCTCGACTCCGTGGAAAATCCGGTGATGATGATCACCGGGAGATCGGCTTTGTAGCGCTTCGCCTCGCGGATGACCGTCAGGCCGTCCACGCCGGGCATCTTGAGATCCGCGATCAGCAGGTCGTAGGTGTACATCCGCAGGCGCTCGAGTGCTGACCGGCCGTCGGGCGCGACGTCAACGTCGTACTCCGCCAGCGCCAGCGTCTTGGCCAGGAGGTCGCGGATGCTCGCCTCGTCGTCTACCACGAGCACTCGCGGCCGGGTCGCGCCGGGTCCTGGGCGTGAGGGAGACGCCGCCTGCGCCGAGGCCGTGCGCCCGCCACGCGGTCGCTGGCTGTCGAGCCATGCGTCAATGTCCCGTTTGCGGAAACGCCACTGGCGTCCCACGCGCACCGCGGGAATCTTGCCGGCCTTGATCAGGCGGTAGACCGTCCGCAGGTTGACCTGGAGGTATTCGAGCACCTCCTCGGTCGTCAGAAACATTTCGTCAATCATGCCTTCGCGTCCCGTTGCCGGTGGGCCGGCAGTTCGACCGTGAACACCGCGCCACCATCCGGGTGATTCGCGGCGGCGATATGGCCACCATGTTCCTGGACGATGCCAAAGGCGATGGCCAGCCCCAGGCCGGTCCCCTTGCCCACGTCTTTTGTGGTGTAGAACGGCTCAAAGATTCGGCCGAGTGCATCGGGCGGAATCCCGTCTCCTGTGTCGCGCACGGCGATGAGGATGCGATCGTCCGCCACGCGCGTCGTAATTTCGATTCGCCCGGGCCGGCCCGTGGCCGCGATGGCCTGCTCCGCGTTCATCACGATGTTGAGAAACACCTGGTGGAGCAGGAGCGGATCGCTCGGCACGCGAGGCAGCTGTTCCGCATAGTGTCGCACGACTTCGATGTCGAGCGCGCGCCACGTGGAGACGCGCAGGGCGACCACCTTCTGCAACAGCGTGTTCAAGCTCACCGCCCGGCGGGCCAGCCGCCGCGATCCAGTGAACACCAGTAAGTTCCGCACAATCTTCGCCGCGCGATCGGCCTCCCGATAGATTGTCTGCACCTCGCGGCGGAGCTGCTTGGGGAAGGCGCCTGTCGCGCGGAGGAGTTCGAGATGTCCGAGCACTCCCTGGAGCGGATTGTTCAGTTCGTGCGCGATGCCGGCGACGAATCGGCCGAGCGCGACGAGTTTTTCCGATTGCATCAGTTTGTGCCGCAGTTCCTCCCGCTCGGCCTCCAGCTTCGCCTCGGGCGTCATATCGCGCGCGACCAACACCGAGCCCACCCGCTGCCGTTCCTGGTCGAGGAGGTCGGTGGCGGTGACCATGAACGGCCCGTTCAGCACGGGATCGACGATCTCGCACGTGGCAGCGGTTTCGCCGTCTGGCCGCACGGGCGACTGGTCCTGTGCCGCGAGCCAGGCGCCAAGCTCCGGGCCGATGCAGTCCGCCAGTGGGCGGTTGAGCAGCTGATCGCGTGTCTGATTCAGACGGCTCGCAAAGGCTTCGTTGACATGGACGATGAGACCGCGGCGGTCGGAGACAACGACGAGATGAGAAATGGAATTGAAGGCATTCTCGAGCTCACGATGCGACTGCCGGACATCCTCGAGCAGCTGCATGTTCTCGACGGCACTCGAGAGCTGACGCCCGAGTTCATCGGCGCGGTCGAGGAGATCCAACTCGCCCCCGGTCTCAACACGCACGCCGTCGAAAACGATGGTGCCCAACGCGCGACGACAGCCCCTGAGTGGCACCGTGACGGTGCTCGTCGGGACATCGCCCGCCGTCGGTGTGATCTCCGCCCGCGCACGCCGCATGGCCGCCGCCGCCGGCGCCAGTGTGTCGTCGACGCTCACCCGCGCGCCGCTCAACACGTGCTCCGAATCGGAGGATGCCTGCAATACGAGGCTCCGCCCACGACGGTCGTGAAGCCATGCCGACGTGCGATCCGCGCCGAACAGCCGGTTTGCTCCGTGGCAGAAGACGTCGAGGCCGGCCGCGAGGTTGAGCGTCGACGACAGGTTGGCTCCAAACTCGTCGAGGAGCTCTCGGAGATCGCGCTGCAGCTCGTCCCTTTGCCGAAGGCGGAAGAGTTCGAGCGTCGCCAGGAATGCGTCCGCGACTTCACTCGCGTCATCCCTGACCGGGTGCCCGGATTCCCCGGACGGAGCGGTCGGAGCGGCGAGCAGCCCGATTGCCAGGAGACCGACGCGGACAGGGCCCTGCGAGAGCGCGATCAACAGGGCCGCCGGCATGCCCAGTCGAGCCGATAGATCCGGCATTTGCCGGTCGAGATCCGCGACGAGCGTAGGCGTCCGGCGCGAGAAGACATCCACGATGAGCGCCTGTTCAGCCGGACCCGGTCTCCAGGGGTCAGTGCTCAGTTCGTCGAGTCCAAAGCCCGACGTCGCCTGCAAAATGCCATTCCGAGGGTTGAGTTCAAACAGCAGCGAGCAGACCCCACCAGTCGCGTCGAGCGCGTGCTGATGAAGGTGAGGCAGCAGGTCGATGAGTCGAGGCGTGTGCGCAAGAAGCGCAATCAGGGCCGGGCTGGTGGTCGCCTGAATGGCTGGTTCCTGCCTCGCCAGAGCGCCCGTGTTGGCGCGCGTCAAACGTCGAGTTCCTGCGTCGCGGGGCATCAGTTGTGCAATGGGGAGCGAGGCGTAGGGCGGATTGTAGCGCGAACCGCCGAACCGGCCAAGTGAACCAGTGTCGACGCCTTGCCGTTCCTGGCAGCGGTAACAACCGGAACAGAAAAGACTTACGCCGGTCGGCCGATATAATGAGTCAAGGCGCTCGCCTGTACCGACTGTCAGGCGATCCCGGCCGTCTAATTCACTGAGAAACGAGGGCCCGCCGCCTCCGCATGACGTCGACGGACGAAGAGCTCGTCGCGCGATCGATTCGCGGCGACGCCGAGAGCTTCAATCAGCTCATCTTGCGATGGGAGCGGCCGATCTATGCCCTGGCGTACCGCACGATCGGTCGCGAGGAGGATGCCCGCGATGTGTGCCAGGAGACGTTCCTCCGCGCGTTTCGCGCCTTGCCCGGTTTCCGTGGACAAGCGAAGTTCTCATCGTGGTTGTACCGCATCGCGCTCAACCTGTGCCGAGACTGGATGCGTCGGGAACGTCGCGCACCAGTCGTGCAGCCCCCAGAGAATGTTGACCTGATGGAGCTTGCGGCCCAAGCGGAGCCGTCCGAGTCCATCGAGGACCTGATCGGGCGCCGGGCGCTCATGCGGATCGTCGAACAGGTCATGGCGACGTTGCCCGAAGAGCAGCGAACGGCCATTATTCTGAAGGAATACCACGGCTTGACGTTTCAGGAGATCGCCGACCTCGTGGGGTGTCCGCTGAGTACTGTCAAGACACGGCTGTACCAGGGACTCGTCGTCGTTCGGCGTGAGTTGGCAAAGCGCGGTGACATGGGCGAGGGAATGTCATGACTGAGATGGTTTGTGCGTATCCAGGTAATCGAGACGAAACGCTCGTCGCGTATCTCTACGACGATATGGCGCCGGCCGATCGCGCGGCGTTCGGAGCGCATGTCGCGGCGTGCGGTGTGTGCCGCGCGGAGCTGGCCGGGTTTGCCAGTGTCCGTAGCCGCTTGGCGGAATGGGCGCCGCCGGAGCCGACGCGGGCATTCGCTCAGCCGAATGTGCGGCGCTCGACCGTGGCGGCGCGAGTCTGGGCGACGCTGCGCGACGTGCCGGCCTGGATGCAGGTCGCCGCAGCGGTGCTTTTCCTCGGCGTGGCGGCGGGAGCGGCAAACCTGAACATCAGATACAACGCCGACGGACTGTCGATCCGCACGGGATGGTCCGCTCCGGCCAACGAAGCCAGGGTTGTCGCCGCGCCGGCGAGTGCGCCGCCGATCGCTGCCGCATCGACCCCGGAGCCGTCTGTCTCGAAGGCGGATCTGATCGCGCTCGAGCGTCAGCTGCGGCATGAGGTCGAGGCAGGGGCGGCCGCCAGCCCGACTGTCAGCCTGGTGCGCGCGCTCATTGCCGACAGCGAGCGGAAGCAGCAGAACGAGCTCGCCTTGCGTATCGCCAGCGTGTACCAGGATGTCGGGACGCAGCGTACGGCCGATTTGGTCAAGATTGACCGTATCCTTTCCGCGCTCCAGAACAACACCCGGAGCGAACTGGCGCGGCAGCGCGACGATATGCACAGTGTTTCAACGGTAGTGGCGAGGCTTGTGAAGAATCCGTAGTTCATCAGGCCGTGGGGAAGAGAGAGCTGGGGACTTAGGGGATGGCCATGAAGAAGATTGTTGCGCTGATAACGAGTGGTTTGGTGGTGGGAACGTTGACGCCTGCCCGTGCGCAGACGCCGCTCCGTCGTGATTCGTCCCAGTCGGCGGCATTGGCGCTGGAGGATCGGTATCAGATTGGCCTCATGGAGGGGATTCTCCAGCGTGCCGCGGAGCACGGAGCCAAGCTGACGCGCGATCTCGCACGGACCGTCGTGCCGGGCGACATGCTGCTCAGTGACGAAGTGCGCGTGCGTGGCATCCGCCTTCCGGAATATGGCGTGTTCTTCTATATCGATATGCCGGATCTGGAGGAGACAACGCCTTGGATTATCCGCACGCTCGATCAGAACGATCTCGGACGCGATAGCGCGTTGCGCGCGATTCGCGCATTGGTCGAGTCCAGCGGCAATGCGAACGACCGGCAAGCCCTTCAGCGGATCGAGATGCAGCTGGCACCGAGCGGCCTGATGTCTTCGTTGTCGCCGGGCGCCGCCACGCTGGCGGTTGGTCAGTCTCTCACCGGGGCGGCCGCGTCCACCTCCGTCGATAGGACGCAGGCTGTCCCGATGGATCCCATCCTGAGCAATCCGCAGGGGGTCTATCGCGCTCAGGTCTCGGAAGCCCTTATCGAGGCCATACTCGATCACAGCAGCGGTCTGCGCCTCGATCCGAAGGACTGGTTCACCGTCGCTGCGCGCGGCAAGGAGGGGGCCTCGCGTTTGAGCCCGGCCGATACCGAGTCCCCGACGATTCAAATCAGCGTGCGGGGAGAGGATCTCATCGGGTTGCTGGCCCGGCAGATTTCGCGCGAAGAGGCACGCAAACGCGTCCTGATCAAAGTGTTTTAGAATACGACTCATGCGCGCGATTGGGCTGCTGGTCCTGCTGTCGATGGCCTGCGCCGGGTGCGGGCCGGCGGTCGATCTCACCAAGGGCCTCCAGGTCCTGGATGTCTCCACAGGATTGATTGACGGGGGCATCGTCAATGGCCAGAACAGGCTGTTGCCCTCCATCACCTTCAAGCTGAAGAACGTGTCGGATCAATCGCTGGTCGCGCTCCAGGTCAACGCCGTGTTCCGTAAGGCCGGCCAGAAGGATGAGTGGGGCAGCGGGTACGCCATCGTCGCGCAGTCCGAGGGGCTGGCGCCCGGCGCGACGTCCAAAGTCATTACGCTCCAGTCCACGCTCGGCTACACCGGTTTGGAACCGCGTGCAGAGATGCTCAAGAACGCGTACTTCGTCGATGCCAAGGTCGAGTTGGCTGCCAAGTACGGCCCGGTTCAGTGGACGCGCATTGCCGAACACCCCGTCGAACGCCGCCTGGTGACGCCATGACCCTGCTGTTCGCGTGAGCGAGCGACGCGGCGCCTCGCTCGATCGAAGACTCGGCCCCATCGACGCCGCGGCCATCGTTGTTTCGAACGTCATCGGCGGCGGAATCTTTTTCGTTCCCGTGCTCGTCGCGCGGTTTGTTCCCGATGAGCGAGGCATTCTGCTCGTCTGGCTTGCGGGAGGTGCGCTGGCGTTTGCCGGAGCGATGGCCTACGCGGAACTTGCGGCGCTGCGGCCACGCGCCGGCGGTGAGTACGTCTACCTGCGGGAGGCGTACGGACCGCTCGCGGGCTTCCTGACCGGATGGACGTCCTTTGTCGCCGGCTTCTCGGGAGCGATTGCGGCCAGTTCCGTCGCCCTTGCCGAGTACGTGGGTCGCATCTTGCCGGCCGCCGGGGACGCGACGCCACTCGTGACCCTTCCTATTCCGATCGTTCCGCTCGTCGTGTCGCAAAAGACGCTCGTGGCGCTGGCCCTCCTCACGGGCCTGACCATCGTCCATGTCCGTGGTCTTGGCCCTGGACGGGTCTTGCAGAACATCCTTGCTGGCGTGAAAGTCTCGGCGCTCGTTCTGTTCGTGGTCCTCGGATTCAGCCTTGGCCATCACGGGGCGGCGCCTTTGGCGGCGCAGGTGGTCGCAACGCGTGGGCCTGGCGCCACAGGGCTGTTCCTGGCGCTCATCCCCGTGATGTTCACCTATTCGGGATGGAACGCGGCGGCCTACGTGGCTGAAGAAGTGCGATCGCCGGAACGGAACGTTCCCCTCGCGCTCGGCCTGGGGACATCTGCTGTCATCGTCATCTATCTCGGCCTCAATGCGCTGTACCTCTACGCACTGCCGGCGCCGGTCCTCGGGGCGGTGACAGGCACGTTAGTCGACACGGTGGCGGATCGTCTCTTCGGCAACGGAGTGGGCTATCCCATCGCGGCGTTCACCATCGTGAGCATCGCGGCGAGCATCAGTGCGATGGTTCTTGCGGGCCCCCGCGTCTATTTTGCAATGGCCCGCGACGGACTCTTCCCCAGCGCTCTTACGCGGATCCATCCGCGTTTCCGGGCGCCGACTGCGGCGATTGTGGCGCAAACGGTGTGGAGCGGCGTCCTTGTGCTCTCGGGCACGCTGTCGGAACTGGTGAGCTATACCGGATTCGCGATTGTGCTGTTTTCCGGACTGGCGGTCGCAGCTGTCTTCGTCCTGCGGCGCCGCGAACCGGAGGTTCCGCCGTCGTTCCGGGCGTGGGGCTACCCGTGGGCGCCGGCGGTCTTCGTGGCAGCGAGCATCGTGATTGTCGTCAACCAGATCTGGAGCAACCCGCGGACGTCTGTTGCGGGCCTCGTCATTATCGCGATGGGCATCCCGGTCTATTGGTGGATGAAACAGGCGCAAAATCTGCCGGGGCGCGGCCAGGAGTAAATGACGTCAGTATCGCTTCAGCTCCCCTCTGTATGTCACAGTGCTGTTGGGAAGAACACGCACATCGAAGAACAGCGGTTCGAATCCGTCTGCGCGGACTTCGATTCGGTGGGGACCAGCCTCCACATGAAGGCGCTGAAAGACACCGTCGAAATCCTCGACGCGCCCGGCGTAGTAACCATCGACGAAGACGGACGCGCGACTTGGGCTGATTTTCAGCCTGAGGGCGCCGTCATCGTCGTACCCGACGGCGTAGTTCCAAGGATTGTCGTATCCCCATGGATCGTACAGGCCGCCATAGTACCCGCCGCCATAGTACCCGCCGAATCCGAAACCACCGTATCCCCACGGGTAGTAACCGACGGGAGCATAGATTACCGGGGGGCGTCTGACGTTGCCCGGGCGCGGAGGTGCAGTGCGCGCCACAGCAGTACCACTGGCGCCGCTTCCGCCGCTGCCGTCGCGCGGCCGTCGTCCGTCGGGAGCCGCACCGGAGCCTCCGCTTGCGGCGCCGGCACCGGCGGTACCGCTTCCAGCTCGCGATCCTGGATCGGTCGGGGGCGAGGCCGTCGCGCTGCCCCTGCCTCCGCTGTCTCGGGGAGCAGATGGCGCCCGAGCGCCCGGAGGGGCGGGTGCTCCGCCTTGCGGCGCCGGGCTCGACCCCTGGCTTCCTCCGCTGGAACTTCCACGAGGCACCGCGCGCTGAGCTGCCACGCCCTGCGATGCGACGAGTGCCAGCACCGCCACGATCGTCGGCGTCCACCCGGTCCCCTTCAACAGTCTGTGTGTCATGTGTCCTGTCCGATCGCCAGTCCGAGCCGTCTCAGCAACCTTACTGCCAGATGGGCCGGCCAGGAACTGGCCTAAACTTGGTCTGGTGGGAGCGCCGGTCTCTCACTCGGTCGTGAGCTGTCATCGGGCGAGCACATCGCGCGTCTCGTTTTCTTGACACGCGGATCGGTCGGCCGATACAGTCAGAAATTCATGTTTCACAGTACAACGATTCTCGCCGTGCGTCATCGTGATCGTGCCGTGCTGGCGGGTGATGGTCAAGTGACGTTTGGTTCGACGGTCGTCAAGCAGAGCGCTCGGAAGATCCGGCGCCTCTACAACGATCGAATTCTGGCCGGATTTGCCGGGTCAGCCGCCGATTCGTTTGCCCTATTCGCGCGTTTTGAATCGAAGCTCGAGCAGTACCGTGGCAATCTCGAGCGATCCGCCGTGGAACTGGCGAAGGACTGGCGGAGCGATCGCATCCTCCGTCGCCTCGAGGCCATGCTGATTGTTCTCGATAAGACGGCAACGTTTCTCCTGTCGGGGACGGGCGATCTCATCGAACCAGACGACGGAATTGTGGCCATCGGATCGGGGGGGCCGTACGCCCTGGCGGCCGCCAAGGCGCTCGCCTCCAACACGGATCTCGACGCACGGGCGATTGCCGAGCGGGCGATGCTGATCGCCGGGCAGATCTGTATCTATACGAATGCCATCCTCACGGTCGAAGAGCTGTGACAACTCGCTGAATGCCTGGACCTTCCGTGCCCATCTATCTGCCGCAGACGACGCAGACGACCACCGAAGCGCTCACGCCGAGACAGATCGTCTCGGAACTGGACAAGTTCGTGATCGGCCAGGCCGCGGCCAAACGTGCCGTCGCGATTGCCCTGCGGAATCGCACGCGACGCCAGAAGCTGGCGCCGGAACTGGCTGAAGAGATCGCGCCGAAGAACATTCTGATGATCGGGCCGACCGGTGTCGGCAAGACCGAGATCGCCCGCCGGCTTGCCCGGCTCGCGCAGTCGCCCTTCGTGAAGGTCGAAGCCTCGAAATTCACGGAAGTGGGCTATGTCGGCCGTGATGTCGAGTCGATGGTCCGGGATCTCGTCGAACTCGGGGTGGACATGGTGCGCGGGGAGCAGCTCGAGGAGGTCCGCAGCAAGGCGGCGCACAACGCCGAAGAGCGACTGCTCGACATCCTGCTGCCGCCGACGCGTCCCGTCGCGCCAGACGACGATCCGGCCGCCATGCGCGATCAGCAGCACCAGACGCGCGAACGGTTCCGCGAACAGTTGCGGACCGGCCGTCTCGATACGCGGGTCGTCGAGGTCGATGTCCGCGAGAAGTCGTTCCCGTCCCTCGAGATCATTGCCGGATCGTCAGTCGAAGAGGTCGACATCAATCTGAAGGACATGCTGCCCGGCCTTTTTCAGAACAAGACGAAGAAACGCCGCATGAAGGTGCCCGAAGCGCTCGAGCATCTGGCGCAGGAGGAGCAGCAGAAGCTCATCGACATGGACAGCGTGGCGCGCACGGCCGTCGAGCGCGTCGAGCAGGCCGGCATCATCTTCATCGATGAAATCGACAAGATCGCGGGTCGGGAAGGGAGCCACGGCCCAGACGTGAGTCGCGAAGGCGTCCAGCGCGATATCCTGCCAATCGTCGAAGGCACCACCGTGAATACGAAGCACGGGATGGTGCGAACCGATCACATTCTGTTTATCGCCGCTGGTGCATTTCACGTCTCCAAGCCGTCGGATCTCATTCCCGAACTCCAGGGGCGCTTTCCTATCCGGGTCGAACTCGACGCGCTTGGCAAGGAGGAATTCGTCCGGATTCTCACGGAGCCTCGCAGCGCCCTCGTCAAGCAGTACATCGCCCTCATGGAAACCGAGGGAATTTCACTGGTGTTCACAGACGATGGGATTCACCGTATCGCGGACTACGCCACGATTGTCAACGAGCGCACCGAGAATATTGGTGCCCGCCGGTTGCACACGGTCATGGAGAAGCTGCTGGATGAGATTTCTTTTGAGGGTCCGGATCTCGTCGAAAAGCGTGTGGTGATCGACGAGGCGTATGTCGTCCGCATGCTGGCTGACATCGTGAAGAATGAAGACCTGTCGCGGTACATTCTGTGAACAAAGGGTCGGGAGCCCTACTCCTGCTGGCTGCGGTGATGGTGGGCAGCTGCGGCAAGAAAGGGCCTCCGCTCCCACCGCTCGTGCGGGTCGCGGTGGCGCCGCTGGAGTTCACCGCTGAACGCCGCGCCGCCATCGTCGATCTCCAGTTCATCATTCCGGCCACCAATACGGACGGTACGCGTCCCGCGAATATCGAACGCGTGGACGTGTATGCGTTCACCGGACCTGCGACCCTGACCGACGATCAGGTGGTGAAGCTCGGCACGAGAGTCGCCAGTATCCCGGTGAAGTCACCGCGCGATCCAAATGCGGTCGCGCAACCCGATGAGCCGGACGCGGATCTGGATCCCCTTGAGGGGTCCGGCCTGGACCAGGGCGCGAGGGCCCGTGTGCGCGAGGACTTGTCCGCACTGGCGCCCGCGTCCACGATGTCGTCCAACGGGTCGCTGCGGTACTACGTTGGAGTGGCCGTCAGTCGACGCGGGCGAAGGGGCGTGCTCTCGCCGCGAGTGGCCGTGCCGCTCCGTCCGCCGCCGCGCGCGCCCGCCAAGCCAGAGATCGCGTACGACGAGTCAAGCGTCACCCTGACATGGATGCCCGTGCCGGCCGCCGATTCCGATCAGGCGACCGCCTCGACCATGGCCTACCATGTGTACGGCATTGCGTCGGTGCCTTCGGCCGGACGGGATCGTGAAACGCGGCTGACCCGTGCGCCGGTGCCGGGTCGGCGATTCGTCGATCCGCGAGTCGAGTGGGGCGTGACCCAGTGCTACGCGATCGGGTCGGTGGAGACCAGGGACGGGCTGTCCGAAGAGAGTGAGGCAGGTTCTTCAACCTGTGTGACGCCCGTCGACACGTTTCCCCCGGCCGCCCCGGTGGGACTCATCCCCGTCGGCTCCGATGGCACGGTCAGCCTGACCTGGGATCCGAACACGGAAAAAGATCTCAGGGGCTATCTGATCCTGAGGGGGGGCGTTCCTGGCGACGTGCTGACCAGACTCACGCCTGCGCCGATTCAGGAAACGACGTTCATGGACTCGGTGCAACCTGGCGCGCGGTATTACTACGCCGTACAGGCTGTTGACAACGCGGGCAACGTGAGCGCGGCCTCGACACGGGTCGATGCGACGGCACGTTGATAGCTGAGAGCTGAAAGCCGAGAGCTGACAGCTCCCAGCCCTCAGCTGTCGGCTCTCAGCTTTCAGCTTTCAGCTAGAATGTGCGCGATGGATCGTCTGTACCGCGTCATGCAGGACGGCAGACTTGGTTTTGTCGTGGACCGGGGCGGCGTGCTGCATCAGGCCACTGCGGCGTCCGGCGACATCTTTGGTGGGTACGGTCTGGGTCCGCGGGTCCTGGGCGGCCTCGACGCCTTGAGACTGCTGGCGCCGGTGCGGCCGTCGAAGATTGTCTGTGTCGGATTGAACTACAAGGATCACGCCGCCGAGGTCGGCAAACCCCTCCCGGCCGACCCCCTGCTCTTCATCAAGCCTTCCACGGCGGTTCTCGATCCGGGTGCGCCCATCCGATTGCCACCAGGCGTTGGCCGCGTCGACTATGAAGGGGAACTCGCCATCGTGATCGGACGGAGAGCGCATCGGGTGACTCGCGCGAACGCCTGGGACTTCATCTTCGGCCTCACGTGCCTCAACGATGTGACGGCGCGCGATCTGCAGAACAAGGAATCGCAGTACACGCGTTGCAAGGGCTTCGACACATTTGCGCCAATCGGGCCGTGTATTGCCGTTGGCGCCGATGCGGCGCCACGGGCCGTTGAGACGCGGGTCAACGGCATCCGACGCCAGGCGTCCTCGACATCTCAGCTGATCTTCGGCATCGAGCACCTCGTCGAGTTCATCACGTTCGTCATGACACTCGAGCCGGGTGACGTCATTTCCACCGGCACGCCATCGGGCATCGGACCGATGGCTCACGGCGACGTCGTCACGGTCACGGTCGAAGGCATCGGCACGTTGAGCAACCCTGTTGAAGCGGAGTCTGTATGAAGCTGTTCATCGATAGCGGGAACATCAAGGATATCGAGACACTCGCCCTCGTGGGCATCATCGACGGCGTCACGACGAACCCGTCGCTGCTGGCGAAGGAGCCGGGCGACTACCGCGCGAACCTGAAGAGGATCTGCGATATCGTCAAGGGGCCGGTCAGTGGCGAAGTCGTCGCGACCGACTTTGCCGGCATGGTCCGCGAGGGGCACGACATCGCGGCGATCGATCCCCACATGGTGGTCAAGGTGCCGCTGACGCGCGACGGCATCCGTGCCTGCAAGACGCTGTCGGGCGAGGGGCATCATGTGAACGTCACGCTCGTGTTTTCCGCCGCTCAGGCACTTCTGGCGGCGAATGCCGGCGCGACGTTCGTCAGCCCGTTTGTCGGACGGCTTGACGACCTGGCCTCAAACGGCATGGACCTGATTCGGGAGATCGTCGACATCTACGACAACTACGAATTCGCAACCGAGGTGCTCGTCGCAAGCTGCCGCCATCCGATTCACATCGTGGAGGCGGCACGCATCGGCGCCGACATCTGCACCTGTCCGCCGGCGCTGATTGATCAGCTGTTCAACCATCCGCTGACCAATATCGGGCTCGAGAAGTTTCTCAAGGACTGGGAGAAGTCCCAAACGGTGAAGGCGTAGCCGTGAGCTGAGAGCTACAGGATGAAACCAGAAGAGACCCTCGACGACCTCGAGCGTCGCGCCGAGCTTGGGGGCGGCCCGGAACGGATGGAACGCCAGCACGCCGCGGGCAAGCTGACCGCTCGGGAGCGAATCGACCTGCTGTTCGATCCCGGCACGTTCGAGGAGCTCGACAAGCTGGTCACGCACCGGTGCCGCGACTTCGGGATGGCGGATCAGATCGTCCCAGGCGACGGCGTCGTGGCCGGTCATGGCCTCGTGGACGGCCGTCAGGTCTTTGCGTTCGCGCAGGATTTCACCGTCTTTGGCGGCTCGCTCTCCGAGACCAACGCCGCCAAGATCGTGAAGATCATGGATCTGGCCATGAAGCTCGGCTCGCCGATTGTGGGATTGAATGATTCGGGCGGTGCGCGCATTCAGGAGGGCGTGGTTTCGCTGGCCGGATACGCCGATATTTTCTTGCGAAACACGCTGGCCTCGGGTGTTGTGCCGCAAATTTCCGCCATCATGGGGCCCTGCGCGGGGGGCGCCGTCTACTCGCCGGCGATCACCGACTTCACGCTCATGGTCAGGAACACGAGCTATATGTTCGTGACCGGTCCTGATGTGCTCAAGACGGTGACGCACGAGGAGGTCAGCAAAGAGGAACTCGGCGGGGCGGTGACACACAATGCGACGAGCGGCGTCGCGCATTTTGCCGTCGAGGACGACCGGGAGTGCCTCACGCTCGTTCGCGATCTGCTTTCCTATCTGCCGTCGAACAACCTCGAAGATGCGCCACGGCTGGCAACGAGCGACCCTCCCGATCGGGAAGATGCCGCGCTCGACCGGCTCGTGCCGGCGTCGCCAAACCAGCCGTACGACATGCTCGAGCTGATTCACGCCGTTGCGGATGACGGGCATTTCCTCGAGGTGCAGGAGCACTACGCGCGCAACCTGATTATCGGGTTCGCCCGGCTGGACGGCCGGGCCGTCGGCATCGTCGCCAATCAGCCAGCCGTCCTGGCCGGTACGCTCGACATCGACGCGTCCGTGAAGGGCGCGCGATTTGTCCGCTGCTGCGACGCGTTCAATGTCCCGCTTGTCACGTTCGAGGATGTACCGGGGTTTCTGCCGGGGACCGTGCAGGAGTACGGCGGCATCATCAAACATGGCGCCAAGCTGCTCTTTGCCTTCGCGGAGGCAACGGTGCCCAAGGTCACGGTGATCACGCGGAAGGCGTACGGCGGCGCGTACTGCGTCATGTCGAGCAAGCACCTGCGCACCGACTTCAACTACGCGTGGCCGACAGCCGAGATTGCGGTCATGGGGCCGGAAGGGGCTGTCAACATCTTGTACAAACGCGAACTGGAAACGGTCGCCGATCCGTCGGTGCGGGCTGACAAAGTGAGGGAGTTTCGAGAGAAGTTCGCGAATCCCTACATCGCCGCATCGCGTGGGTATCTGGACGAGATCATTCGTCCTCGTGAGACGCGCCGCAAGCTGATTGCCGCGCTGAGGAACCTGGACGGCAAGCGGGTCAGCAACCCACCGAAGAAGCACGGCAACATTCCGCTCTAACTG
>JBGOTP010000089.1:0-14969 GCA_041476545.1 Vicinamibacteria bacterium | reverse complement strand
GCCGGCGCCCAGTGGGTGTTTGTTGCAACGCCCCACGGCGCCGCGGTCGAGATCACCGAGACGCTGCTCAAGACAGGCGTTACCGTCCTCGTCGAAAAGCCTCTGGGAAGAAGCGTGGTGGAAGCCAGGCGGCTGATTGACGCCATGACCGTACCGGGCCAGCTCTGGGTTGGCTTCAACTATCCCTTCTTTGCTGGAATCTCCGCTCTCCTGCGAGATATTCAGTCAGGCTGGTTTGGGCCATTGATCGCCGTGAACATGGTCATGGGCCATGGCGGCAGCCCGGACATGAGGGACAGCTGGAAGTTCAACCTTGCAGAGGCAGGCGGGGGTTGTCTCATCGATCCTGGCATCCACCTCCTTGACCTGTGCCGAATCATTTCGGCTGGGGAGTTGGCAGTCCATGCCGGTCTGGCATGGCGCGGCTTCTGGAGAACCGGCATCGAGGAAGAGTGCCATCTCCTTCTCAACGGACCAGGCTATGTGATCAATCTACAGGTGTCGATCGTCCGCTGGCAGAGCACGTTCTCGTTGGATGTCCGTGGCACCGAGGGATACGGAATCGTTGCCGGACGAGGGCGCAGCTACGGCACGCAGACATACGTCCGTGGCAAGCGGTGGGCCTGGATGGGAGGGAAAAGTCAGAAAGACTCCGAAGAGCACGTCCTGAAAACCGACGGTGACGACGTCTTTGCCAAGGAGATCGAGGCCCTGCTTTTCGGCGAGTCGAACCGTATTCGCCCATGCTCTGCGGAAGACGCCCTCCTTACTATGCAGCTCTGGGAGAAATGCCGGGACGCTATGGCAACGATCAATCTTTCATGAATGTACTTCGCCCCGTCGACGACTGGGATCACCATTGGAATGCCTTCGCCGAGACGGCGAGCCTGAACCCGGCTCAGCTCTATCGCCGGAAGCTGATCTTCGGCCTACTTGGCCTTGAACACGCCCCGCGTCCGGTGCGAGTGCTCGACATCGGGAGCGGGCAGGGCGACTTTGCCGCAGAACTGAAGACCGCATACCCGGATGCGGAAGTCCTCGGAGTGGATTTCAGCCGCGTGGGCGTGGAACTCTCACGAAGAAAGGTTCCCACGGCGGTCTTTCTGGAACTGCAGCTCCTCGAAGCACCTGATCCGCCGCCCGAATACACGCAGTGGGCCACCCATGCGGTCTGTTCCGAAGTCCTCGAACACCTGGACGAGCCGGAGAAGCTGCTGGTCAACGTCCAGTGCTACATGAGGCCGGGGTGCAGCCTTGTCGTGACGGTTCCGGGAGGTCCTCGCTCGCACTACGACAGACATATCGGGCATCGGAAGCACTACTCCACCAAAGAGCTTCATGATCTCCTGGACAGAAGCGGTCTGGACGTCGTGACGGTCACCGGAGCCGGCTTCCCGTTTTTCAATCTCTACAAGCTCTCAACGATCGCTCGGGGAAAGGCGTTGGTGCGGGACGCTGCCTCAGCCACCCACGGCGGGTCAGGCTCCGCCAGGCTCATGACCGTGTCGATGGAAATCTATCAGGCGCTGTTCAGGCTCAACATGGATCGTTCTGCCTGGGGTTGGCAGCGAGTTGCGCTGGCCCGAAGGCGCTTGCAACCATGATCGCGCGATGGGCGCACTATGCCGTCGCGAGTGTCTTGTTGGCGCTGATCTTCTGGTTCTATCTCTGGACGGTCGGACAAGGGAAAATCCTCGCGATCGGAACAACTCAACCAAACCCGTACTACAACGGACTGGCTGATGCCTTTGCTGCTGGCCACGTGAGTCTGCCGTTGGCGCCGCATCCGGCCTTACTGGCTCTGGCCGATCCCTACGATCCAGATGCGAACGCACCGTACCGGCTCCACGATGCTTCACTTTATAAGGGAAAGTACTACCTCTATTTCGGTGTCACCCCCGTGGTCCTTCTGTTTCTGCCGTTCCGCGCCCTGACGACGGGCCATCTCCCTATGAACGCCGCGGCTGCGCTCTTCAGTTTTGGAGGCGTGTGCTTCTCGTTGTTGACGCTCGTGTGTGTCAGGCGGAGGCTCTTCGCGACGCGAGACGTCAGGGTTTCCTACGCCTCCGTGTTGATGCTGGGTTTCGGTGGTGCCATTCCGTTCCTCCTGAGACGTCCGGACATCTACGAAGTGGCGATTTCGAGCGGTTTCTTTTGCGGGGCTGCTGCCGTCTATTTCCTGGTGTCCAGCACATCCGGCGAAGGAGTGTCCTGCTGGAGATTGGGCCTCGGCAGCCTCTTCCTGGGCCTCGCCGTTGGAGCCAGACCAAACCTGATCCTTGCGGCTCCGTTGATGGCGGTTCCGGCGTGGACGTGGAAGTATCGAGACCGCGAGGAGCGTCGACGTACCCTCCGTCGGATGGCCGCTCTTGTTCTTCCGTTCATGGCCGTCCTGTTCCTGCTGGGTCTGTACAACTATCTGCGGTTCGACTCCTGGACCGAGTTCGGCATGTCCTATCAGCTGGCCGGCGTGGACGTCCGGCAACTGAAGTTCGATATCAGCCGTATTCCAAGTTATTCCTATCTCTACTTATGGCAGTCGTTTCACGTGAACATGGCCTTTCCCTACACGCATGTCATAGGAGTTGACGCGCTCCCGCCTCCAGGCTCTTTCCTGGAGCCAATCGCCGGACTGTTCCTGACGACACCGATCCTTGTTGTTCTGGGGCTTCTCCCCGTCTCCTGGTGGTTGACGGTCTCTGGAACACGACGGGGAAACGCGTCTGCCTATGAGGGCACGCTCTGTGTCTACGCGTTGGTTCTTGTCGCGATCGGCGCGCTCGAGGTCCTGTTTCTCAGCATGTTCCCAGGCGTGACGATGCGATATGTCGTGGACTTCTCTCCTTTCCTCATGACGGCGGCGGGCATCGTCATGATCGGTCTCGAGCGTCAATTGGAGGGCCATCCTCGAATCAGAATCTTCGAACGGACGGCGATTGTTCTCCTTGTCGCCTTGACCGTTTTCTTCAACACGGGCATCGGTATTACTGGCTATTACGACAATCTCAGGGGCGCCAACCCGGCCGCCTACGGGTCCCTCAAGAGCGTCTCTGATAGGGTCATCGATCTGGTGGCGCCCCGGTTTTTGGGGAAGGATTTTCAGCTCATCTCAGTCTCAGCGCCCAGTGGCGTTGTGCAGGGGGTGAACCTGCCGTCCTTCTGGGTGGGCCACGACGACGCGGAGATGGAGGTCGTCGCGCGGAGGAGTGGCTTCCTGAGTCTTCAGGTTGATCTGGCCATGGGTCCCAGTCGACCAGATCTGATGAGCTGCCGGCTGACGATGCGAACCGGCGGGGGATTCTCTGAGACTGTGACGGTCGGGAACCAGGCGGCCACGCTCGCCATGCCGGTCACGCGCGGGCACAACAAGATCTTCTTTCGCATTGAAAAGGATCCGTCGCTCTCTTCCAAGAACGATCCGGACACGATGCTGCTGCGCGTGCGGGATTTCCAGCGGCCGAAGGACTAGCGCTCGGCGGAATACTTCTTCACGATCTCCTGAGCCATCGGGAGACTCACCGGACACGTGGGATCGTCGAGGCGGCACACCGCCAGGGTCAGGCCGCAGCCGCAGGTGCAGTCTTCGGCAATGAGCGCCTGCACGACGGCCCGCTTCTGCGTCTCGCTCAGCTTCGTCAGATCGATGCCGGGAATCGCCTTGGCCTCCGCGGCGCTCTCGATGCGGGCCTTGTCGGAGCTCTCGATGCGCTCAACTTTCGTGGTGACGTCGAGCCCGGCGAGCACGCGGGTTTCGGCCTCGGTGCCGGCAGCGTTCAGCATCCCGACGTGCTTCATGGCGAGGCGCCCATCCTGATCCAGGACGAAGGTCGTGGGCAGGGCCACCACGGCGCGGAAGACTTTTCGGATCGCGGGCGTCGTCATCACCACCGGATAGTTCATGCCTTGCGCCGCGGCGAAGCGCTTGACTTCGTCGACTGCAATGTCGTCTTCGGAGACGCCGATGACGACGAGACGGTCCCGGTATTTCTTCTGAAGGGCAATCAGGTCTGGGATTTCGGCGCGACAGGGCGGGCACCACGTCGCCCAGAAGTTCACCAGCACGACCTTGCCGCGCCAGTCGGCGGGAGACAGCGTGCGCCCGTCGACGTCCGTCATGGTGAAGGGCGGCAGATCCTCGGGAGTTTTGAACAACTGGACAACTTGTACGGCGTGTCCAGCCTGTCCGGCGCGCGCAGCTCCACCGCCGGCGCTTGTCGTGGCGGTTGGATCGGCAGCGTTCCGGTCGCGCACACGAACGACGACCCACAACCCTGCAAGTACCAACGCCAGGAGTAGGATGAGCGCGGTCCATTGCCGTGATCCCATGGTCGCCGGCGATCGTAACATCATGGACTCATCTACGGTAGAATCTCAGCCCTTGCGGCTGGAAGTGATAGTGGGCTGAGGGTTTGAGGGCCTGATGTTGAAGTCGTTCGAAGTGAAGGGACTGAAGATGACGCGAACGACCGTGGCGCCGAAGGTGGGCCTGATACGCTTGGTCGGCCTGGTGGGCCTGTTGGGCCTGGTGGGTTTGTCCGTCGCCGCTCACCCCGCAGCGCAGAGCGGGAAGACCTACCGGGGCAGGCTCGCGCCCGTGCCGCTGACGACCGCGCAGCTGAGCACCGTGGCCGGCTCCGGAACGGTCTCGGCCGTGCTGAGCGGCAACAAAGTCACGATCACCGGGAGTTTCGATGGCCTCAAGTCGCCCGCGACGCTGGCGCAGATTCACAAGGCGCAGCGAGGCACGCGCGGGCCGGTCATTCTGGATTTGAAGGTGACCAAGAACACGAGCGGAACGGGCGGCACGATCGGCGGCACGTTTGAGTTCACGCCGCAGCAGGTGGCGGATCTCGAGAAGGGCTGGCTGTATGTGCAGCTTCACAGCGAGAAGGCTCCAGAGGGCAACCTGTGGGGATGGCTTCTGTTGCAGGAGAACCGCCGATGACAACTCATTCATCCATGCTCGCGCTTGGCGTCGCCCTTGTCGCGACCGCATCTGTTGGAGCGATTCTCGAAGGTGGTCAGCAGACGCCGATGCCGTCTGTCTACACAGCGGCTCAGGCGGCGGCTGGCCGTCAGGCCTACACCGAAAATTGCGCCGGCTGCCATATGGCAGATCTCGGCGGCCGCAACGAAGCGTTGCCCCTTGCCGGACCCAACTTCATGGGCACGTGGCGCAATCGCAGCACGCGCATGTTGTTCGAGTACATCCAGGGAACGATGCCACCGGGGAATGCCAATCTGACCGATGCGCAGTATTTGTCCATCGCGGCGTACCTGCTCCAGTCGAACGGCGCCACCTCGGGCACGCAGGCGTTTGCGCCGGCCGCTGTGTTGATCGGCGCTGTCGCCACCGGCCAGGCACCGGCGGGCGCCACGGCCCCGTCTGCCGATGCCCAGGGCGCACCGGTGGCCGGCCGCGGTCCCGGCGGCGGGCGAGGCGCACCAGGAGCCGGAGCGGCGCGCGGCGTAGCGCCCGCGGGCGCGGGTCAGGTGGCGGGTGGGGCGCGAGGACAGGCGCCCCCGAGTGGTCGCGGTGCAGGTCCCGGTCGAGGAGGACAGGCGCCTGAGGAAACAGACGGAGCCCCAGCCGCGGGAGCCGGCCGAGGACGCGGAGGCGCACCGGCGGCGCGGCTCGGTGTCACGGTCGCGGGCGAGGTGAAGAATTACGTGCCGGTGACGGATGCGATGCTGCGGAACCCGGATCCCGGCGACTGGCTGATGGCGCGGCGCAACTATCAGGCCTGGAGCTACAGCCCGCTCAATGAGATCACGCGCGGCAATGCCAAGGATCTCAAGCTCGCGTGGGTCTGGCCGATGGCCGACGGCGCAGGCGCCAACCAGCCGATGCCGCTCGTCCACAACGGTGTCATGTATCTCATCAACACGCCCAACATCGTGCAGGCGCTCGACGCGAAAACGGGCAATCTCATCTGGGAAAACCATGTCGGTCCCGAACAGTCGGTCGGCTTCGGGTCGATGCGGAACATGGCGATCTACGAAGACAAGCTGATCATGGCGACGACCGACGCGCGGCTCGTCGCGCTCGATGCGCGCAACGGGAACAAGATCTGGGAAGCCGTGGTGGGCGATCGCTCGAAGGGATACTCCAATACCAGCGGACCGATTGTGGCCAAGGGCAAGGTCATTCAAGGATTGCAGGGATGCGATCGGTACCGCGAAGAGGACCGCTGCTACATCAGCGCGTACGACGCCGCCACCGGCAAGCAGCTCTGGCGGTTCAACACGATCGCCCGCACGGGAGAGCCAGGCGGCGATACGTGGGGCAAGTTGCCAGATGCCATGCGCGCCGGCGGCGAGACCTGGATTGCCGGTAGCTACGATCCGGATCTCAACCTCACCTACTGGGGCGTCGCACAGGCAAAACCCTGGATGCCCGCGAGCCGGGGCAACAGCGTCTTCGATTCGTCTCTGTACTCGGCGTCGACCGTGGCCCTGAACGTGGACGATGGAAAGCTGGTCTGGCACTACCAGCACATTCCGGGTGAATCGCTCGACATGGACGAAGTGTTCGAACGCGTGCTCGTGGACATCGGCGATCAGAAGCTGGTCTTCACGATCGGCAAGGCCGGCATCCTGTGGAAACTGGATCGCAAGACGGGCAAGTACATCGGCCACAAGGAAACGGTGTTCCAGAACGTCTTTGATCGGATCGATCCGAAGACGGGCGTGCCGACCTACCGCGCCGACATCATCGAGCAGAAGATCGATCAGTGGATCTCGGCCTGCCCGAGCACCGAGGGCGGTCACAACTGGCAGGCGATGAGTTACAACCAGCCGGCGGGTCTTCTCATCATTCCGCTCAGCCAGTCGTGCATGGAGATGCAGCCGCGCCAGATTGCGCAGACGATCGGATCTGGCGGCGTTGGTGCCGGACGTCGGTTCTTCGAGATGCCGGGGTCCGATGGCAACGTTGGCAAGCTGGCCGCGTACGACGTGGCGACGATGAAGGAAGTGTGGAGCCGCGAGCAACGGACACCGTTCCTGACGGCGGTGCTCTCAACGGCAGGCGGCGTCGGCTTCGTCGGGGATCTCGATCGCACCTTCAAGGCATTCGACGTCAAGACCGGCGATACGCTCTGGCAGACGCGCCTCAGCACGTCTGTCCAGGGATTCCCCGTGTCGTTCAGCATCGGCGGCAAGCAGTACATCGCGGTGACCACCGGCCTCGGTGGCGGCAGCCCGAGAGATGTGCCGCGCACGATCATTCCCGAGGTGAAGTATCCCGACAAGGGACAGGCGCTGTTCGTGTTCGAGCTGCCTGATAAGAAATAGAGAGTTAGAAGTCAGAAGTTAAAAGGACTGTCTGATGCCACTCACGCCCGGCGCGCGCCTAGTTCAAACCGCCCCGACCTTCAGCGCCGGCAATCCGACGAAGCTGTTCGACGGGCGGTACTATGCGGGCGGGCAGGGTCGCAACTACGACGTCTCCCGTGACGGCCAGAAATTCCTGATGATCAACGACAATACCGCCGCGGATCAGACGTCGACGCCGGCGAGCATGGTCGTCGTGCTCAACTGGCTGGAGGAGCTGAAGGCAAGGGTGGGGAAGTAGGGGAATCTGGCAATTGGGTAATCGAGTAGTTGGGCAACGTCGCACGGGCTTAGCGCAATGGCAGCCACCCTATGTTGACATCCAACGACGCTATACGGTTCGCCGTCATGTGATTGAACATGTTTGTGATTTTGTGTCGGTGTCCACCGAGGGCTGAGCCTCACCGGAAGCGGAAAGGGAAGGTGACTAAATGAGACTGTGGTTGCTCCTAGGTCCGTTGCTTGTCTTGCTCTACGTTGTGGTCAGGCAGGGGAAGGCCGGGCCGAAGAAATGAATTCGGTCAGCCCGCGCTCGGCGCGGCCCTATAGGGTTTTGTGAAAGACATGATTACCTTGGGCAATTGAGTGTGCCTGTTCGCAACCGCGCGCGTTGGATGTACGGTGCCGCGGCGCTCGTCGTGGTCGTGGCCGCGCTCTTCGAGTTGTGGATGGGCCGCGTGCTCATCTGCAAGTGCGGGTACGTGAAGCTGTGGCATGGCGTGGTCTACAGCTCCGAGAACTCGCAGCATCTCACCGACTGGTACACGTTCTCTCACATCATCCACGGGATCGGGTTCTTCTTCCTCCTGTGGCTTGTGGCGGGGAGGCCATCGGGCGCACGAGCCGGAAGCTCGGGCCTACGGGTGCCGACGCTCCCCGTTGACGTCAGGTTCCTGCTCGCAGTCGTGCTCGAGGCGGGCTGGGAGATTCTGGAAAACACGCCGTTCATCATCAACCGGTATCGCGCGGCCACCATCTCCCTCGACTACTTCGGCGACAGCGTGATCAATTCGATGAGCGACATCGCGGCGATGATGCTGGGGTTCTGGCTCGCGCGCCGCCTCCCGTTGTGGGTCACGATCACGGCGGTCATCGCTATGGAAGTCGGGGTGGGCCTCGTGATCCGCGACAACCTGACGCTGAATATCATCATGTTGATCCACCCCGTTGAGGCTATCAAGCGGTGGCAGATGGGAACCTGATTGGGTTCACGGGGTTCACGGGTTCACGAGGTTCGGGGGGTGCTGAGGTTGGACGGCTCGCTCGTCGACCAGCGCCGACGAGCGAGCCTAGGCAGGTAGCAGCTCTAGCGCGGCTTGGTTAGATCGCGCTCGGTGAATGCCACCGTCAGGATCAACTCCCCGCCAGCGCAGCCACCCGTCATTGGCAAGATAGGAAAGAAAGAACCGTACCAGTGCCGGGGTTCCGATCTGCGGCGAGAATGCAGGCGGAGTCTCCAATAGGTACCCACCGGGGCGACTTTTTGTCTCGCGTTGCGCAGATCTCCACGGAACTAGCGAATTTCATGAGCCCAGCGAACCCAGCGAACCCGGCGAACCCGGTGAACCCGGTGAACCCGGTGAACCCGGCGAACCCCGTGAACCCCTCCTACCGCAAATCGAGACACACGAGCGTGTCCCTCCTCGTGTCGTTGTTGCGCGCATAGAGGAAACCGTCGGAGAGCGCCGGATAGCTGCGTAGCGTTGCTGGCAGGATCTGGGCGCGCGCCATCGGCCGGAAGGCCTCGGGCGTGGCCTGGGCCATCACGAGCTCGCCGGTTTCGCGCAGGATGAGCAGCCGATCGCCGGCCAGCGTGACGGTGCCGGCATGGAACTGATCCTCGCTCCATTTCACCGTTCCGGTCTTGAAATCAACCGCGCGGAAACTGGGATTGAACTCCTGCCGGCCGTGGAATCCATATAGGTACCCATTCGCGTACACGCTCGTCGCGTAGTGATTCGACAGCACCTCGTCCGACGACCAAAGCGGAGTGAACCGGTTTCCCTCCAGGCGGAGGACGGTTGCCCCCGCGTCGTACGTCGCCGAAATAAAGAATAGACTGCCGACGACGATGGGCGTCGCCGCATTGACTGACGTTTGCGAGGGCGACCGGAAGCCCCGCTGCGACACGACCTGTCCGGTCGCCGGGTCGAGGACGACGAGAGCCTGGCGGGTGAAAAAGATGGCGCGGCGCTGGCCATCAATCGTCGCGCCGACCGGCGAGGAGTAGCTCGCCTGGTGATTCGTCTGGCCCCACAGCACTGCGCCCGTGTCGGCGTTGAACGCGACGATGCCCGCGTACTTGGAGCCGTCCATGCCGCCGATGTTGGCGATGACGCGGCCGTCTTCGACGAGCGGTGAGCCGGCGGCGCCGAAAAAACCCTTGGCAACCGCGAAGCGCGTTTTCGTATCGACAGACCAGATGGCGCGTCCGGTCGAGAGATCGAGCGCGTGAAGTTTTCCTTCGGCGCCAAACGTGTAGACGCGACCGTTAACGACCACCGGAACCGCGCGCGGTCCCTCATCGAACCCATAGTCGTCGCGATACGCGGTGGGGTAGGCGAAGCGCCATTGCGGCGCGCCGGTCTGTGCGTCGAGCGACTCGACGACTTCTTCGTTGGCGATTCGATGGAACAGGATCAGGCGTCCGCCCGAGACGACGGGACCGGCAAAGCCGGCGCCGACCTGCTTGCGCCACACCACGCGTGGTCCGCTCGCAGGCCACGATCGCGCGAGTGGCGGGCCGGTGTAGACGCCGTTGCGATCGGGACCGAGAAACTGCGGCCAGTCGGGCGCGGCGGCGCGGATGCTGAACGCCACAATCGTCGTGGCGACCACGACGGCCGCGACGTGCAAGCCGGATCTCATAAGGTCCGGCCCACACTCCGCGAATAAGGTCCGGCTCGGGCCCGCACGTCGCGTGGTTCGGTGAGGGCTGCGGATCAGAGGGCGCATGAGGGCCACGATAGCACGTGCGACAACACTTGCAGGCCGGACCTTATGGGGTCCGGCCCGCGCGGCCGATGAGGCCGCCGATCTGCAGCGGGCGCTATACTGCGCGCATGCTCAAGAAGGCGCTCGCGCTTCTGGCGCTCGTCGCGCTGGTCGTTGCCGGCCTGTATCAATTTGCCGGCCTTCGAATCGCGCTCGACGGAACGGGCAGGCGGCCGCGCTTTCTGCGCCGTGCGCCCGACTACGACGCCCTCGAAGCCGATCGGGCACGCCAGAGGGAGCGGCTTCCCCCGGTGTCGCAAGCCGGCGTGTCCCAATCGCCTGCCGTGCCTGGGGCGAATGTCGCGAACGCGGGAACAGACGCCGGTCGTGCCGAATCAGTGGGCATTCCCTCTGCACAGCCTCCTGTCAGTGGAGCCGGCGGCAGTGCCCGATCGCCCGGATACTGGCCCGACTTCCGCGGCCCCAACCGTGACGGCCGCTACACCGACACGGCGATTCGGACCGACTGGCCGCGTGATGGATTGCCGCGATTGTGGAAGCAGCCGGCCGGACTGGGCTACGCCTCGTTTGTGACGGCGGACGGCCGCGCGTTCACGATCGAGCAGCGGCGAAAACAGGAAGTCGTGGCGGCGTACGAGATCGAAACCGGGCGTGAAATCTGGACGCATGGCTGGGACGCGGCGTTTGTCGAAACCATGGGAGGCGACGGCCCTCGCGCCACGCCGACCTATCACAACGGACAGATCTACGCGCTCGGAGCGCTCGGCGAATTGCAGTGCCTCGACGCGACGACGGGTGTTCTTGTCTGGCGGCGCAATATCCTCACCGACAACCGCGCGCAGAATCTCACCTGGGGCATGGCCGCCGCTCCGCTCATCGTTGATGAGAAGGTAGTCGTTCTGCCGGGTGGCCCTGGCGGCAGATCCGTTGCGGCGTACAACAAGACGACGGGTGAGCCGGTGTGGCGTGCGCTCGACGACACGGCGGCGTATGTGTCGCCGGTGCTGGTCACACTCGGCGGAGTGCGACAACTGCTGATCGTCACCGCGACCCGGGCCGTGGGCCTCACGGTCGAGGATGGGCGCCTCCTCTGGGAGTACCCGTTTGGGACCGACATGGGGCTCAACATCGCGCAGCCGCTGCTGCTCGGAAACGATCGCGTCTTCCTGTCGGCAGGCTATGGCAAGGGCGCTGCCGTGTTCGAGGTGACGCACGCGGGCGATCGATTCACGACGCGGCGGATCTGGGAGAACACCCGGATGAAGAACAAGTTCACGAGCTCGGTTCTCCATCGCGGATACATCTACGGATTGGACGAAGCCATCCTTGCATGTCTCGACGCGACGACCGGAGAATTGAAGTGGAAAGGCGGTCGTTACGGATATGGTCAAATACTGCTCGCGGGCGACCACCTGATCGTGCTGACCGAGGACGGGGACGTCGTGCTCGTCCAGGCCAGTCCGGAGCGCCACGTCGAAGTGGCGAAGTTTCCCGCCATCGACGGGAAGACCTGGAACCATCCGGTCATCGCCGCCGGACGGCTGCTCGTCAGGAATCTGCAGGAGATGGCCGCGTTCGACATCAGGCCGCCAGCACGCTAGCGTGCCACCTCGGCTACTTCAGAAACCGCTGAATCTCCGCGTTGATGAAGTCGTTGTCGGTCCGGTTGCCGCCGGTCCCCGCGATATGACCGAGGAGTGATGGGATCGGCACGACGCTCACCTGCGGGATGAACTGGCTCTCATAACGTATGTCGCCGATAGGGAAATAGAGGTCCGTCTGACACGGCATGTAGAGCACGGGGACCTTGATGGACCGCAGGGCTCGTTCGTGGTCCCCGTTGAAGCCGGGCGTATCGCCGACGTTGTGGCGTTGCCAGGTGCGCGCTTGGGAGATGAGGTCGTTGGCGTCTTTCGACGACCAGTACCTCGTCTGCGCCGCCATGAAGTCGTCGACGGTCCTCGCCCCCGGCTTGAACAACTCCAGCCGCCACCACTCCTGTGACCTCGTCCAGGCGGTCCAACTGTTTGCCCACGCCGCGAGGCCACGCATTGGGGGCGACGCGTAGTTGCCGTCGTTGAATGCCGCGTCGGCGGTGAGCGCGCTGATCGCGCTCTCGAGCCGGACCACCCCGTGCGGGTACGTCTTCGCGGTGCCGCAGTAGGCGACGATCTGGTCCATGAAATCCTGATGGCCAACGGCCCACTGAAACGCCTGTTGCGCGCCCATTGAGAATCCGACAACCGCGCGCACGCGTATGACCCCGAGCGACGTCAACACGCGCCGCGCCGCTTCGACATCGTCGCGAATCGCGATCGCCGGGAACTTCGGTCCATGGAACGGAGCCGGCGTGTTGCTCGGCGACGAAGACAGTCCGTTCGCGAACATCTCCGTTGCCACGATGAAGTACCTGGCTGGATCCAGCGCGCGTCCCGCACCGAGCAGGAAGTCGTAGCCGTGGCGTAGGCCACCTTCGCGTTCGGAAGCACGCTGCCACTGTCGAGCCGGAAATCTCCGAGGGCATGAAAACGGATGTGCTGATCGGGGATCGCCTGTCCGTGCACGACGAAGGCGTGAGCGGACAGAACGGCCAGAGCGCCCAGGGCCAGCAGCCGGGACTTCATGGACCTCACCGCCTGGTGTTCAGTTCAGCGTAGATGGATTGCACGCCCGCCCGCGCGTTGTCGAAGTTGTACGACGGATATCGCTCGGACAGGTTCAGCCGAGACGCGGCCTCGTCAACTGTGTTGCCCGCCTTGAAGGCCTCCTGAACCGCCAGGAGGAAGTCGCGGGTGAACCTGGCGTATTCCTGAAGGTCGGCCATGGTGATCCATCGCCCGAGCGGACTGCCCGGCGGCGGAACGGCGTGCCCGGGAATGATCTTCGTGATCCCCTTCAACTCAGCCACCACGCGCGCCAGGGTCTCGGGCCACGCGACGAAGCTGCCGCCGCTGGCAGCGTCGACGACCGGCATGCTCTTTCCAGGAAAGAGGTCGCCGAGATACGCGACGCGCTTGGCGGGAAACGCCACGACGATGTCCCCGCTCGTGTGTCCCACGCCGAAATAGGAGAGATCAATGCGATCCCGTCCTTCACCAAGCGACATCGTGTCGTGAAACACCGTGCCCGGCAGAAATCGCGCGCCCGCACCCTTGAACGCGTCCATCCGCTCCATGGTCGCCTTCGTGCTCTCGTGCGCGACGATCTGGCTGAGCGAAGGAAGCTCGCGGCTGCCGCCGGTGTGATCGATGTGAGCGTGCGTGTAGATGACCGTCGTGACGGGCTGATCCGAGATCCCCGCGGCGATGTCGAGCAGCGCTCGTCCCTGTCCCGGAAGTTTCGTATCGACGAGCACGACACCGTAGTCGCCCGTCATCATGAGCGAATTGCCACCGCCGCCGCTGACCAGATAGAGGTTGTCGGAGACGTCCAGCGACTGCGTGCGCAGCGCGTCGGGCGGTCGCGCGTTCTGCGCGCGCGGCCCGGCAGTCCACACGCTCGCGACCGCAAGAAGGACGCTGGCAGCGATCCGTTTCATTGGCTGGCCAGCGATGCGCACAGGACTTCTTCGTCGTTCCTGGCGTAGATGCGCCGGTTCGCGTAGGCGGGGTGCGACCAGTTCACGGTCTCCAGCGCCCGCCGGTTGCCGGGATTGGACGTCGGCTTGAGCAGCGTCGTTCGACTGATCTCGTCGTACCCCTTCGGGCTCAGCCGCGCGATGATGAGATCGCCGCGATCGTTGTTGATGAAGTACCGATCACCTTGACGCACGATCTGACCGGACGCCCATCGCGCCCTCTCGCCGGTGACCGCTTGCGTCTCCCACACGCGCTCGCCCGTCTTCGCGTTGAGACAACGAAACTGGCCGTAGCTGCACAACCCGTAGACGTAGTCGCCCTCAATGACGGGCGTGGCGACGACCGCGTGCAATCCGTCGGTCTGGACTTCGCTGTCGCTCTTGCCTTTCCAGAGGACGCGCGCTGCCGGCCTGCTCTCGTCGAGCGACAGCATGAGGGAACCGTTGTAGAAGCACGACACGAGCAGCCGCGATCCGTTGTGCACGGCAGTCGGGACCGTCATGCCGTAGTCGATCTTGAAGGGCTGTTCCCAGTAGATGCGTCCGGTCGCCGGATCCAGCGAGCTGATGGCGACCGGATGCCAGATGATCAGTTGACGCGTGCCGCCTGCGCTGATGATGACCGGCTGCGCGTAGCCGGGCTCGGAGTTCGACGGCAACGATCGCCAGATCTCCTTGCCGGACATCTTGTCGAACGTCACGACCTTGGCATTCGGCGCGCCGCCCACCAGGCAGACGAGACGGTTCCCGTCGACGAGTGGTGCGCCGGTGAAGCCCCACGTCGGCATCTCGGCGCCATAGTCTTTCATGTAGTCCTTCTGCCAGACGATGTCTCCCGTGTCGACTTTCAGGCACGACAGCGCGCCCGCGCGGCCGAGCACGTACACGCGATCGCCATCCACCGTCGGCGTTGCGGCCGGGCCGATCGCCCATGTGTCCAGCATGCCGACGTAGTTCGTATCCCACTCGCGGGACCAGAGTACGCGGCCGGTGCTGGCGTCGAGCGTCTGGATGCGTTCCACGCCGCGGAGGCCACGTGTCTGTGCATAGTCGGCGACGAACACACGTCCGCCGGCGACCGCGGGGCCGGCGTATCCACCGT
>JBGOTP010000088.1:0-14979 GCA_041476545.1 Vicinamibacteria bacterium | reverse complement strand
GAACGCCGAGTTCTCCGTGGACGATCCCATGGCGAACTCGTCGCAGTTGGTCTTGCCCACGATGACGGCCCCGGCGGCCTCGAGCCGTTCCACGGCCGTGGCATCGTACGGCGGCACGAACGATTCAAGGATCTTCGACGCCGCCGTCGTCCGAATGCCGCGGGTGCACACGTTATCCTTCACGGCGATGGGGACACCCGTAAGCGGGCGGTCCGCCCAGCGCGCGCGGTCCTGGTCGATCGTCCGGGCCCGTTCCAGGGCGCGGTCTGCCGCCACCGTAATGAACGCACCCAGGGATTTGTCGTGGCGCTCGATTCGCCCGAGCGCCTCCTGACAGACGTCGGTCGCCGAGCGATCGCCGCGACGGACCGCATCGCGCACGTCGCGCATGGTGGCCGGATGGTTCATCCGATGACCCGTGGCACCCTGAACAGGCCGGCCTCGATTGAGGCATCAGGCGCGTTGGCGAGCGCCTCGCGCCGATCGAGGGATGGCGCGACCTCGTCGGCGCGCTCGGCCTCGTGCTGCAATGCGACGCTGGCGGTCGGCGGCACGCCGGTCGTGTCGATTTGCTGAACCTGCCTGACGTAGTCGAGGATGTCGCCCAACTGACGGGCAAAGTGATCCCGCTCCGACTCGTTCAGCTCGAGCTGCGCGAGCGCGGCGATGGCTTCGACGTCCGGTTGAGTGAATCGCGCGGGCATGACGAAGGACTATTGAGTTCTCACTTTAGCAGGTCTGTCGCCCTACGGTCCCACATGCTCGTCGACAATCCGGCCCGCCGGATCGAACTGGACGGTCACCGTGAACACGCTGGGCGCTGGCGGCCCGTAGGGTGGTGTCCCGCGCTCGCGGCCCGCGATGAAACGAAATTGGTGCGGGACGTCGATGAAGAACCTCACATCCGTCAGTTGTGCCGTCACGGGGCCCCGACGATCGCCGAATGATGTGGCGTCAGGGCCGAACGACCGTGCGGCGGGGAACCGCGAGAAGCCGAGGAACACCTGGCCGCCGTGCGTGGCCGCCGCAGCCAGTACCGCCGGCGTCCATTGGCTGGGGTAGTGAGAGGCCAGGCGCCACAACACTTCCGGCTCGCGAGCCGGTGCCCGCAGACGCGGAGCGAGAACGTCGACGTCCTGGAGATCGTACCCGTTCGATGTCTGCGCGATGACACGCCACTCGAACGGCGACAGGAACGTGGGGATCGCGGCGATCGTCACAAGGCACCGGACCTGGCCCGGCGGCGGCGGCGTCGGCGCGGTCTCGGGCGGCCAATGCTCGAGGATGGCGCCCTGAATCGCCGCACCTTCGCACCGTTCCGGCAGCGTCGGTCCGAACAGACGCGGCGCCAGTGCGATCGCCCGGTCGTGCGCGACCGCGCGGACTCCATAATTGGCCACCATCAGCAGCAGGACGATGGCGACGTTCCAGCGTCGCGCGGCATCCGAGCGGCCACCGAAGTACAGGCCGGCGGCCAGGGCCACGATGAGATACAGGTCCACGATGGGCATCCAGTCCATGGCGAACCAGTGCCAATCGAGTGGACTGAGGATGCGCGTCCCGTAGGACGTGGGCAGGTCCATCAGCACGTGGAAGAACGAACCGAGGACGGAGATGCCCGCCAGCCTGGCGAATGAGGGTTCGCGCCCGCGGGCATCCGGCCCCCGTGCGCGCAGGACCGCCCAGACGATCGTGGCGGTCAACAGTCCAAGGCCGACGATGCCGAACAGACCATGAGTCGGCCCGCGATGCCACTGCAGATACTTGGCGACGTCGCCCACGGTGGCAACGGCGTCGACGTCCGGCGCGCTCGACGCGAGCACGAGGGCGGCCGTGGCACCACGCACGCCGCGGCTGAGCGGTGTGCGCGCCAGCGTCAGCGCGAAGAGCGTATGTGTGACGTTATCCATGCAGAGCTGGTGGAATCCGTGCAAGAGCGCCCGAAACCGGTTGCTACTATACCCAAATGCGAAAGGCCGTCTGGCTCGCGCTCGTCCTGATCCTGTTGCACGCCGCTCCCGCCCTGGCCTGGGGCTTCGCGGCCCACCGGTTGATGATGGCGCGCGCGATTGACGCGTTGCCATCGGCGCTCCAGCCGTTTTTCCAGCAACATCGGGACGAGCTGCTCATCCGCGTCACGGACCCGGATGTCTGGCGCGCCGTCGGCTGGGACGACGATCCGAATCATTTTCTGAACCTGGGCGTGGAGGCGTACGGGCCGTATCCGTTCACCCTGCTGCCACGCGAGTTGGACGCCGCGATCGAACGGTTCGGCACGGACGCGCTGCGACGAAATGGCCTGCTGCCGTGGCGCCAGGCCGAGGAGTTCGGCAACCTTCGCCGCGCATTTGCGGGATTCCCCCGCAGCGCGGACAACATCGTGCTCTTCGCGGGCGTCTCCGCGCACTACGTGCAAGATGGGCATCAACCCTTTCACGCGACCGAGAACTTCGACGGGCAGCAGACGGGGAATCGCGGGATTCACGGGCGCTTCGAACGCGACCTCATCGTGCGCTATGAGTCGCGCCTCGCCCTGGCCCGGCCTGTTCGGGTGACGCCGATGACGAACGCGCGCGACGCGGCATTCGACGCGCTGCTCACGAGTCATCAGGCCGTCGGCGCGATCTTGCGTGCCGACACCGAAGCGGCCGCCGGCCGGGCCACGTACGACGACGCGTACTTCGATAGATTTTTCATAAAGGTCCGGCCGATTCTGGAGGAACGCCTGTCGACGGCGGTGAGCGCGACAGTCGCGCTCATCATCGGCGCGTGGGAGCAGGCGGGGAGGCCTCGCGTCCAGGCGGGACCGTGACAACCGATCGGTGCCCGCCTTTCAGGACGCCGCGGGGGCTGGACATCACGTACTATTTGTCAGATTGATCACCGTCTACCTTGTTCCGATTGGGCAGCAACGCTTCGAACTGTACGCCGAGCCCCCCGAAGAATCGCCGGTCGCGCCGCCGCATGAGGGCGGAGTCGTACTACGCTGGATGCACGACGCGGGCGTTCGCTGGCACGCGCTTGTCGACGAGGCGCGGCGCGGCCAGGGTGACGGCCGTGTCGCGCGCTGGCGCGACGCCTTGGTCCGTCGTCTGGCCGAAACGATCGCCGAGCAGCGCACGCTGTGGACCCTGCTTGGCCGGGCGTCGGCCACGCTGCTCGTCCCGTCCACGCTGAGCGAGGCCGCGGCGCGATCCACGCTGCACGCGTTGCTGGCGCACGGGCGACGTCATCATGGGCGGTGGCTGCTCATGGATACGATGCTCTTTGTGGCCTCGGCGGTGCTCGCCATCGTTCCCGGCCCCAACCTCGTGGCGTACTACTTTCTCTTTCGGCTCGTCGGTCACCTCCAGTCGTGGCGGGGTGCGCGCGACGGAATGAACAGGGTCGCCTGGAGCGTCGAGGCGAATCAGAGCCTGGCCGAGCTCGCCACGCTCGTTGACGTCCCGCGCGCCGATCGCGCGGCCCGCGTGGCCGCCATCGCCGCCCGGCTGAACGTGCCGCGCCTGTCCGCGTTCTTCGACCGCGCGGCTGTCCCATCTTCCTGAGCTATGATCTGCGGGTCTGGGAATCTGATCAAAGGCCATGAAACTGCGCGAGATCGCGGACCGGCTGCAGTGCCGCCTGGGGCGCGACGGCGACGGCGACATCGACATCCGGCGTGTGGCCGGCATCGATCAGGCCGGACCTGGCGACCTGACCTTCGTGGCGAACCCGAAGTACCAGTCCCAGCTGACGACGACGCGGGCGTCGGCGGTGATCGTTGACGAGACGCTACCGGTGCCAGCGACGGCTGCGGCGATCCTGAGGAGCAACCAGCCGTACCTTGCGTTCGCGCAGGCCTTGGAACTGCTGACGCCCGTCACGCCCCAGGCGCCGGGCGTCGATCCGACGAGCGTGATTGCCCACGATGCGGTCATCGGGGAGGGGGTGTCGATCGGCCCGCTGGTGACGGTGGGATCGGGCGCTTCGATCGGCGCGCGCACGGTCATCTATCCGAACGTGTCGATTGGTCCGGGCGCGCGGATTGGCGACGACTGCATTCTGCACTCGCAGGTGTCGGTCCGAGAGCGCGTGCAGATTGGCCACCGCGTCGTGCTGCAGGACGGCGCCGTCATCGGCAGCGACGGCTTTGGCTTCGTCAAGCAGGCCGACGGCACCCGTGTGAAGATTCCGCAGCATGCCGACGTCGTGATCGAAGACGACGTCGAGATCGGCGCGAACACGACCATCGACAGGCCGGCGGTCGGCGAAACGCGGATCGGCGCCGGCGCGAAGATCGACAACCTCGTGCAGATCGCGCATGGCGTGAGCGTTGGCCGGCGGACGGTGTTCGCCGCGCAGGTCGGCATTTCCGGCAGCACGGTCGTCGAGGAGGACGTCGTGCTCGCTGGACAGGTGGGTGTGGCGGGCCACATCCGGATCGGCAAGGGCGCGTCCGCCACCGCGCAGACGGGCGTGCCCAATTCCATCGGGCCCGGTGAGTTCGTGTCCGGTTACCCGGCGATTGCCAACCGCGACTGGCTGAAGTCGTCGGCCGTGTTTCGCCAGTTGCCCGCGCTCAGGAAGCGGCTCACCGAACTCGAACAGCGCATCATCGAACTGGAGGAAAAGCTCGCCGCATGCCGGATTCCATCGGATCGTTGATGCGGCTCGCCGCGCTCGCTGCGGGCCTGTCCGTGGTGATGGCCGCCCGCGCGGCGGCCCAGACGCCGCCCCGCGCTGACACCCCGTCCACTGCCGAATTCATGTCGCGGTACGACTTTCACCTGTCAGCCGCGGCGCTCGCCGTCGACGACAATCACTTTTCGTGGGATACACACTTCGGAGGAGACTTCGATCTTGTCGACTACGTGCGCGGCCGGCTGAGCTTCCTCGGGGATTATCAGGCCGTTCTTGGCAATGAGTTCCGGCCCTTCGACCCCTACGAGGGCAACTACACCCTGGAAGTGGCGTCGTCGTTCCGAGTGGGGCGCAACGAATTTGCCGGCGCGCTGCATCATGTCTCACGGCATCTGGGCGACCGGCCGAAGCCGAAGGGCATACCCGTGGCGTGGAACGAGATCGACGCGCGGCTGCTGCGCCGGTTCACGATCGGCGGCACGACGGTCGATCTGGAGGCGGAGGGCGGGAAGGTCATCGAGCATGCCAATGTCGACTACTCCTGGATTGGCCATCTGGACGTGACGGTCCGGCACGCGCTCAATCCGAACGTCGGCGTATTCGGGCGCGGGTCCGGAAGGACGATCGGCGTCATTTCAGGAAGGACGATCGGCGTCATTGCCGATTCGAACCGTGCCCGTCAGCAGGGCGGACACGTTGAGGGCGGTGTGCGATTGGCAGGTCGCGACGGCGCGGTGGAACTGTTTGTGGGCGCGGAACGCGTGATCGATGCGGACCTATTCGACGGGCTCGCCCGCAACTGGGCGTTCGCGGGCTTCCGAATCGTCACGAAATAGGGAGGCAGTAGAATCCCATGATGGTCAGGCGCACCCTCCTCGTCGCGATCGCGGCCCTCGTCGTGGCGTCGAGTTTCACGTCCTCGGCTGCCGTCCGTCCCCCCCGACTGCAGTACGAATTGCTGACGCTGCCCAACGGGCTCTCGGTCGTCCTGTCGGAGGACCACTCGACCCCGATCGTGCACCTGCAGATGTGGTACCACGTGGGCTCGAAGAACGAGAAGCCAGGGCGAACCGGGTTCGCGCACCTCTTTGAGCACTTGATGTTCAAGGGGTCCAAGAACGTGGAGCCCGAAATGCACACCTCGTCCATCTCGAGCGTCGGCGGGCAGAGCAATGCCTACACGACCGACGATGAGACGGTGTTCTGGGAGACGGTTCCGGCCCAGTATCTGCCGATGGCGCTGTGGCTCGAAGCCGACCGGATGGCGACGCTGCGCATCGACCGGAACTCTTTCGTCAACGAGCGCGACGTGGTGAAGGAAGAGCGGCGGATGCGGATCGACAATCAGCCGTACGGGCGCCTGAGCGAAATCCTGTACGACCAGGCGTTCACGACCCATCCCTACAAGCACCCGACGATCGGGAGCATGGTGGATCTCGACGCCGCGTCGGTCGACAACGTGAAGGAGTTCTACCAGACCTACTACGTGCCGGCCAACGCGACGGCGGTCCTCGTGGGCGATTTCGATCCGGCCCAGGCGCGGCAGCTCGTGACCCAGTATCTGGGCCGCGTGCCACGGGCGGATCGCCCGGTGCCGCGCGATATCCCGAAGGAGCCGCCTCAGACGCAGGAGAAACGCGTGACCGTGGCGACGCCGTGGCCGCTGCCCGCCGTGATCGTCGCGTACCACGTCACCTACGACGGCCACCCCGATTCGTATCCGCTGCACATCGCCTCCAAGGTGCTGTCCGATGGCCAGAGTTCGCGCATTTATCAGGAGCTGGTGTACAAGCGGCAGCTGGCGGTGGCGGCCTTCGGCGGCGCCAATCTGATCGAGGACCCCAATTTGTTCTTTGCCGTGGCCATCGTGCAGGCTGGACACACGCCGCAGGACGCGATCAACGCGTTGATCGCGGAGCTCGATCGTCTGAAGAATGAACCGATCAGCGATCGCGAACTGCAGCGCACGAAGAATCAATTCGCCCGCGACTACATTCTCGGCCGCGAATCGAACCAGCAGAAGGCGCTGCAACTCGGGCACGCGGTCGTGATCCATCACGACATCACGACGGCGGACGGCGAGTTCGAGATCTTCCAGAACATCACCGCGGCTGACGTGCAGCGTGTCGCCCGCACGTATTTCACGACGGAGAATCGACTCGTGCTGACGCTCATGCCATCGGGGAAATCAGACGCCTCGGTAACGGGGACGCGATGAGACCCGTACGGAACTCACAGGGGTTGTTGTGGCGTCCGGCTTCAGCCGGACCGGGGCGGACGGCGATCGCTCTGGTGTGTCTGCTCGCCGGAGGCGCCGCCGCGGTTGCGCAGGCGCCGTGGCCGACGGAGTCTCGCCCGGCTCCGCTGCCGGCCCGCGACGTGAAGTTCCCGGCCTATGAAATGCGGACCCTGCCGAACGGTCTGCAGGTCGTCGCCGTGCTGCACCACGAGCAGCCCGTCGTGAGCATGCGCATGCTCGTCCGAGCGGGGAGTGCGCTCGATCCGAAGGGCAAGCCCGGCCTCTCGACGGTCGCCGCGGCACTGCTCACGCAGGGGACGACGACGAAGTCCGCCCGCCAGATGAATGACGAAATGGACTTCATCGGGGGCGAGATGAATGCCGGCGCGGGCCCCGATCTCACCTTCATCAACACCGTGGTAATGAAGGACAGCTTCGAGACCGGCCTGCAGATGCTGTCCGACATGGCGCGCCATCCCGCGTTCGCGCAGGAGGAGATCGCCCGGCAGCGGCAGCAGATGGTGTCCGGTCTGCAGGTGAGCCTCGACGATCCGGAGTTTGTCGGCAATGCGGTCTTCGACCGGCTGGTCTACGGCGTTCATCCGTACGGGCTGCCCGACAGCGGCACGCCGGAGACGCTCGCCACCATCACGCGCGACGATCTGGTGGCCTTCCACCGCCGCAACTTCGTTGCGAACAATGCCATTCTGGCCATCGTTGGCGACGTGACCGCGGACGAAGCATTCGATGGTGTGGCGCGGGTGTTTGGCGACTGGGAACGGCGTGACGTGTCCATGCCGGCCGTAACGCCGGTCCCCGGTGCCGCCCGGCGCGTCGTGGTCGTCAACAAGCCGGACGCGGTGCAGACCGAAGTGCGCGTCGGGCACGTCGGTGTACGCCGCAATCATCCCGACTACATGGCGCTGAATCTCGCCATCCGCATCCTCGGTGGCGAAGGCGCCAACCGGCTGCATCAGATCCTGCGAACCGAACGGGGGCTGGCGTATGGCGCGCAGGCCTACATGCACACGCTCAAGGACAGCGGCGATTTCATGGCGGCCACCAGCACGCGGTCGGATGCGACCGGCGAAGTGCTGCGGCTCATCGTCGGCCAGTTTCAGCGTCTGCAGCGCGAGCGGGTGAGCGATCGTGAACTGTCCGACGCCAAGGCGTATCTGACCGGGAGTTTCCCCCTGACGATCGAGACGCCGGACGCCATCGCCACGCAGGTACTCAACGTGCTGTTCTACGGCCTGCCGGTCGAGGAGCTGCAGTCGTTTCGCGACCGGGTCAATCGGGTGGGTCCCGCCGACATCGAGCGGGTGGCCCGCGCCTATCTCATGCCCGATCGCCTGTCGATTGTGCTCGTCGGCAACGCCGCGGCCTTCACAAACCAGTTGCGGGGCGCGGGTTTCTCGACCTTCGACATGATCGACATGAATAATCTCGATCTCACCGCGACGGATTTCAAGCGGCCGCGTTCGCGAGCCGATGTGGGGCCGGGTGGGCCAGGTGGGGCTGGTGGGCCGGGTCGGGCTGGTCGGGCAGGTGAGCCAGGTGGGGCGGGTCGGGCTGGTAGGGCGGGTGAGCCAGGTAGGGCAGATGGAAGGAACGCGTATTCAGAGTACCAGTCGCCATCGACAACGCAGACGGGCCGTGCCGCCGCTGCTGAAGACCTAGCGGACGCGCGTGGGTTGCTCGAGCGCGTGATCGCCGCGAAGGGTGGAGTCGAGACCCTGCGCGCGGTCCGGACCATCTCCGCCGTGACGCGGTCGCGGATGGCGACGCCCTCGGGCCCCGTGGACGCGGAAGTGACGACGTATCTGCAGTACCCCAACCGCGTGCGCGTCGAAACCACCATTCCCGGCGCGACGATCGTACAGGCCTACGACGGGAGTCGCGGCTGGATCAAGGATCCGAACGGCCTGCACGACGTGCCCGCACAGATGATTCGCGATCTGGAATCGGGCTTCAAACGCGACACCGTGCTCCTGCTGCTGGCGGCGCACGACGGCAACCTGCGCCCGCGGCTACTGCCGGACGTCAGGGACGACCGCGGTGCGCTTCAGCACGTGCTCGAGTTGTCGAGTCTCACCCTGGACCCGGTCGTCCTGCGTATCGACCCCGACACCAGCCTCATCACCAGTGAGATCTATGTCGCCGGTGGTGTGGGTCAGCCGCTCGTTCAGGAGCAGTTCAGCGACTACAGGACGGTCGATGGCGTCCAGCTGGCGTTCACGGCCCGGGTTCAAACCGCCGGCCAGCCGTCACTGGAGCGGCGCGTCACCAGCATCACCGTCAATCCGCCGCTCGATCCCAAGTTGTTCACGCGTCCTCCATCGTGAGCCCGCGTCTCCTGCTGTCGTGCGGTGAGTCCTCGGGCGATCTGTACGCCGGCGCGCTCACCCGCGAGCTGCGCGCGCTCTGTCCGACACTGACCGTCGCGGGGCTTGGTGGGCCACAGTTTGCCGCTGCCGGGGGCGTGCTCGTCGACGACTATCGGGGCGCCTCGGTGAGAGGGTTCGCCGGGCCGCTGACGAAGATTCCCCGGCTGCTCGGGATGTTCCGTCGGTTGGTGACCTCGGCGCGCCGGGAACGTCCGGACGCGCTCATCGTCGTCGATTTTCAGTTCTTCAACGCCCTGCTCGCGCGGCGGTTCAAGAGGCTCGGCATTCCCGTCGTCTACTACATCGGTCCGCAGATCTGGGCGTGGCGTGCCGGACGTCTGAAGACGATTCGCAAGGTGGCCGCTCGCGTCCTCGTCATCTTTCCGTTCGAGGCGGAGATCTATCAGAAGGCCGGCGTGCCGGTGGAGTTTGTCGGCCATCCCCTCGTTGACTTGGCCCGGCCGTCCGCTTCTCGAGACGTGTTTCTTCGCCGGCTGGGGCTGTCGCCCGCGGCGCCGACCGTCGCGATCCTGCCCGGCAGTCGCGCGGACGAAGTCCGTCGGATTCTTCCTGATCTCACGGCCGCACGTGAGCTGATCCGCGCGAAGGTCCCCAGCGCGCAGTTCGTCGTGGCTCGCGCGCCTCAACTGGACGACGCGCTTTTCGCGGCCGTGTCGGAGTCTGCCGCGAGGACGGTGATTGTCGAAGGGGAGACGGACGCGGTGCTCGCGTCCGCGGACGTGGCGTTGACGGCGTCGGGCACGGCGACCATTCAAGCGGCGCTTCACGATACACCGATGGTCGTCGTGTATCGACTGCCTGGGCTGGAGTATCGGCTCGGCCGCCGGCTCGTGAGGATTGACACCTTCGGCATGGTGAACCTGATTGCCGGCGAACGGATCGTGCCCGAGCTGATTCAAGACGCGCTGACTCCGGAGGCCGTCGCGCGCGAAGCGATATCGATGCTGACCGATCGCGCCCGCGCCGCGCGTATTCGTGAAGGGCTTGCGGGAGTGCGCGCCAGACTCGGCGGTCCTGGTGCGAGTCGACGAGCGGCTGAGGCAGTGCTACGATTACTCCTTCATTAGAGGACCGACATGTCGACCGTGAACAGCTTCAAGACCCGCCAGACACTGCAGGTCGGCGGACGCCCTGGACGTCCCGGAAGCGTTGTCCAGTTCTTCAGTCTTCCGGCGCTGCAGGCCGCGGGCTTTCCCGAAATCGCGCGCCTGCCGTACTCGCTGAAAATCCTTCTCGAAAACCTGCTGCGTCACGAGGACGGCCGTTTCGTGAAGCGGGCCGACATCGAGGCGCTGGCACGATGGGATGTGACGAGCGCGGCGCAGCGGGAGATGTCGTTTGCGCCGGCGCGTGTCCTGCTGCAGGACTTCACCGGCGTTCCGTGCGTCGTCGATCTCGCGGCCATGCGCGATGGCATCGCGCGACTCGGCGGCGATCCGAACCGCGTGAATCCGCTCCAGCCGGTCGAGCTCGTCATCGATCACTCCGTGCAGGTGGACTACTTCGGACAGGCAAACGCGTTCCAGCTGAACGCCGAGCTGGAATTTTCCAGAAACAAGGAGCGTTACGCGTTCCTGCGATGGGGCCAGGACGCGTTCCGGAATTTTCGCGTGGTTCCGCCCGACACCGGCATCGTGCACCAGGTCAACCTCGAGTATCTGGCGCGCGTGATTTGCGCGGACGATACGCCCGACGGCGAACTGGCGTATCCGGACACGCTTGTCGGCACCGACTCACACACAACGATGATCAATGGACTGGGGGTTGTCGGGTGGGGCGTCGGCGGGATCGAGGCCGAGGCGGCGATGCTTGGCCAGCCGATTTCGATGCTGATTCCCCGGGTGCTCGGCTTCCGCCTCACGGGCACGATGCCCGAAGGCGCGACGGCGACCGATCTCGTCCTCACGATTACCGAGCGGCTTCGCAAGCATGGCGTCGTCGGGAAGTTCGTGGAGTTTTTCGGGCCGGGCCTCGAGCACCTGACGATCGCGGATCGCGCAACGCTCGGCAACATGTGTCCCGAGTACGGCGCGACAATCGCCATCTTTCCGATCGACGCGATGACCCTCGACTATCTGCGTCTGACCGGCCGCGACGAGGCGCGCGTGCGGCTTGTCGAGGCGTACGCGAAGGCGCAGCAGATCTTCCGCAATCCTGGAGATCCCGACCCGGTGTACTCCGAGACCATCGAAATCGACCTCGGCACGATCGAGCCGAGCCTGGCCGGACCGCGGCGGCCGCAGGATCGCGTCTCGTTGAAGGGAGCGAAGAGCGGTTTTCAGTCGGCGCTCGGGTCCCTTCAGGCGGGCGTGAAGAAGGCTGCGGCGGGAGCGACCGCTTCGGCATCGAGCGGCGTTGCAGTTGCGGATCCGCCTGCGGTGGGGCAGCTTGATCACGGGTCGGTTGTCATCGCCGCCATCACGAGCTGCACGAACACGTCGAATCCGAGCGTCATGATCGCCGCGGGCCTCGTGGCGAAGAAGGCGGTCGAGCGCGGGCTGTCGCAGAAACCGTGGGTGAAGACGAGCCTCGCACCGGGATCCAAAGTCGTGACCGAGTACTTGCGACAAGCGGGGCTCGACACGTACCTCGATCGACTCGGGTTCAACCTCGTGGGCTACGGCTGCACGACGTGTATCGGGAACAGCGGTCCGCTGCCCGACGATGTCTCGGCCGAGATCGACGCAAAGAACCTGGTTGTCGCATCGGTGTTGAGCGGCAATCGCAACTTCGAGGGACGTATCCAGCAGCAGGTGCGGGCCAACTACCTGGCGTCGCCGCCGCTCGTCGTGGCGTACGCGCTCGCCGGCCGCATGACACTCGACCTGACGACCGACGCGCTTGGCACGGATCGCGGCGGCAAGCCAGTGTATCTGCGCGACATCTGGCCGTCCGAGCGCGAGATTCAGGAGACCATGCTGCGGTCCGTCAACGCGACGATGTTCCGCGAGCAGTATGCCGACGTCTTCAGTGGCGACGCGCGGTGGCGATCGCTCGGCGTGCCGACGGGCGATCGGTTCGCGTGGGAGCCGGACTCCACGTATGTTCGCAACCCGCCGTTCTTCGAGAATGTCACGCTGCAGCCGGCGCCGCTTCAGGAGATCGCGTCGGCCCGCGCTCTGGCGCTCCTCGGCGACAGCATCACGACCGATCACATTTCGCCTGCCGGTTCGATCAAGACGGACAGCCCGGCGGGCAAATATCTGATGGCCCACGGTGTCGCGCCTTCGGACTTCAACTCCTATGGCGCGCGTCGAGGCAACCACGAAGTGATGATGCGCGGCACCTTCGCGAACATCCGCCTGCGCAATCAGCTCGCGCCGGGGACCGAAGGCGGGTGGACCACCTATCAACCGGGCGGCGACGTGATGCCCATCTACGACGCGGCGATGAAGTACAAGGACGCGGGTGTTCCGCTCGTCATCCTCGCCGGCAAGGAATACGGATCAGGATCGTCGCGCGACTGGGCCGCCAAGGGCACGGCGCTCCTCGGCGTGCGCGCCGTCATCGCCGAAAGCTTCGAGCGCATTCATCGCAGCAATCTCGTGAACATGGGCGTCCTGCCGCTGGAGTTCCCGGCAGGGACGACCGCCGCCTCGCTCGGGTTGACCGGCCGCGAGGTCTTTGCGATTACGGGTGTCGCCCAGGGGCTGAGGCCGGCCGGAACGGTCACCGTGCGTGCGGTGGGCGAGAAGCCGATCGAGTTTCCGTCGACCGTGCGAATTGACACACCGGAAGAGCTCGTCGCATTCCAGCACGGCGGCATCCTGCCGTACGTGCTCCGGCAGCTCGTGGGAAAACAGTAGCCACGCTTGCTTTTCGCGAAGTCACGAAGGACACGAAGGACACGAAGGTATTTTGGCTAGGTGCATCTTCGTGTGCTTCGTGTCTTCGTGATATCAAGGCGATGAAACATGTTTGTCCTGACCGCCACTGACATCAAGACCAAGGCGCGCGAGTTGGGGTTCGACGCGTGCGGGATCGCTCCCGCGGCCGCGCACCCGGAACTGCGATTCCTCTCCGAGTGGATCGCTCGTGGCTATGCCGGATCGATGGACTACCTCGAGCGGTCGGTCGATCGCCGCGCCGACGTGAGAAATGTCCTGCCGACCGCGCGAACGGTCATCGTGACAGCGACCATCTACAACACCGATCGTCCGTATTCGACCGAGTGCGCCGATCCGTCGCGGGCGCAGATCGCGCGCTATGCGTGGGGCGACGACTATCACGAGGTGATCGACGGGCGGCTCGACGCGCTGCTGACCTGGATGCGGGCGGCATCGCCGGAACCGTTCGATGCGCGCGCCTACGTCGACACCGGACCGGTTCAGGAGCGCGTGTACGCGCAATACGCCGGCATCGGATGGATCGGCAAGAACACGTGTGTGATCAACCCGGAGCTTGGTTCGTGGATCTTTCTCGGTGAAATCATCTGCAGCCTGCCGCTGGCGGCCGATGCGCCGTCGTTCGACCAGTGCGGCACCTGCACGCTGTGCCTCGAGGCCTGTCCGACGCAGGCGCTGGTGGCGCCGGGCGTGCTCGATTCGAGCCGCTGCATTTCCTATCTCACGATCGAGCACCGGGGCGACATTCCGGCGTCGCTCGGCGCCGGCATCGGCGCCCATGTCTATGGCTGCGACGTCTGTCAGGAAGTCTGTCCGTGGAATGCGGCGGCGCCCGTGTCGACGGAAGCGGCATGGCAGCCGAGGCCGGCGTGGGATGCGCCGGCCCTGCTCGATCTCCAACGGATGAGCGACGACGATCTGCGGGTCGCGCTGGCCGGTAGTTCCATGAAACGCGCGAAGCCGGCGGGCCTTCGGCGTAACGTTGCTGTTGCCATCGAAAACCACTACCGTGAAACCTCCGGTCTGACACCCCAAGCGCGAACATGGTGACGGGCCGGTCATCGTCTCTCGCCCCCGCGCTGCTGCTGTCGATGCCGCAGCTCATCGATCCCAACTTCCACAAGACCGTTGTCTTGCTCTGTAAGCACAGCGACGACGGTGCGTTCGGCCTCGTCGTCAATCGTCCGCTCCTGACGAGCGGCCGCGTGGTGGTCAACCTCGAACCGCCAGTGGCCACGGATCGCGAACTTCATGTCTGGATCGGCGGCCCCGTGGATCCGCATCGCAGCTGGATGCTCGTCGGCGGCGACGCGGACGCGGACGAGGCGGCCGGCATGCGCATCACGGATGACCTCTATCTGTCTACGTCCCCAGACCTGCTGCGACGTCTCCTCGAACCCGATCCTCCTCCGCACACGCGTCTCATCGTTGGCTACGCGAGTTGGGGGGCCGGGCAGCTCGAAGCGGAGTTGCAGGAGTCAGCCTGGTTGCTCAGCGATGTGGATGCCGATCTGGTGTTCCGCACGCCGCCCGACCGCATGTGGGACGCATCCATTCGCCGCCTCGGCGTGGATCCCGCGGCGTTGCATGTATCCCGGGGCGTGCATTAGACGGAGGTTGGAGGTTAGAGGTAGCCTTCGGCTGACAGCTCTCGGCTTTCAGTCCCTCCGCGTGAACGATAGCTGACGGCTGACGGCCGTGATATACGTGCAGCTCGGAATTCAGTTGATCGAACAGGATCCCGGACCGCGCGGGTCGCCGCACATGCCGCACGATCCGGCGGCCGGCGAGACCGGGCGTGACGCGGACGGTTTACCGGCGCTGACCGCGAATACCGACAGTTGTTTCTCCAGTTCCGCGCTCG
>JBGOTP010000087.1:0-15000 GCA_041476545.1 Vicinamibacteria bacterium | reverse complement strand
TCATCTGGCGTGTCTGCCTTACTGGCGCCTCAGCACCATCAACGATACATCGTCGCTCGGCACAGCGTCGCCGATAAACACTCTGACCGCATCCAGAATCGCCGTCCCTATCGCGGCGACAGTCATGCCGCTCGTCTTGCGGACGATCTCGTACAAGCGCTCGTCGCTGAAGAAATCGCCTGTTTCGTTCATCGCTTCGGTGACGCCGTCCGAAAAGACGATGAGCGTGTCGCCGGAACTCAAGTCGACCCGCTGTTCCGAAAATGCCGCGTCCGGCATGATGCCGAGCACCATCGAGCCGCGTTCCATCGGCGTCACGACATCTCCGCGAATCACGAGGGGAGGCATGTGTCCGGCGTTCAGCACGCGCACGTCGCCGGAGCCGGTCGTCAGCAGGAGATACACGAGCGACGCGAAACGCGTGGGCAGCCCGTCTCTGTACAGAATGTTATTCATCGCGGCGCCGAGGTCGCCAAGCGCGTCGATGCGAGGCGCGAGCGCGCGCAGCGTGGCCTGCAGCTTCACGGAGAGGAGCGCCGCCGGCAAGGCCTTTCCTGCCACATCCCCGAGCGCGAGAAAGTGGCGCTCGTCGTTGAGCTGCAGATGATCGACGAGATCGCCGCCGACGTCGTTTGCCGGCTGCGTGTAGAGCCAAGCCTGCCAGCCGGGAATGACCGGGTTCATCTCCGGAAGGAGCGCGAGCTGCACCTGTCGTCCCGCCTCCAGTTCGTCGCGGGCGACCAGCTTGTCGCGCAGCTCGAGCATCAGCACGCCGAGAAGGAACAGGCTGGCCACCCACGGCATCCGGATGTCGACGTTCAGCCGCGAGGCGGTGAAGCGGATGTGCGGGCTGCCGATGATGAGCACCCAGAGCGCCACGGCGAGCATGATCCGGCGCGCCGGCGTGAGTTTCAGCAGCAGGCTCTTGAGCAGCCACCAGGTGCGGCGCAGCAGCCGCTTCGCCGGGCGCATCTCCGCGAGCTGTCGCCGGTCTTCGTCTGTGAGGTAGAACGCCTCGAGGCTGGTAAACGAGCCGCCGACCGCGCGTTTGATGCCGCGCTGCTGCACTTCCGCTGCAATCAGGCGGACATCCTCCACGAGCGTGGCCAGTAGCTCCGGAGCGGAGCGGGAACCGGAGCCAGGAGGAGACTTGGTCATCGCGGAAGATTCGTCGCCAGAGGATTATAGGGCACCTGATGATCGAACCGGCCGTGCTCGAGGAAGTGGATCGTCTGCAGGATGGCTTCGTCGTGGTCCATGATGAACATGTGGTTCGCGTTGACCGTGACGAAGTCCGTCATGCCCGGCAGCCGGGTTTCATCCACGTCCACCGTGCCGTCGTGCGACCCGGGCGCACGAACGAGCGAGGAGTAATAGGACGTCGGCTGCAATGGATGGAAACTGCGCGTCCCGGCGATGATGCCGAACTCGCATGGCGGGGCGCTCAACTGACCCGTGACGCCCTGCGCCTGGTCGGGGCTGAGGTCACGGAGAGCCTCACCGAAGAAGTTGCGCGCCCACGCGTACTCGCCGACTCGGGACGCCAGCTGGGCGCCCTGATTGGGCGGCGCGAGCATCACCAGCCGGCCCACCTGAGGCAGTCCGCCGCGGCCGAGGACGCCGCGGGCCAGGAGCCCTCCCATGCTGTGGGTGACGAAATCGAGACGCTCGCCGGGCCTCGCCACCGCGCGCGCGTACTCTTCGAGCGCGTCGACAAGGGGCATCACGCCGAACCGCCGGCTCGGATAGTCCCAGTTGTGGACCCGGTACCCGGCCTCGCCAAGCGCACGCGCCAGGCGCGACATCGATCGTGACGTCCGCGCCAGGCCGTGCACGAGGACGACGGCTTTGACGGCGCGGTCCACGGCGCCCGACCCGAAGGTCGGGCCCGGCGTGGGCGTTGTAGGCGTAGGCCCGGCCTTCAGGTCGGGCGTTGGTCCCGCAACCGCCCCTACTCGGTCGGTGGGAAAGAAATGCGCAATCGAGTTGGCGTAGTAGGTGACGACCCCGCGCTCGCCGGAAACGATGCGGCAGACGCCAGCATCGAGTGCGACGAGCCGGCGCAGCGTCAGCATGCGGAGGCCCACGTCGAGGAAGTAGGCGGCGTCGCGGCGAGGCACGTAGAGATGCGCACCGGTCGAGGCGAGTTCCTCCACGAGCGCCTCCACTCGTCCGCCGAGATCCGCCAGCGTCGCTCGGCCGTCTTCGAAGCTCAGCAGCGCCGATGCCACCAGGCTCACGGGCGTCACCGGCACGATGTGGGCGATCTCGTCCATGAGCAGCGTCGCCAGCCGTTCGGTTTCCGAGAAGCGCTCCGCGTCCGTGAGCGAACCGAGGTCGACGTTCCGTTCGTCGAGATACCGGCCGAGTGACACGGGCGATCCAAAGTTCACGCAGGCGTAGCCGAAGCGGTGCAACCGGCCGCGCACGTACAGGCTCAGGTTCTTCGCCACCCACGCTGCGGCGGCCGCGGCGGTCCTGGCACCAGACGGCCTCGTCGCATCCGGATCCAGGTCGCGGAGCAGCGTCCGGTCCTCGAGCACGCGGTCGTAGTTCACCGCCACCGGCACGAACACGAGGTCTCTGGATCCGTGTCGTTCGAAGGTGCGCGTCGCGTACGCCAGCAGGCCGAGTTTTGGCGCCTGCAGGCGGCCGTCGCGCGACAGCCCGCCTTCGAGAAACATCGCCTGCGTCACGCCGTGACCGACGGCCAGCTGCACGTAGCGTTCAAGCACTTTGCGGTACAGCGCGTTTCTCGAATCCCGCCGGACGAAGAAGGCGCCGAGCGATCGAATCAGGCTGTCGAGCGGCCAGATGCGCGCCCATTCGCCAACCGCGAAGCTGAGCGCCACGTGCTCCGCGGCGAGAAACGCCACGAGCACGTAGTCCATGTTGCTACGATGGTTGATGACGAAGACGATGCTCGCGTCCTCTGGAATCTGCTGAAGCGTCGCTTCGTCCACATAGCCGACCCGCACGCGAAAGAGCATCGTGGCGATGCGGCGCGCAAAGTGGTAGGCGATGCGGTGATGAAGCCGGGCGTTGAACTGGGGAACGATTTCCTGGGCGTAGCCCCTCACCTGCGCGAGGATCGCGTCGAGCGATCGTCCGGACCGTGCCGCTTCGTGCCCGGCGGCGGCCCGCACGTCGGGGTCGGCTGCGAGCTGCTCGACGATTCGGGGTCGCTCGTCTGGGCCGAACGGCGTCAGGCGAGCTGAGGATGATCTGGTGGACGCGGGCATGAACAGCGGCTTCTCCACGAAAACGAGCGGGTCGCGTCACACTCTACCCCGATCGTCGAACGGGTGATGAGAGAATACCAAGCGTCGCCATGAGATGGACCGGAATGTTCCTTGCGCTTGCGCTCTTCGGCATCACTCCCGCGTCGCCCGCATCGGCGAGGACAGTCGGCGCACAGCAGACTGCGGAGCGGCGGGTCACCGGTCTCGTCCTCAATGTCGAGACGAAGGCTCCGATCGCGGGGGCCACGATCACCATCGGCGCGGAGAAGGCTACGACCGATCGCGACGGGCGATTCAGCCTGTCCGTTTTGCCCGGCAGGATGGTGGCTGAGGTGACGGCGACAGGCTACTTCCCCGTGTCAACGACTCTCGATGTCGGCGACCGTGACATTCTCGATGCGCAGTTTTCGCTCGTGCCGAACGCGCCATTCTCCGCATCCGTGGAGGTTGTGGGCACTCCAGTTTCCGGAACGCCGGCCGCCATGGCCGTCGCCCCGTCGCAGGTGCTCCGCACGCCTGGTGCGCTCGACAACGTGTTTCGCACGCTGCAGACGCTGCCGGGGATTTCGGCGACCGAGGAATTCGGCAGCCGCGTGGCCGTTCGCGGCGGATCACCGGATCAGAATCTGACCGTCATGGACGGCGTGGAAATCCACGATCCGTACCGGCTGTTCGGACTGACGAGCGCGTTCAACCCGGAAACGATTCAGCGATTCGACCTCGCGACGGGCGGCTTCAGCGTCAAGCACGGGGATCGGCTGTCGTCGCTGCTGGTCGTCGAGAATCGCGGCGGTGACCGCGACAGGCGGCTTGCCGGATCGGCCTCGCTCAGCATCACCGACGCCAACGTCGTGCTCGAGGGCGCGCTGCCGCACCAGCGCGGGTCGTGGCTCGTCACCGGGCGCCGCACGTATTACGACCTCGTGGCGGGGCGCGTCACCAACCAGCAGTTCCCCAGGTTCGCCGATCTGCAGGCCAAAGCGGTCTGGGATGTCGCGCCGGGCCGGACGCTCTCGGTCTTCGGGCTGCGCAGCCGGGAGAAAGCGGCGCTGTCGATCGACGATGGCGGGGCGAGGGGCGACTTTCAGGACGACACGCGCAACGACCTCGGCTGGGCGCGCTTCGACGGTGCCATTGGCGTGGCGGCGCAGTCGCACACGATCGTGTCGTACTCGAACAGCACATCAGGGTTCGGCGTGAACGCCGCGGTCGAGGATCGCAGCGCGCGGCCGAATTCGCCGGCCGCCGATGCGGTGGGAACGACCGACGTGGTCTTCGAGCGGCAGCTCGACGTCCGCGACACTGCGCTCAGACAGGAGCTGGCTTGGGCCCGTGGCGTCCATGTCGTCGAGGCGGGCGCCGAGCTGCACCGGCTGTCGACGGGACTGAACTTTGTGATCAAAGGTGCCCGCAACCCCACCGCCGCCAACGGATCGAGCGTGCAGGGTGGGGCAGGCCTGCCCGACTTGTTGATTTCCTCCCAGCGCCTCACGCGGGGCGGCACCTGGCTGCTCGACCGATGGCAGCTGAGCACGCGCGCGTCGGTCGAGGCCGGCCTCCGTCTCGACCGCAGCGGCTTCACGGGCGACACGAATCTCTCGCCGCGCGTCTCGGCACTGATGTCGATTGCGCCGCGCACGCGATTGCGAGGCGCGGTGGGCCGGTACACCCAGGGTCCCGGCTACGAGAAACTGGCGCAAAGCGACTACGTGCTCGACCTGACGAATGCGAGCGCCGGCAGGCTCCGGAGCGAACGCGCGACGCTCAGCTCGGTCGGTGTCGAGCGCGACCTGGGCCGCGGATCAATCGTCCGGCTCGAGAGCTACTACAAGCGGTTTTCCGATCTGCTGATTGGACGCCTCGAGCTCGAGGCTGTCCGCCTCGCCCGTGTCGCGCGCTACGACTTTCCGGCCTCGCTCGCCTCGAGCGTACCGATCGATCCCATCATCACGACTGTACCCACCAACGATGGCCGGGGCCGCGCGTACGGCTTCGATCTGTTCGTGTCCCGTGCATCGGCGCCGGCCGATGCCCGCGTACGAGGTTGGGCGAGCTACACCTGGGGCAAAGCCGATCGCGAGGCCTACGGCCGCCGCTACGCCTTCGAGTACGACCGGCGGCACGCCTTCTCGGCCGTCGGCGGCTACCGGCTGTCCGAGCGGTGGGAGCTCGCGTCCACGGTCCGCGTCGCGTCCGGCTTCCCGCGCACGCCGCCGCTCGGTCTGCGGGTGGACGGGGTCGAGGATACCAACGATGTGGACGGCGACGGCATTACCACAGAAGTCCTGCCGAGGCGGGACTCTTCCGGCCTGCTCGTCTACGCCATCAACCTTGGCGGCGTCTCCAATCTCAACACCGGCCGCCTCCCGATGTTCGCGCGGGTGGATCTCCGTACGACGTGGCGGCCTCGCGGCGCGTCAGGACGCTGGGAGTTCTATCTCGAGGTGATCAACGTGCTCAATCGGAAGAACGCGGGCACGCTGGATCCGCAGCTCGAGTACGACCCCACCTCCGACCGCCCACGCATCGTCGAGAAGCGCGATCGGTCGATCCCCCGGCTGCCGACGATCGGCATCCGCGTGAAGTGGTGACAGGTTCGCGATCGCTGCGGGGACGCGCGACGCGCTTGCTCGGTAGCTGGACCGCATCGCGTCGCGCCTGATCAGCGGCTGGACGGCGTCGGCGGCGGCGATCACCATCTGACAGGCCGGAGACGTGCTGCGACAGCGAACCTGCGAGCGGCGCGTCGCACGCGTCAGTTGGGAAACCGAATCGTAGGGCCGAAGTCCGCGGCAACTCACGGAGTTGCCGCATGCCGCCAGCAGATCCCGAGATGAGGTTTCCCTGTCGCCGTCGAGCGGTTCGCCGAGCAGCAGGTTTCTGGCCTGTCAGACATTTCTCGGCGCGATTGCGGCGGACGCCACGCTATTGCGGACGCCACGTCATTTCTGAACCGCGGCCTGCCAGTTGACGACGACGGTGAGGGGTGTCGGGCTGGAGCCCGGCTGCGGGACGTTGACCAGGAATCGCTGGCCGTCGCGGGTCACCGCGTACTGATGCCGATTGCCGGTGAAGGCCACGCCGGACGCGAAGAGCGCCTGCGGCGTTCCGGCCTCGAAGCCTTTGGCCGTGCTGACCGTCGCGGCCATCACCGTGCCGTCCGGCGCGAGAAAGAACAGCTCGCGGCCATCGCCGCGCCACGTTGGCTCGGTGCCGCCGTTTGCCGAAATCCGGTACTTGGGGCCCGTCGTGGGAAACGGCTGGACGTACACTTCCTCCCGGCCCGACTCGTCGGACGTGTACGCCACCCACGCGGTGTCGGGTGAGAACGCGCCGTCGGTTTCGTTGAACGTCGTCTGCTGGAAGGGAAACGGTTTCCGGTCGCCGGTGAGCGGCAGCACCATGAGATCGAAGCCGGTCTTCGGCACCTGGTTGAAGTAGAGGACGTATTTTCCGTCGCGGGACCAGTCGATCGCGTTTGGTGCCCCCTCGACAAACTTCGTGAGCAGTTCCTCGGGCTGGCTCCCGCTCGCGCTCTTCAGAAACAGATTCGTCGCGCCGTCGCGGACCGAACCGAACAGGACGCGCGCGCCGTCTGGAGACCAGAGCGGAAGGATGTCGTTCGCCGGATCGGACGTGAGACGTGAGGTGACGGATCGGGCGAGGTCGACCAGCCAGATATCGCGGTTTTCCGGCGTGCCGGTCAGGCGCGTCACGGCGACGTGCCGCTCGTCGGGCGACAGTGCGATGTTGAAATAGTCGCCGGGCTCGCCCGCCGTGCCGACCTGTTTGCCCGTCCGATCCATCCACGTCAACTGCGAGGGAGGCCGCGGATTGCCGCGTGCATACACGAGCACGCCCGTCGGCGACACCGCGAACGACGCGTACCCGATGCCGGCCGACTGACCCACCGGTCCGGCGATACGAAACGGATCGCCCTGCACCTGCCGCTTCTCCGCGTCGAACGGTTGGGCCATCAAACCGCCGTCGCGCCAGAAAAACACGTGCCCGGATGCGTACGTCGCCATCGATTCGGCTGCGACGACGGTCGTCGCGTCTTTCGAGTCGAGCGCCCCGACCTTCACTTCGGACGGCTGCTGTCCACTGCTTGGCGCGAAATAGAGGAAGTGCCGGCCGTCGGGGAGGAAGTGTGGCCACCGATGGGCTGTCTCCCCATGGGCGCTGTCGATCGTGGTGGCGGGCGCGGCCGGGCCGCCGGCCGCCACGACGCGCTCGAGTGCGCCGTTCACCGTCGGGGCAAACACGATCACGTTCTCCTGGTTCCAGGTGCCCCCTTGGCCGTTCGGGGCATTGCACAACTCGATCAGCGAGCCATCCGTCACCTGGACCTTTCGTAGTTTGCCCGCCGCGAAGAAGGCAACGAAGCGGCTGTCTGGCGACCAGAACGGATTCGTGGCGCGCTCGGTGCCCGGCAACGGCGTGACGGCGAGCGTCCCGAGCGAGCGGAGGAACAGCCTCGAAGAGGATCCCGGTGTGGTCGCCACGAAGACGATGTGCCGCCCGTCTGGGGAAATGGCGAAGGACGGCACGCCGCCGGCGGCGAGGACCGAGTTGTCGGGCGCTGCAACCGTGAACTGAACGGCCTCGGCGGGTGGTGGCGTCTCGCGTCCGCGGCGACCGACGGCAACTCCAGCGGCAAGCGCGGCAACTCCAACCACGGCAGCGAGCAGCCACGCCATTGTTGAAATTGTTCGGCCCGGCGCTGGTCGGGCACCGGCCACCGGCGCCGACACTGGCTGCGCCTCTGTCCTCGATCCACCTTCTGCCAGCCACTGCAACTGCAGGCCGAGATCGTGGGCGCTTCCAAGGCGCGCATCGGGATCTTTTGCCATGCACGCGCGGATGATGCGATCGAGCGCGGGCGGCGCGACCGGGATGATCGATGTGACGGGTTGCGGTTCGTCCTTCAGGATCGCGCTGATCAGGCTGACCGGCGTTTTTCCTTCGAACGCTTTTCGGCCCGTGACCATCTCGTAGAGGATGGCGCCGAACGCGAAAATGTCGGCGCGCGCCTTGGGTTCGGCGCCTTCGAGCTGTTCGGGCGCCATGTACTGAAACGTCCCGACGATCATGCCCTCGGCGGTCACGGCCCCCGACGCCGCGGATTGGATCATGGGCCCCGCCGCGGCTCCCCGGCCGGCGACGGCGGATGCCGCCTTCTTGGCCAGACCGAAGTCGAGCAGCTTTGCGCCCGTGCGCGTCAGCATCACGTTGCCCGGCTTGAGATCGCGATGAACGACATTGGCCTCATGCGCGCAGTCGAGTGCCGCGACGATCTCGCCGGCGATCCTCAGCGCCTCTTCCAGCTTCAGCGCGCCCCGCTCGAGACGCGTCGCGAGCGTCTCGCCTTCGAGGAACTCCATCACGAGATAGCTGGTGGCCGATGGCTGGCTCTGGCCCGTGGCGGCCGGTGCCGGCTCCTCGCCGACGTCGTACAGCGCGCAGATGTTCGGATGGGTGAGCTGCGAGATCGTCCGCGCCTCCCGGTCGAAGCGCTCGCGGAACACCGGGTCGTCGGCGAGCGCCGGCGGCAGCACTTTGATCGCGACGACGCGATCGAGCCGGGTGTCGCGGCCCTTGTAGACGTCGCCCATCCCGCCCGAGGCCAGGAGGGAGTCGATCTCGTACGGACCAAGCCGTGTTCCAGAGGTCAGCATGAAGGTTCGCGTCTCGATTCAGATGTCCGACAGGTGCTCCAGCCGGCCGGTGCTGTCGCCGAAGCGCTCGGTCGCCACACCCGCCTTGTCGAGCATCGACACGAGCAGGTTGGCCATGGGCGTGTCGTTCTCGTACTTCAGGTGACGTCCGCCCTTGATCTGTCCGCCGCCTCCGCCCGCGAGGAGGAGCGGCAGATTGTGATGCGTGTGGCCATTGCCGTCGCTGATGCCGCCGCCGTAGAGGATCATCGAGTGATCCAGGAGCGATCCGTCGCCGTCGGGCGTTGCCCGCATCTTCTCCAGGAAATGGCCGAAGAGCTGTGCATGGTACGTGTTGATCTTGACGACCTTCTCGATCTTCGCCTTGTCGCCCGCATGATGGGTGAGTCCGTGGTGCGGATCGGCGATGCCGATGAGGGGATACGTTCGCTGACTCAGCTCGCGGCCGAGCACAAACGAGATCACGCGGGTGATGTCGGCCTGATACGCCAGCACCTGAAGGTCGTACATCAGTGCAAGATGCTGCTCGAAGGTTTCCGGGATACCAACCGGACGATCGAGAGTGTCGGGTAAGGCGGTGCGGGTACTCTGTGTCTCGGACTGTTCGATGCGCCGTTCGATGTCGCGCACGGCTTCCACATACTCGTTGACCTTCGCGCGATCGCCATTGCCGAGCGTCCGTTGGAGGCGCGCCATCTCCTCGGTGACGGAATCGAGGAGGCTGCGATTCTTGCGAAGCTCGCTGCGCCGCGCGTCGGCGCTGCCGCCGTCTCCAAACATCCGCTCGAAGACGATGCGGGGGTTGTTTTCCATGGGGATGGGCTGCGTCGGCGTCCGCCACGAAATCGTGTTCATGTAGACGCAGCTGTAGCCGTTCTCGCAATTGCCCACCAGATAGTTCGCGTCCATCCCGAGTTCGAGCGAGGCGAGTTGCGTCGACCGGCCGAGTTCCCTCGCCGCCAGCTGATCGGCCGTGACACCGCCCTGGACGTCGGCGCCTTCGGTCCGCTTGGGATGCACGGCGCTCAGCCATGCCGGTGTGGCGCGCGAGTGATCGCCGTTGCCGTCGCCGATCGAGTCGGCGGCCTTCTGACTGAGGCCGGTCAGGACCAGCAACTGACTCTTGAAGGGCGCGAGCGGTTGCAGAATCGGCGAGAACTCGAAGTGGGTGCCGACCGCCGCCGGCGTCCAGCTATCCATGATGGCGCCGTTCGGAATGTAGAAGAACCCGAGACGTGTTGGCGTGCCCGCTGCTCTTGCCACGGTCGTCGAAAATGCCGGGACCATCGCGTCGAGAAACGGCAGCGCCATCGCCGCTCCGATGCCGCGCAGGATGGTCCGTCGCGGCAGGGCCAGCTTCCTGATGATCATGTTCTCCTCATTTGAAACGGCGCGCTCCTGACAATCCCCATGATAAGCCCGGACAGGGACGATTTGGCGCCGCCGGCGTCACGGGCGATCGAGCGGATGGCCGGTTCGTCGTAGTACTCGACGCCCCGGCCAAGCGCGTAAATCAGGAGTTTTTCGGTGACCGTTCGCACGAAATCGTCCGGACGACGAAGCAGGGCCTGACGCAGCGTGGCGGGACCGTCGAGTTTCGTGCCGTCAATGAGAGCCCCGGAGGCGTCGATCGGGGCGCCATCCTCGCCGCGATCGCGCCAGCGGCCGACCGCGTCGAAATTCTCGAGCGCGAAGCCGAGCGGGTCCATGATCTTGTGACAACTGGCGCAGCCTGGATTGGATCGATGCTGCTCGAGCCGTTCGCGGACCGACAGGGCCGCGGTGTGCTCGCTGTTCTCCTGTAGCGCGGGAACGTTGGGTGGTGGCTGAGGCGGCGGCATGCCCAGCAGATTCTCGAGCACCCATTTCCCGCGGACGACCGGCGACGTTCTTGTCGGGTACGACGTGACGGCCAGGATACTGCCCTGGCCGAGCAGGCCTCCGCGCCCGTTGTCGGCGAGCGCGACGCGCCGGAACTGGCTGCCGTACACGTTCGGAATCCCGTAGTGGCGCGCGAGCCGCTCGTTGACGAACGTGTAGTTTGCGCTCAGCAGTTCGAGGGCCGGGCGATTCTCGTGCAGGATGCTGTCGAAGAACAGTTCCGTTTCCTGCCGGAACGCCTGCCGCAGCCCATCGTCGAAATCGGGGAACAGCTCTTCGTCGGGTCTGAAGGCCGGCAGGTTTCTCAGGTACAGCCACTGGCCGGCGAAGTTGCTGACGAGCGCCTGCGAGCGCCTGTCGGCGAGCATGCGCCGCACCTGTTGCGCGAGCACGGCCGGGTCCTTCAGCCGGCCGCGCGCCGCGAGATCGATCAGCTGATCGTCCGGGATCGTGCTCCAGAGAAAGAACGACAGGCGGGACGCCAGTTCGATGTCGCTGATCCGATACGCCGTCGTCGGCGCGATGTTCGCCGCATCGTGTTCGACACGGAGCAGGAACGCCGGGCTGATGAGCAGGCGACGCAGCGCGAGTTCGATCCCGGATTGAAACCCGCCGCCGCCGACATTTACTCGCGGGGGCCCCTCCACCCCGCTCGGCTCGCTCCGCTTGCGAGGCTCTTCCGGCCTCGCGCCGCTTCGCTCGCTTCCGACGCCCGCACCCTCACGGTAGAAGTCGAGGAGCAGCTGCAGATCCGCGTCCGTGACGGGACGCCGATACGCGCGGCGCGCGAGCGTGGACAGGATCTGCCTCGCGCACGGTTCTGCTCGCGGGCCCGCAGCTCCTTGCCCTGAGCCCTGAGTCCTCAGCCCTGAGTCCTGATCAGGTTTACAAATAAAGATCCTCCGCCGGCTCGGTGTGTCTCCGGATCCGGTTGCATCGAACGGTCCGCTGATCGTCACGCTGCCGAGATACGGCTGATACCTCGTGTCTCCGCCGGCGCCGATCGCGGGGCGAAGCGGCGCCAGCCGCTGACCCTCGGTGAGCGCGGATGTTTTCTTGAGAAACGCGACGCCGACCTGATGCGGTCCTGCGGTCACCCCGACGCGCACCTCGAATCCCGCGTCGACATCACCGCGGCCGCGCGCGCCGCGTCCTGCAACCGGCGTGACCGTGAACAGCTGCGCGCGCACCCCGTCGATCGACACCTCGACCTGATGTTCCTCGTAGAACGGTGCAAGCGAGTCGGTGTAGTCGCGCGCGATCTTCACGCGGAAGGCGTACTGCGCGTCGAGCGGGAAGGTGTAGGGGACGAGGAGTCCGCCGCGCGTGCCGAAGGGCAGCCCCTCGACATGATCGTCCTGCGGAAGATCGGACGCGACCCGGAACGTGTCGGCCGTCGCGGGAATCGCCGGCGACCCCACCGCCATCCGGCTGATCTTCTGCGCCGCCGTCGTGTAGCGATCGAGCAGCACCGGCGACACGCCGAGCACGCCCGCAATATTGTCGAACCCGTAACTCACATCGTCCGCGGGAAGGAGCGAGGTGACATCAACGTCGAGGTCGAGCAGATCGTGGATGGCGTTGCGGTACTCGGTCCGGTTCAGACGATGGAATGTTTCCGTCCTGCCGGGATTGGGCGCCTTCGCGTACGCCGCGTCGAGCGTGGCCTCGAGCGAGGCGACGAGCGCGGCGCTCGCCGGCGGAGCCGGGCGGGGCATCCCCTCGGGTGGCATTGCGCCGCTGCGAAGCTTGCGGATGACCTTCTCCCAGGTGTCCGCGTGCGCGGGAATGTTGTCGAGCCCGGTCCCTTCGAGCGATAGCCCGCCCGTCTTGCGACGGTCGTTGTGACAGCCGACGCAGTACTGATCCACAAGCGCACGCTCGGCGGTGGCGGGCGGGGGAGCCTGGGCCGCCTGCAGCCAGGCGACGCCTCCAATCAGTAGGCCGGCCCCGCCGAGAACGCGCGTCCGCATCAAGCAGATTCTAGCGCCGCCCCAGGGCCGCGGACCGGTTTTTCCGCTAACCTCTCGCGCGCCCCTACCACTTTTTTCGCTATGATGTCGCTCGTGACCTGGCGAGGCGCGGCTCGGGTGCTCCTGCTCGTCGTGATACCGCCTGCAATGGCTGTGGCAGCCGCTGCCGATGCCCCACGCCTCGTTGACGCCGTGAGAGCACGAGACGCTTCGACCGTCCGCACACTCCTCAAACAGCGCGCGGACGTCAACCTTCCGGAATCCGACGGGACCACCGCACTGCATTGGGCCGCGCACTGGGACGATCGGGAAACCGCGCAGTCGCTGATTCGCGCGGGGGCCAGGGTCAACGCCGCGAATCGGTACGGCGTCACGCCCCTCATGCTGGCCTGCACGAACGGCGATGCCCTGATGATCGAGGGGCTGCTCAGGGCCGGCGCCGATCCGAATACCGCATCGCCCGAAGGCGAAACGCCGCTGATGACCGCGGCGCGCACGGGCAATCCCGCGGCGGTGAAGGCCCTCCTCGCGCGCGGCGCGATCGTCGATGCCAGAGAGAGTTGGCGTGGTCAGACCGCCTTGATGTGGGCGGCCTCGGAGAATCACGTGGATGTGGTGCGGCAGCTCATGGAGGCCGGCGCGGACATTCACGCGCGCACACCGGAGTCGACCACGCCGTTCACCGGCGGCAACGAGGCGCTGCTACCGGCGACCTACAACCCGGCGGCCGGCGGCTTTACGCCGCTGCTGTTCGCGGTGCGCGCGGGTCATCTTGAAACGACGAAGCTGCTGCTCGAGGCGGGTGCGCCGGCGCGGGGGTCGTCCGCGGTGTCCGTCGTAAATGACGCGCTGCCGAACGGCATGAGCGCGCTCGTGCTCGCCGTGATGAAAGCGCACTACGAGCTGGCGGCGCTGCTCCTCGACAAGGGCGCGGACAGTAACGCCGGCGGCGCGGGGCTGACGGCCCTCCATCAACTGGTGTGGGCGCGCAATCCGAACCGGCACTTCAATCTGCCGCCGCCCCTTCCCACTGGAACGATGACCGACCTGGAACTCGCGAAGGCACTCGTTGCCCACGGCGCGAACGTCAATGCGCCGCTCGCCCGCGAGCCGCGCGACGGCTATCGAAACTGGATGGCGAGAGTGGGTGCCACGCCCTTCGTCCTCGCGGCCAAGGCCGCCGACGTCGCGCTGATGCGTTTCCTTCTGGACAACGGTGCCGATCCCAGGTTGAAGGCCAGGGACAATACCACCGCGTTGATGGCCGCCGCCGGCATCGGCTTCTGGCCGGCCGAGAGTCCCGGCACTGAAGAACAGGCGCTCGACGCGGTGAAGCTGGCGTTTGAGACCGGAGGCGATGTGAACGCGGTGAACGACAACAACTACACCGCGCTGCATGGCGCCGCCGTGCGAGGCGCCAATGCCATCGTCACGTTCCTCGTCGAGAAGGGCGCGAAGCTGGACGTGAAGACGACCCGCGAAGGCTGGACGCCGCTCAAAATCGCGGAAGGTGTGTTCATTGCGAACACCTTCAAGTTCCAGCCGGCGACTGCTGCGCTCCTGCGCCAGTTGATGGAAACCGGAAAATAGGGAGATTCATTCATGGCATGGCGACGATCTTCCTCGGCAGCGCGTGTCGCGGGCGCGGCGTGTCTGGCGGTTGCCCTCTCGGCGATCGTCATCGGGACAATTGCTGGCGGCACGATCTTCAGTGGCCTCTCCGCCAGGGGCGTCGAGAACGGCGAGTGGCGCAACTACGCGGGCGACAACGGATCGATGAAGTACTCGCCCTTAGGTCAGATCAACAAGGACAACGTGACGAAGCTCGCGGTGGCCTGGCGCCGGCCCGCGGTGGATCCCGCGTTCGTGGCCGCCAATCCGACGCTGCGCTTCGCGAACAACTTCAGGTCTACGCCGATCATGGTCGGCGGCTTGCTCTACGCCTCGAACGGTCTGGGCTTCGTGGAGGCCTTCGATCCGGCCACCGGCAAGACCGTCTGGGTGCAGAAGCTCGATCCGTCTGTCATCGCCGGCGGCAGCAATCGCGGCGTCGCCTACTGGGGCGAGGGCGCCAACGCGCGCGTGATTTCGTACACCGGCCGGTACCTCTATGCACTCAATCCCAAGACGGGCGATCCGGTCCCCGGTTTCGGCACCGGCGGCAGAGTGGACCTCAACGTGGGTCTGCCCGCGCTGCAGACCCAATATCGCTGGAATTCCCCGCCG
>JBGOTP010000086.1:0-15071 GCA_041476545.1 Vicinamibacteria bacterium | reverse complement strand
TGGCTCGTGGCGATCACCGTCGTCGCGGACCTCGGCGACCTCACGCGCTTCGACAATCCGCGACAACTGGCGGCGTTTGTCGGGCTCATCCCCTCCGAGTATTCCCAGTGGCCGGACGCGCCGCCAGGGGGGCATCACCAAGGCGGGCAACGGGCGCGCGCGCCGCGCCCTCATCGAAGCGGCGTGGGCGTATCGGCATCCCGCGAAGGTCTCGGCTCATATCCGCCGTGAGCGAGACACGGCCCGGGCGCCCGATTCGTCGGTAACCAGTGGCCCGGCTCGAGCCGATAGGGTAGTGGTGAGGCGTCATTGAACGTGCGCGTGCTTCCGTGGGTGATCGCGTCTCTCGTGGTGGCCGGGTTCATCATGACGTTGAACAGGGCGCCGCGCGTGTGGTCGGACGAGGTGCTCTATGCGTCGATTGCGCGATCGATCGAACATGACGGGAGCGGCGTGCCCTCGATGCTCGAGGGTTCCGAGGCTCTGGTCGATCACCAGCGGTTTTACGGCCCGCTCTATTTCCAGCTTGCTGCGGCCTCATTTCGCCTCTTCGGATTCTCGATCGCCAGCTTTCGGGTCGTAAGCCTGCTCGGCACCCTCCTCGTGGCGCTCGCCGGTGCAACCATGGTGCGCGCGTTCGGCGGGGGCGCTGATCGACAGGGCTGGGCGTTCACTCTCCTCGTTCTGACACCCGAGCTCGGCACGGCCGCGACCAACGGGCGAATGGACGGACTGGCCGTGGGACTCGCGCTCCTCGGACTCGCGATGGTTGTGCGCGGGCTGCTCCGCGGCGGATCGTGGACCAGCGGCTGCATGGCCGGGCTGCTGTTGGCGGGGGCGGCGCTGACGACGCCGCGCGCGCTCCCGCTTGTGGCGTCGTTCGCCGCAGCGGGAGTCATGGCGTTTGCGATCGCGCGGGCCGGATCGTCAACGCGCCGGCTGATCGCGTCCACGCTGCTGACAGTGGTGACTATCATCTGCGCCTGGCTGATGCTCGTGCAGGGTGGACCCGTGGGATGGATGCGCGACCTCTCCGCCATCGCGTTGGGCACGCCAGTCGACGTGGGCTTCGCGCCACAAGCCACGCGAGACTGGTCGGCCACGCCATGGACGGTCATCACGCCGTTCGTGGCGGCGGCCGGCTTCATGGCAACCATCGGACGAGTCTGGCCGCGCCGCCATTCGATGGACAGCGGTCCCGCATCGGCCAGCGCCTTCCTATTGGCTGCGACCGGCATCAATGCGGTGCTGTGTCTCGCCGTCTTCAACCTCACGTTCGGCTTCAGCATTTACTTTGCGGTGCCGGTCCTCGCCGTCGTGCTTGCCGTTCCCGAGTCGCCCGTTGCTGTGACTCACGTGTGGTCGCTGACGACGCAGAGGCGCGCAGCGGTGATCGTGACCGCGACATTCATCCTCTGCTGTGTAGGCATCCGGACCGTCAAGTACGCCGCGCTCGCGGCGACCTGGGCGGCAAAGGACCCGGCGAAACTCGAACAATTCGTGAGCAGCCATGTGCCGCCAGGCTCCGAAGTCTGGGGGCCGCACGACTTTGGCTTCTACGCGGTCGAGGGGGCTGGGTCTTCGTTCCGTTCCGTCCAGCAGGTCAGCGCCGCTGAGTGGACGCTGGCCGTACCGGTGGCGGCTCGTGCCGCAGCAACGCGATCGGCGCCTCGCTCCGACCGTTATCTCCTCTGGCCCGTCCTACAACCGCTGCCTGCCAGCTACTCCTGTTCCATTCGCGAGCCGGCGCTGGCCGTGTACAACCCGCCGTCAGACCGTCTTGAGCTCCTCGGTCCGATCGCCGATCTGACGGGCGAACGTGGCTATCCGGCGTCGGCGCTCTTTCGCGTACCGGCCTCCTGTCCATGACAACATCTGGTGGGGTCCAGGATGAGGTCGCGACCCGGCTGCACACCGACGCGTGGCGCGTGGCCTGTCTCGTCACCTCGCTCACCGTCCCGTCGTTCGGCATCGTCGAACGGTACACGGGTGCGGCCGGGATCGCACTGTATGTCGCTAGCGTGAGCATCATCTTGTGGGTCGGAAGGGAGTTCGTGGCCTCCAGCCCGCGCGCATGGGCCCGCGCGCTCGCTCCGTGGATGGTCGCCGCCACCATCGCGATCCTCGTCGCGGTATTCCTCGTGGTGTACCCCGTAGTCAACTCAGCGACGCCTGGCATCGGCAGCGACCGCGATGATGCGTTGAACATCGCGACAACGAACCTGCTCCGCTGGCAGCATCCGTACTGGCAGGTCACGTATCTGGGAAACCCGATCACGCCGCTACCGGGCTCTCTCGTCCTGGCTGCTCCGTTTGTGATGCTTCTCGGGAACAGCGCTTACCAGAACTTCTTCTGGTTGGGAGTTCTGGCGGTAATGGTGAGTCGAAGACTCCGTGGCTCGTGGACGGCTCTGCTGCTCCTCTGGGTCCTATTTCTGGCTTCGCCGATGGTCACTCACGAACTGCTCGTCGGCGGCGACCTCTTCGCGAACAGTATCTTTGTCATGGTGGCGGCCGTGTGGCTGGCCGACACCGCCAGCGACCCTCGAGCGGGCCGGGTCAAGAAGCTGACGATCGCGAGCTTCCTCGGGTTGACGCTCGCTTCTCGGGCGCCCTTTGCGATCGTCCTGCCGCTCCTCTACGTGGCCATCGGCCGAAGCGCGAGCTGGCGCGACGCGCGTCACCTGACAGGCATGGCGGCGCTCGTCGCCGGTCTGCTCGTCGCACCCTTGTTCCTGTACGATCCGAGGACTTTCGCGCCGCTCCACACGGCGACGATCTTCACCCGGCTGGGCGAGCACGGTCTTCTCGTCGAAGGGCTCGTCATCATCGCGAGCGGGATCGTCGTCTGGGCTTGCGCGAGAACGTTTCACGCCAGCCATCACGCCGGTCAACTTCTGACGTCGTGCGCGGCTGCCCTCTTCGTGCCCGTGTTCGGCGGCGTCGCGTTAGAGTCCTTCTCGCACGGACGCGTCGTGTTCGCATTCGCCGAGTACGGACTCTTCTTTACGGTCTTTGGTGTGGTCGGATCCTGGTTGCAGCTGTCTCGTCCCCGTGATGCTCGTGACGAAGTTCGCCACTCGACAGTGTCCTTGCCGGACGGCCGAGAGGAAGCACCCAGGAGTCAAGACTCCTAGAGGGGGATGCGACCTGTCTGGTATGATGCACGGTGCGAATTTTCAGGGAATGGCTGCCGTTTTTCTGATCCGGCCCGCGGGCATCCCGGCATACGAGCTCGTTTCATACGCTCCCTCCTGGATGAAGCTCAGTGCCCACGTAACCGATGGCAGAATGGCATGAGTTTCGACCCACATGAATACGCCGTCCATTGCATCGTTTCAGCGATGCGCTTCCCCGGACCCGACTACTACCAGGTGATGCAATGGCTGCACGAGGAATTAAGGCCGGAGAGTTATGTGGAAATCGGTGTCCACGACGGGCATTCCCTGAAGTTGGCCCTGCCTCCGACAAAGGTGCTCGGTATCGACCCTTGCCCCATTGCAAATCATAACTGGAGCACGCCGACAAAGATCCTGCGCATGACCAGCAACGAGTTATTTGCGAAACACAGGGTCCGCGAGTTCCTGGATGTGGATCGCTTTTCCCTGGCGTTTGTGGACGGCTTGCACCATTTCGAGCAGGCGATCGACGACATCTTCAACCTGGAGCATGATGCGGGGCCAGACTCGGTGATTGCCGTTCACGACACGGTGCCCCTCGACGAGCGGACCTCCATGCGGGAGCGCAGCACTTTGTTTTATACGGGAGATGTCTGGAAGGTCATTCCGTTTCTGAAGCGGTGCAGACCCGACCTCGAGTTTGTTACAGTCCGGACAGGTCCTTCGGGCCTGACGCTGATCCGGCGGCTCGATCCCTCCCGAGAGAGAACTGTCGCGCAGTCTGAAGTGATCGGTCAGTTTCAGAGGCTGTCCTGGCAATACTATGAGCGGCACCGCGACGACTCTCTGGAGACGATTCCGAACGAGCGAGGCGCGGTCGTGAGATGGCTGTGCGGGTCGCTTCTCCCTTCGCATCGAAAAGTGACATAAGCAGGGTTCCCGGCTCGGCTCGTCGGAGCTGGAGACTCCAATCAATGGCAGCAGTTGACGACACGCGGTTGCCACGGTCCATCAGACGATCCCTTCCGGCACGCCCTGCAACTGATGCCTGCACAGGCGCGCGTAGAGCGGACAGATGACGAGGAGCTCGTGGTGTGTGCCGACGGCTTCGATCCGTCCCGCATCCAGGACGACGATTCGGTCGGCGCGAACCACCGTCGACAAACGGTGGGCAATCACAAGCGTGGTGACGCGCTTGGCAATCGTCGCCTCAACAATTGCCTCCTGCACGATAGCCTCGGACTCGGCGTCAAGGGCGCTGGTCGCCTCGTCTAACATGAGCACGTCCGGGTTTTCGTACAGGGCGCGTGCGATCGCGAGACGTTGACGTTGTCCGCCCGAAAGGCGGATCCCGCGATCCCCGACCGCTGTGCCATACCCGTGCGGAAGTGCGCGAATAAACTCGTCGGCGTGCGCCATTCGGGCGGCCTCGGCGACCGAGGCACGGTCGATCGGCCGGCCGTATGCGATGTTTTCTGTCACGGTGGCGTTGAAGACCAAAGCTTCCTGCGAGACGACGCCGAAACGGCGCCTGTAGCTCTCCGCCCTGAAGTCCCGGATCGGCACACCATCCCACGTGATCTGTCCGCGCGAAGGGTCGTAGAGTCGCAGGATCAGATCGGCGAGCGTCGACTTGCCGGCGCCGCTTCGGCCAACCAGCGCCACGACCTCACCGCGACGAAGCTCCAGCGAGACGTCTTGAAGCACCGGCGCATGGCCTTCGTAGGCGAAATGCACCTGGTCTACCCGGATGCCCTCGCGAAGTGCGGCGGCGTCACGACTGCCGTCGGTCACCTCCGGCTTCTCGTTCAGCAGTTCCAGCAGCCGGCCGGCCGATCCGAGCGCCGTCTGCAGCGACAGCACGGTCGCGGCCAGCCACGAGGCAGGAGCGAGAGCTTTTCTGGCAAGCGCAATGAACAACACAAAGCCGCTGATGCTCAGCCGCTCGTCCGTGTAGGCCGCAGACGCCATGAGTATGACGCCCGCCAGCCCTGCGGCATCGACGATCTCGCGGAGCGGCATTTCCGCGTCCTTGTACCGGTCCCCCTGGCGCATCATTCTTCCAAGGTCTCGCGAGCGTTCGATGAAGCGCGTGAGCTCGAAACGCTCGGCGCCGAACGATTTCACGACGCGAATGCTCAGCACCGTCTCGTGGATGCGGCTCGCCAGATCAGCGAAGAGGTCGAACTGGCCAGCGACCAGGAGCCGAATCCGATCGCGGAGCGCCCAGGTGATCGTCAGATGAATGAGGAAGACGGCCAGGATGCCAGCGGTAAGCCCGGCGTCGGTACGCATAAGGAGCAGCGCCAGCAACACGAGCTGGCCGGCGGCCGGAATGAGCCCCCGGACGATCGGTTCCACTGTTACGGCCGCCTGAAATGCGTCGTTTGTGAGGCGTGCGCCGAGCGCGCCCGTGCGCTGACGCACGAAGTACGACATCGACAGACCGAGCAAGTGCCGGTATCCGCTCTCTTGCAGGTCGCCGAACAGGTGCGTGCGGACACGCGACACCAGCAGAAGATTGAGAAAGCCGACCAGACTGGTTAACGCCACCAACCCGACGTAGGCGAGCGCCGATGCCACGACCACTCGCAACGGTCGCGCTCCCTGCCCGGTCCACGCCAACAGCGTCGAGCCCACGTTGTTGAGAGTGATTTCTCGCGAGGCGGCAGCGGGAGCCGGCGCTGCGCCAGTCATGCTATCGATGATGGGGGCGAGCACCAGCGGCTGCGCTGTATTCAAGACGGCCGCGAGCAGCCCCAGACAGGACGCGAGCACAATCAGCCCGGCGTGAGGCCGCACAAAACGTCCGAGAATCACGCGAAGATCCCGGCGGTCGTTCCGTTGAATCATGACCGTGCCTTGAGGCGCGTGACGGCCAGGACAAGCAGGCACCTGCAGTCGCTGGATATTCTCGTGGTAAGTACATATCTGGACATTGGAATACACCCTATACTGACTCAACTCGCAGCCTTGCGCCGGCACCGCTCCAATGCGTGGTCTGGGGGAACTCCAGTTACTTCAGGCTTGCCGACGATGGATTACTTCCGTCCAGCGATCTGCTGAGCCTGACCGGAAATGACTTGCGGCGCCGCCTCTATGACAACGGCTCACGATGATGGTGCGGGGCAGACCCAGCTGGACAGATGCCGCTCGGCAGTACGTGAGGACGGCCGAAATCCAGAGGCCCATCTCGCGTTGGCCGAGTGTCACTGGCGATTGCGTCAGAGCGAAGAGGCACTCGCCGTCCTCCGACAGGGCCTTGAGCAGTGTGCCCCATCGACTCGCCTTCACGAGAAATACATCAAGCGGCTCGAAATGTGCAACCGGACCGAAGAGGCGATCGACGCAGCTCAGGACGCGATCCGAGTGTTTCCCGATGACGTCTTGCTGAAACTGCGAGAAGCCACGCTGCTGCCGGCCCTGTACGATACGCCGTCGCAGCTTGAGCGCTACCGGAACCGATTTGGTGAAAGGCTGGGAAGACTGTCGGAAGAACTTCGGCTTGACACGCCGGCGGCACGGCAAAATGCGCTCACCGCGATTGGCGAGGACGTCTCCAAGTACTTAGGCTTCCAGGGTCGCAATGACCGGGAGCTGCAGGTTGTGTACGGCGGGCTGGTGCACCGCATTATGGCTGCGAACTACCCGTCCTGGGTGCAGCCGCTGGCGATGCCCCCACTGGCTCAGGACGGAAAGATCCGAGTCGCGTTCGTCTCCTCCCGATTCGCGCACAGCAGCGCGATGAAAACATTCGGTGGCTGGATGCGAGAGCTCGACCGGAAGGAGTTCAGCGTGTGCGCCTACCACGCCACCCAATATACGGACGCGGTTACAGGCCAGGTAAGGCAGTGGAGTGGGTGTTTCCGCCAGCTGCCACCGGGCCTGAAACAAATGGCCAAGGCCATTCGAGCGGATCGCCCACACATTGTGGTGTTTCTGGATCATGGCGTTGACGGGATCATGACGCAGTTGGCTGCCCTGCGATTCGCACCGGTCCAATGCATGGCATGGGAAAATCCGGTTACGTCAGGCCTGCCGACTGTGGATTACTTTCTTTCCGGCGCCCTCATGGAACCGATGAATGCGAAGGACCATTACTCGGAGACGCTTGTGTGCCTGCCAGGCGTGGGGGCGTGTTACGCGAAGCCAGTAATCCCGACCGTTCTGTTCTCCAAAACGCGCCGTGACTTTCAAATCCGAGACGACGCGGTCGCGTTCCTTTCCGGCCAATCCGTGTTCAAACATTTGCCGGATCAGGATGAGGTCTACGTGCGAATTGCCAGGGAGTTGCCGAATTCCCAGTTCATATTTCTCGTGAAGCGTGAATTGGAGCACGCTCTCCACGCGAGACTGGAACGGGCGTTTCTAGCAAGCGGGCTGCAACCGAAGCGACACGTCGTGCTGCTCCAGGAACAGCGCATGTTCGACTACTGGAACCTCCTTCACGTCTCGGACATTTGTCTGGATACGATGGGCTGGTCAGGTGGCGTCTCCACGATGGAGACCGTGGCATGCGGGCTACCCATCGTCACGATGCCGGGTGCGGTCATGCGAGGACGGCAGTCCTATGGCATTCTGAGGCAGTTGGGTGTGACGGACACGATCGCGAACGATAAGCACCACTACGTCGAGATCGCCGTGCGGCTCGGCCGAGAACCCGCCTGGAAGAGCAGCGTCATCGAACGCATGGAGGCACGCTGGGCGCAGCTCTACGATGACGCGCGACCAGCGAGGGCGATGGAAGAGTTTTTCCGACGCGCAGCGGGTGGGACGTTACAGTGAAGAGGGCTCGACTCGCGCCGACGTGGCCCTGACGCGCCAGGAAGATGCGGATCTTGCGGTAGCCGTACCGCGGATATTGACCCGCCAAGTCACGCATGGCCTGGACGGCCGGGGCAATCGGCAGTCCCTTCAGAGAAGGCCTTCCGAGGGTTGACCAAATGTCGTCCTCGGGTTTTGAGCGTCACAAAAAGGTCGCGTGCCGGCAGACCTTCGCTGATGACGGGATGCGCGCGTGGCACCTTCGAATTTGTTCCGAAAAGCATGGGGATCAACCGTGCGGTCGTCGCGGAAATGGTGGGATAGCAGATTAAAGAACGCCATTCGTCGGAAGTCGATGCAGTAAACGAGATCGTCTCCTCTTGACTTGTCACTGACGGCGCCTCTTTTTTGTAGCCCGACTCAGGATCGCCATGCCGCTGGGCGGCAAACGTCGCGGTAGAAGTTGGTGTCACCGGACTGGAACCACCCGGCGAAGGCGGTCTTCGGTTCGGTTCCAGAAACGGCCGTCACCATGTGCTTCAGTGCCGGTGAAATCCGAAAAAGGATCGCGTCTCCAGCCCCCGTATTGGGGAGTTCGCACAGAATCTCTCCGCTCGTTTCGTCGCGCAACCGAAACACCCCGCCCTGATAGGGGTGGAGACCGAGATTGATGCTCATGCCAACCAACCGATCCCGATGAGTCGTCCCCAAGTCGGCGTGCCAGGAGTCATAATGATCCCCGGTTGACACCATGCGATACACCCTTCCCGAGAACCAGCTGATTTCGCTGCATTGCGTAATCAGGCGAGCCAGTTCAATAAACTCAGGACTATTCGCGACGAAATTGAGAATATTTGCCGGGGCTGGCGCGTCGGGTACCGCCTCCCTGGCGATCGTTCCGTCGCACCGAGTCGTCCAGTTGCAGTGCTCAAGACGCGGAGAGATCATTTGCATCAGATCCGCGTGAAGCAACTGCGGCAGGCGGAGCACATGTGTCTGCGCAAAGGAGTGTGTCAAACGTTCAACCTGGCCTGAGCAGACCAAGCCCCCCTTCGTCAGTTGAAGCACTGAGGCATCGGCCGCCCGGTTATCGCCGACCGCCGCTCCATCACGGTGCGTAGTACCAAGCGACCACGCTCAACCGTTGCCCGTGTGAGACGGGTGTCACCTCGTGAAGCGTCTCGGATCGAAATGCGACCAACAGCCCCGGTTCCGCACTCAACGGGATGCCACATCGTTCCCACTGGAGACCGTCCAGAAGGCCGTAGAACGTCAGGCGCCCACCCCCGTAGGTTTCTTCCGCAGGCTCCCTCGACTCGCGATTCAGGAATATCACCGCGGAAACGCGGCGCTTCCGGGTGTCTTCGTTGTTCCCCCGTTCGCCTCCGTCGCTGTGTCGTGCGAAAAAGTCACCCGGGCGGTAGATCAGATAGTGGGGAGACTCGCAGTCAGTCAGCTCCACGTTGAAATGCTTCTCGAGGTCCGGCATCAGTCCACGAAGACCTTGTCTGACGCTCACCCGTGTTTCGTGGGGAACGATCCCTGATTCCACCTTCCGAATATTCTCGTCCAGATGATCCTGTCCGTCAGACGTGACGACGAGGCCCTTCTCCCTCGGCGCAGTCAACATCTCCCGACGGACGCGCTCAACGAACTCCCCGTTCAGAAAATCAGGCGCGACAAACAGTCCCGCCTGTCGGAAGAACATGGACGAAGCCATTCCATATTACGTACGACGACCCGATGACGGGGGCGCCGCAGGATCGGCGGGGTGCGCTGACGGCTGCGCTGCCGTGGATCCGGTCATCTGAGCTAGCGTTCCGTAAACCTGGACGCCCGGCTTTCTGTAGGGTTTTCTCGCTGTTTTCGCGCCATCGTCTCGCAATTGTTCGTCCCCGATGTCCATACGGCTCTCCCCTTTGGTCGAAATTACCAGTCTGACTAGTGTAGTCCCAGAAGCCAATATTGCAAACCCAGCGCTCTCAAGGTGTAGTCGTGTTCTTCTCGATCTCGACCAGGCCAACCCGGAAGCATCTCGACATCGACGTAACGTGAAAGCCTGGACGTTGAGGGCAGCTCGGGCCGCTCAGAAATGGTTGCTCGCTCAACATAGGTCAGCGCCGAGGGAGACTTCGGCCGCAAACGGACTGCTTCCGGAATCAGCCCCTGGAGGGCGGTCCTAATCAGGTACTTCTCACGGCACCACGGAACGGCTGGCACCGAGAGCAGAAAACGCACCAGGCGCAGGTCACAAAACGGATGAAGGAACTCGACCGGCACGCCTGTGCGGCCGGCGTCCATGTCGTCCGCGGCATCCATCGGGAAGTCACTCGCGAAGGACGCATAGCCACGCGGCCGCACGGGGTGGGGCGATGGTGTTTCCCGATGAATCTCCTCCCATCGCTCTCCAAGGCGGAGACGTCCCTCGAATTCCTTGTTCAGCCACTGTGGGAGTTTGAACTGGTATCGATTCGGATCCCTTCGTTCCCTCCACATTCTCGGCAACGTCGGCAACAGAGGGATCCGCCGGTGCACGGCGAAGTGAAAGCCGAGATCTCTACAGAGCCGCCACCACATCCCTTTCCCAATCAAATGCGTGAGATGGCTCCGCCACTCGTAGAGCAACGCACCGTCCGGACCGTCTCCGAAGAAAAATCTTCGAGCGTGTATTGATAGGCTCCGGTGGTACTGCTGTGCAGAGCGAAGACTCAGCGGATCCGCGCTTGGCGCTGCGGTCTGAACATAATCTGAGCCGAACTTGAGACTGAACACCTCGTCGTCCCTGACTGTGTAGTAAATGGGAATCCCAATGTGCTGCGCGACAAGGCCTGCGTAGTGCCGCTCCTCGTCAGGAATCAAGCGGTCGAACACGGACGTGAAGGCAGTCGGCGCGCCGCCCAGTTCAGCAGCGGTGGCTGCGAGCGCTGGAGAATCAAGACCTCCGCTCATGAGGATACCAAGTGGGCCATCCGGGAGCCGATCGCGGACCGCCAGGCGAAGGTGCTCATGAAAGCGATCGACGTAGTCGCTCCTTCGCTTGTAGTAAACAGGCTCGTCAATCGGCAGTGTCCAATATCGGGTCGTGTGGAGCCCATCCCCTCCACACGCCAGCCGATGGGCGGCCGGGAGTCTCTGGACTTTAGCAAAAAAAGTCGTCTGCGGATTCTTGTTTTCTCCAATGATGAGGAAGTCACCGATCGCCTGTTCGTTGAGCTCATCCGCAACGATCGGAACCTGCCGAAGGCAGTCCTGGGTGTTGCTGATCAAGAGACAGCTGCCGATCTTGGCGTAATAGAGGGGCTTGACCCCAAGGTGATCCCGCGCGGCGAAAACGCGTCGGTGAGGGGCATCCCAGATGACAAACGAGAAATCACCCAACAGATGCTGGACGCACGCATCCCCCCATTGTCCGTACGCGCGAAGGAGCAACTCGGCACCAGACGCGCCCTTCAAGTCGTGACCGCCTGATAACTTCGCTACCAACGTCTCGCGATCGTCGATGCGAACATCGCCGGTGATCCACGTGCGGTCATCGAGGCTGGCGACCTGCGAGACGCTGCGAGATTCGTCAGAAGTGTGCAGGAGTGTGTGACAGAGACCGACATGACCGCAGCACCACACGTGGCGCGCGTCCGGGCCACGGAAGGCCAGAAAGTCCGCCATGGCCTCCAGCCACGCGCGATCGACAGGCGTGCCGTCTAGGTGAAATACACCGGCAAAGCCACTCATTGTTCGGGATTCTTGAGCTCCACCAACTGGAGCTGAAGCAGCTCCTCGATGAAATCCTCCAAATCTCGGCGAAGCTGCTCCGGATCGACCTCGAACTCGGTGAGCAGCGTCTCATACGCGGATTGAATGGAGCCGCCAGCCGTCAGAAGCTGCCAGATTCTGGTCGACACGTCGTCCAGGCCGAGGTAGTGTTCCGTCTGCAGATTCAGCGCAACGGATTCCTCACCCACGGTCCGAATCAGGACATCGGAAGCGACCGCAACGATTGAGCTAAATTGGATCGGCATAGTGGGTGAGAAAATCTGCAAGTAGTGCATCCTTCACTTCCGTGAGGGAGGCAAGGACTCTGGGATAGGCAAGTGATCGCACGGGAACGGCGGCAATCAATCGCCGTGCGGCGTCGAGCTGACGTGTCAGGCGATTCGAGTCGATCAGCTTGTCGTTGTGAGTGAAGGCGAGTACTTTGACCAACGCCTGCAACGGCGAGAGTGCGCCGAGCTTGATCTGTTGTTTACGGTACACCTCGCGTGGTGCGGTCACGGCGTAGATAGCCCCCAGTGGAACGGGGGTCGACACGCACTGCGTCGGAGACAGAAGAAACACGCGCTTTGGAGACTTCGTGTGCGCTTCTCTCGGGTTCATCACGACGCCGGCCTCGGCACCTCTAACAAACTTGCGCGCGACGCTCGGCAGGAGCTTGAGGCGTGGAGGACCGGGAAACGCGACGTAATGGCTTCCGCGCCAATCGAGCCGCAAAACGTCGTCGGTGAGTAAGCGATATCCGTCGGCGACGAAACAGGCTGCGAGACTTGACTTCCCAAACGAACTCGCGCCCATAAACGCGACCGCGCGTCCATCCACAACAACGGCTGCGGCGTGCAGGGGCTCGCATCCCATCTTCACCAACGCGAACGAAATGACGCGCCCCAACGCATAGGTCTGGAAAGACTCCAGAGGCACGGCCCCCAAGAAACCGTAAATGATGCGGTTTCCACGCGGAGACACCAGGAACTCGAACAGCCCATCGAAGCGGAGATAGCTCCAACCGCTTGCGAGCTCGTGTTGGTGAATCCAACTGCGGCGATCGAACGTGACCTGAGACGTCGCGTCGGCAAAGATACCCTCGGTTCCTAGAGACAACTCGACGTCCGGGGGATCCTCCTGTGGAATGTCGTCCAGCGTGAGCTTTGTCTGACTGCGCAGCCGCAGTCCGTAGAGCGAATAGTCGTAACTGGGCTCGCATGCCAGCGAGGGCGCCTGCTCGAGTGCGGAACCAAACGTTCGGTTCATCGGAGTACGGCCGGCGTGGTCAGACTAAGACGTTTGTCAAATCTCCGAGCCGCATGGGGGCCAGTTCGATCGACGTAGTGGAGGAACACCTGCGCTTGGTGTTTGCCTTCGAACGCATCGCGCCAATGCGGGCACTCGATCCCGCAATACACCAAGCCATCGCCGGGCTCCAGTTCAACGCTTGCGACGCCTTGTGGTCCCTCGATCCAAATCGGCCAAGGTCTCGATGCGTCGTAGCCCAGGCACAGCGTGACGCTTATTTCGCAGGACGCGCGATCGGTGTGCCTGGCGAGTGTGTCGCCCGTCTTGTAAACGCGGAGATAGGAGTAGGTCGGGAAGATCATGCGCTCGGTGGCGTGCTGCACCCGTGGGACAAGGTCGTTCAAGAGCCCGTCCATGAACACGTCTCCGTATGCGTTTGGCGTATTCGGCACCTGTTCGTCGCCTGGACCCATGCGGTCGGCGGCGGCCTGCTTGCACGCGTACTTGTAATAGAGCGACAGCGCCGGCTCTTGCAGCATCGCACGGCACACGCCGTACTTGCGGCTGTCAAAGTCTCCGATGGTTTCGGCTGAGGGGATCATACTGTCTGATGCGAGACGCGCTGCAGCAAACATCAACCGACGGGTCGTGTTCCGACGGCCCATCCGTAGCATTCTGTCGAATACAACTCCAGGCACAGTTCGGCGTCCGCCATTTCGCCGGCAATGTCCTCACGATTGAACCAGTGTTTGAAGCCGTTTTCCAGGCAGTCTCCGGGAATCACCCGTGGCACGCCTCGGATCTTGCGAATCCAATTCGCTCCGCGGGCCGACCAGCGCATCCGGCGCTCGAAAGACTCCCGCGTCTGAAACGACACCAGCAGCGGCGCTCCAGGTCGAAGCACCCGGCGGAAATCCTGGAGGAGCCGAACCCGCTGTCCTCGAGTCGGAACGTACATGTAGCCGGACCATCCCATGATCGCGCCGTCAAACAGGCCGTCGAGCGGCGGCACCGTGCAAGGCGCCGCCCACAGCAGCGGGCCGGGACACTCCGCGTTCTCGAGAATCGCCGCCCCCGCATCGACCAGGGTGCGGGCACACTCGAAACCGACCACCGAGTAGCCGGCTCGATGCAGCGCGATCATCTCACGGCCCGCACCGGCGGCACCGACGATGATGCGCCCGACCTGCGGGAAAAACCGCCGCAAGGCCTCGCGTTCCCACAACCACAACCCCGAATGGGCATTATATAAAGGATCCGCGTAGCTCGACGACTCGAAGCGCGCAAGGGTCAGGCGAACCAGGTCGTCCGCATCGAGCAGGCCTAGTCCGAAAGATTGGGCGGCAGCCCAACCAGCGGCATGGTACATCCCAAGCGCTCGCTCGAACCTGGGATATGCTTTTTCGAGGAGTCCCACGGTGTTTGAGTATCGCTCGCCTTTCAGGAATCAGGAAACCGTGTCTACCGAGCCTGTTCTTGTTGACCACCCGCAAGCGTGCGGCTCACGGCGTCCCTGAAGAACTCTTCCAGCGCGCGAACCGGGCGGGCGTCCGCGTAGAGCCTTGGATATCCCGCCACCATCCGGTCGATGATGGTTTGACGCCACTGACGGTCGCGGCCCAGCCGCACAGCCAAGTCGACGTACTCAACCTCATCTGCGGCGATGGTGTCCGTGACGCCGAGCTGTGTGAGGATTGCGTAGGCGTGGCGCGCACGCATGAGTGAGCCAGGTAGCGTCAGTACTGGCAAGCCGCAGGCGATCGCTTCGAAAGTCGTGACACCACCAGACCACTGCATGGTGTCCAGAAACACGTCGGCGACCAGATGGAGATTCCAGTAGTCGAGCGTTGGCATCTCGGGCAGCCACAGGCAATAGTCGTCCGCGCGCAGACCGACTTTTGCGAAGGCCCGATTCAGCCGGCTCTGCAAATCTTTTCCCACCACCTCATTGGTCACTAGAAAGACAAATTGCGAATTCGGCACATGCCGCGCAATCTGCACGAACACCCCATCGTTGTCCGGCAAGTACTTGAAGAGCGACTGACACGACAGATAGACGACGGCATCGTCGCGAAGGCCAAAATCTTGCCGTTTCTTCGTGAGAAGCACGGACGGGATCACGGGCTTGACAAAACACACCCCGACACCCGGCAAGCCGGCAAGTGCTTCGGAATAGTGGTCTTCGGC
>JBGOTP010000085.1:0-15207 GCA_041476545.1 Vicinamibacteria bacterium | reverse complement strand
TTCTTGTTGATCGGCACGAGTTCGCCCCGGCGGAGATCCGTGGGCGCATGCAGGGAAATGGCGAGGTTGGGCATGAACGCCTCCTGGGCGAGGCGTTCGAGCGCCGGCAGCAGTCCAACCGTCGAGAGCGTCACTCGTCGCTCGGGCACCGCCAGCCCGTGCTCATCCGCCAGAATCCGCAAGGCCTTCATCGTCTCGTCGTAGTTGTGCAGCGGCTCACCCATCCCCATCAGGACAATGTTGAAGGCCTTGTCGCGAAGGTCGAGGGCATCGGCGAGGACGCGGACCTGGCCGGCAATTTCGCCCGCGGTCAGGTTCCGTATCAGACCCATCTTGCCGGTCAGGCAGAAGGCGCAGGCCATCGCACAGCCTACCTGCGTGGAGACGCAAAAGGTCATCGCCGGTGTATCGGGAATGAAGACGGATTCGATTTGGCGTCCGTCTGCCAGCCGAAGGAGGAACTTTTCCGTCCCGTCGGTCGAGCGCTCACGCGCAACGACGTCTGGGGTGGTCAGCACGAAATCGGCGGCCAGCGCGGCGCGAAGGTCGCGGGGGAGATCGGTCATCGCCCCAGGATCCGTGACACCGCGGCGATAGACCCAGCGGAAAATCTGGCGTGCGCGGAAACGCTCACGGCCGTGTCGGGCGAGCGCCTCCTCGAGCTCCAGGCGATCGAGCCCGGCAATGTCGATGCGGGAGATCGGAGCCGCGGTTTTCGGCACGGTATCTCTCATATTTCCAAGAACTTGGTCGTCTTCGGCCAGCCTTCGATCGTAGCGCGAAATTCCGAGGAAGCCTTCCGCGCCTAGCTGCCCTTGCCCGAGCGACGGCGACCGTGTTATAGTGTGAACGGGCTGGTAATTCCTTCTCTGTCAACGGTTTGCGGCATCTAGAGTCGGCCCGTCTGGACCTGCGTTCCTGCTGCGAGCTTCACCTTGAATTCACCGATCGTTAGAGACGTTCTCGATAACGGCCTTCGTTTCCTCACCGAACGAATGTCGCAGGTCCGGTCTGTCAGCATCGGCGTCTGGCTGACCCGCGGGTCGCGTCACGAAACGGCGGAGCGCGGCGGCATCGCCCACTTCGTCGAGCACATGCTGTTCAAGGGCACCGCGACCCGGACCGCGGAGGACATTGCCCAGGCGATCGACTCGATTGGCGGTCAACTCGACGCCTTCACGGCGAAGGAGTACGCCGGCTACTACATCAAGGTGCTCGACGAGCACCTCCCGCTCGCCCTCGACGTCCTGTCCGACATCGTGCTGAATCCGCGGTTCAGCGCGGCCGATATCGAACGGGAAAAAAAGGTCGTCCTCGAAGAGATCAAGATGGTCGAGGACACGCCGGACGACCTCGTGCACGAGATCTTCACGCAGGGGTTTTGGGAGAATCATCCGCTCGGCCGGCCGATTCTCGGAACGCCCGAGACGGTAGAGTCGTTCAGCGACGGCCTCCTGCGGGACTATTTCGTCAACGCCTACACCCCGCGCAATCTGATCGTGTCGGCCGTCGGGAACCTCGACCACAATCGCGTCCGCGATCTGGTGAACGAGAGATTCGGGTCGCTGGCGTCGGTTGGGGAGCCGTTCGGAGAGCAGGCACCGGCCGTGGTGTCGAAGGTGGTGATCCGCAATAAAGAGCTGGAGCAGAGTCACGTGTGCCTTGGCGCCAGCAGCTATCCACAGAATCACGCCGATCGATTCGCGAGCTATCTGCTCAATACGATCCTCGGCGGGTCGATGAGTTCGCGTCTGTTTCAGAACGTGCGGGAAAAGCGGGGTCTGGCCTACGCGGTGTCCAGTGGGGTGAGTGAATATCGCGATGCCGGTTCGTTTACGATCTACGCCGGATGTTCGAACGAGGCGGTCGGCGAGGTGATTGATCTGGTCGTCGAAGAAATCAAGGGCATGAAGCAGAATCCGGTGCCCGAAGCCGAGCTGCGACGGGGGAAAGATCACCTGAAGGGCAGTCTGATGCTGAGCCTCGAGAATACAGCCAGCCGGATGTTCCGCCTCGCGCGACAGGAGATCTACTTCGATCGCCAGTTTGGTCTCGATGAGACACTGGAAGGCATTGAAGCGGTCACGACCTCGGATGTACAGCGCGTCGCGGTCGACCTGTTTCCGGCCGGCTCGTTGTCCGCGACGGTCCTGGGAAATGTGAACGGGCTGGAGATTCCGCCCCAACGACTCGATCTTGATTGAATGATCGCGCGCTATACGCACCCGGAGATGGGCCGTATCTGGAGCGACCAGCGTCGCTACGAGACATGGCTCGTCGTCGAAACCGCCGCCGCCGAGGCGATGGCCGCGGCCGGTATTGTCCCTGCCGAGGCGGCGCACGACATTCGCAAGCGCGGTGGCTTTGACGTCGCCCGGATCGAGGAGATCGAACAGGTCGCGCAACACGACGTGATCGCGTTCACGACGGCGGTCGCCGAGAAAGTCGGGCCCTCGGCGAGGTGGCTGCACTTCGGGATGACCTCCTCGGATGTGATCGATACCGCGCAGGCGCTGCAGATGCGCGAGGCGTGCGACGTCATCCTGAAAGATCTCGAGGCGCTGGCTGACGCGATTCGCGACCGGGCGCTCGAACATCGGCGGACACCGATGATTGGCCGCACGCACGGTGTCCATGCGGAGCCGATCACGCTTGGACTCAAGCTGGCGCTGTGGTACGCGGAGGTCGGCCGGGACATCGAGCGGGTCCGGCGGGCGCGATCCACGGTGTCCGTGGGCATGCTGTCCGGCGCCGTCGGGACGTTCGCGCATCTCCCGCCGTCGATTGAAGCCGACGTGTGCCGGCGGCTCGGCCTCGAACCTGCGCCGGTGTCGTCACAGGTGATTCAGCGGGATCGCCATGCGGAACTGATGGCGACGCTGGCGATTACGGCGGCCTCGCTCGAGAAATTCGCGCTTGAGGTTCGCGGGCTGCAGAAGACCGAAATCGGCGAGCTGGAAGAGCCGTTCGCGAAAGGGCAGAAGGGCTCGTCGGCGATGCCACACAAGCGCAATCCGATTGCCTGCGAACAGGTCGTCGGTCTTGCCCGTCTGATTCGCGGCAACTGCCAGGCCGCCTTCGAGAATGTCGCTCTTTGGCATGAGCGAGACATCTCGCATTCCTCCGTCGAGCGGGTGATTCTGCCCGACAGTTTCATCGCGCTCGATCACATGCTGCAGCGCTTCACACGGGTCGTGCGGGGCATGACGGTCAATGTCGCGCGCATGCGCGAAAACCTCGAGCGTTCGCGCGGCGTGGTGTTTTCCGGTACCGTGCTGTTGGCGCTCGCGATGCGGGGTGTGTCGCGTGAGCAGGCGTATGAATGGGTGCAGCGGAATGCGATGCGTTCGTTCGACGAACGGCGGGACTTCAAGGCCCTACTGCTGGCCGACGCCGACATTGCCCGTGTCCTGGGTCCTTCAGAAGTCGAACGCGCCTTCGATCTCAACGAACAGTTCAAGCACGTCGACGACATTTTCGGTCGGGTCTTTCTGGCCGAGTCCGTGAGGCACTGATGCGCGCCCGAGTCTTCGTGACGCTCAAGCCGTCCGTGTTCGATCCCCAGGGCAGGACGATCGCTGACGCGCTGCAATCGCTCGGCTACCTAACAGTGGAAGATGTCCGGCAGGGCAAGTACTTCGAACTCGACCTCGCCTCGACGGACGCGGCGCAGGCCACGGCACTGGCGTCGGAGGTTGCCGCCAAAGTGCTCGCGAATCCGGTGATCGAAAGCTATAGAGTGGAGATCGAGTAGCTGTAGGGTGATCGAGTAGCTGTCGGCTCTCAGCTGTCGGCTCTCAGCAGGATGGCCGATTGAAGCTGATAGCCGCGAGAACTGATAGCTGACAGCTGACAGCTGATAGCCGAGAGCTGATTATGAAATTCGCCGTCATCGTGTTTCCCGGTTCGAATTGCGATCACGATGCGTACCACGCCGCGACGCACGTGCTCGGTCAGTCGGCGGATCTCATCTGGCACAAGGAAACGGACCTGAAAGGCGCCGATGCGGTGATCCTGCCCGGCGGTTTTGCACACGGCGATTACCTGCGGACCGGCGCCATGGCCCGTTTTTCACCGATCATGCGCGAGGTGCAGGCCTTCGCGGGTCGGGGCGGTCCGGTGCTTGGCATCTGTAACGGCTTCCAGGTGCTGCTCGAAGCCGGCCTGCTGCCCGGTGCCATGCTGCGCAACCGGAACTTGAAGTTCCGTTGCGAGCACGTCCACATTCGCGTGGAGCAGACGGACACGCCCTTCACGGGCGCCTGCCGGCCGGGGCAGGTGCTGCGGATTCCGATCGCGCACGGCGAGGGCAACTACTTCGCCGAACCGGAGACGCTCGCCAGACTCGAAAAGAACCGCCAGGTCGTGTTTCGTTATACGACCGCCGCGGGCGATGTGACCGATGAGGCCAATCCGAATGGATCGGCCGCGGCTATTGCCGGCTTGTGCAACGACAACCGCAATGTGGTCGGCTTGATGCCGCACCCCGAACGGGCATGCGAGCCAATTCTGGGCAGCGCCGACGGTCTGATCATCTTCGAATCGGTGGTCCAGTTCGTGAAGTCTGGTGTGCTGGTGGGGCGCGCGTGATCGACCGCCAGGCGCTCGAACGACACGGCCTGAAGCCCGAGGAGTACGAGCGCATTGTCTCGCTGATGGGCCGGGAGCCCAACCTGACCGAGCTCGGCATCTTTTCCGTGATGTGGTCGGAGCACTGCAGCTACAAGAGTTCGCGGGTGCACCTGAAAACACTGCCGACCGAAGGGCCGCGGGTGCTGCAGGGCCCCGGCGAGAATGCCGGCGCGGTCGACATCGGGGAGGGGCTGGCCGCTGTCTTCAAGATCGAATCGCACAACCATCCTTCGTTCATTGAACCGTACCAGGGCGCGGCAACCGGTGTCGGCGGCATCATTCGCGACATCTTCACGATGGGCGCGAGGCCGATTGCGCTCATGAACTCGCTCAGGTTTGGATCGCTCGACGCGCCCGGCACCCGCCGCATCGTCGAGGGTGTTGTGGCCGGCATCGCGGGCTACGGCAACAGCATCGGCATTCCGACGGTCGGCGGCGAGATTATGTTCGAGCCGTCGTATGCCGGCAACCCGCTGGTCAATGTCTTCTGCCTCGGTATTGCCAAGGCGTCCGACATCATCAAAGGTGTGGCATCAGGCGTCGGCAACCCCGTGTACTACGTCGGCGCGAAGACCGGCCGGGACGGCATACATGGCGCCACCATGGCATCGGCGGAATTCGACGACAAGTCCGCCGAGAAACGGCCTGCCGTTCAGGTTGGCGATCCGTTCATGGAGAAGCTGTTACTCGAGGCGTGCCTCGAGGTGATGCAGACCGATGCCTTGATCGGCATTCAGGACATGGGCGCGGCGGGATTGACCTGCTCGACGACGGAGATGGGTTCGCGCGGCGGCGCAGGCGTCGAGATCGACGTGTCGCTCGTGCCGCAGCGCGAGAGTGGCATGACCCCCTACGAAATCATGCTCTCGGAGTCGCAGGAACGCATGCTGCTCGTGGTCAAGAAGGGCCGAGAGGCGGAGGTGGAGCGAGTCTTTGGCAAGTGGGACCTGCACGCGGTCCACATCGGACGCGTGACGACCGATGGCATACTGCGAGTAAAGAATGGCCGCGATGTCGTCGCCGAGATTCCCAACCGCGCGCTGACCGACGAGGCGCCGGTGTACCGGCGCCCGATGGAACCGCCCGCGTATTTGTCGGAAGTGCAGGCGCTCGATCTCGAGGCACTGGGCGCGGCGCCCGCTGCTCGCGCGGGGGTATCGGGCGCAACTCGCGCAGAGGATACGCTGCTCGCCCTGCTGGCCTCGCCGGACGTGGCGAGCAAGCAGTGGGTGTATCGGCAGTACGATCACATGGTCCGGACAAACACCATCAACCTGCCGGGTCTGGGCGCCGGTGTGGTCCGGGTCAAAGGCACGACGCGGGCGCTCGCCATGTCCGTCGATGGGAACGGTCGCTATTGCTACCTCGATCCGTATCGCGGTGCTCTGCTTGCGGTCGCCGAAGCGGCCAGAAACGTGGCGTGCGCCGGGGCCCGTCCGCTTGCGGCCACCAACTGTCTGAATTTCGGAAACCCCGAGCGGCCGGCGATCATGTGGCAGTTCGCGAAAGCGGTTGAAGGCATCGGCGCCGCCTGTCGGGCGCTGGACATTCCGATCACGGGTGGCAATGTCAGCCTGTACAACGAGACCGACGGCAGCGCCATTTACCCGACGCCGGTCATTGGCGTCGTTGGCCTGCTTGAACAGGCGGATCGGGTGCTCGGCCGCCGATTTCAGGCCGCAGGTGACGTCGTCATTCTGCTGGGTGAAGGCCGCGGAGAACTGGGCGGCAGCGAGTACCTCAAGACGATCCACGGCATGGTGCGCGGCACGCCGCCATCCCTGGACCTCGACGCGGAGCGCGCACTGCAGGCGGTGCTCGTGGCGCTTGCCGAGGCCCGGCTGATTCGGTCGGCGCACGACTGTTCCGATGGAGGCCTGGCGGTGACGCTTGCGGAGTGCTGCTTCGGCACGGAGGGAATGGGAGCCGATGTGTCGATCGACAGTGTGAACGTCGGCCGGAGTACCGCCCTGAACGAGGCCGCTGCCCTGTTCGGCGAATCGGCGACGCGAGCCCTTGTGTCCGCGACCTCCGCGTCACTCCCACGCGTGCTCGAGCTGGCGGCGGCCGCTGCTGTCCCGGCACGGGTGATCGGACGGACGGGTGGCGACCGCCTTCGCATCGCACTGGCCGGCCGCACGGTCCTTGTTCTGCCGATGCACGATGCCGAAGCGGCGTGGTCGACCGCGATCGAGCGGCATTTTGTGCGCCGCGTCGCGTAGAACGCGTAGAATTCGATCGATAACCGAAACGGGAGCGCATGCTCGATAAGTTCAGAGACGAATGCGGTGTCTTCGGTATCTTTGGCCATCCCGAAGCGGCCAACATGTCGTACCTCGGTCTGTACGCGCTGCAGCATCGGGGCCAGGAAAGCGCCGGGATTGCGGCGTCCGATGGCACACAGCTGCGCGTGTCGCGCGCAATGGGCTACGTCGCGGATGTCTTCGACGGCGACACGCTGGCCGCCCTTCCAGGCAGTCTGTCGATCGGCCACGTGCGCTATTCAACGGCCGGGGAAAGCCGGCTGTCGAACGCCCAGCCATTTCTGATCGATTGCGCGCACGGCCAGATTTCCATCTGTCACAACGGCAATCTCGTCAATGCCGATGAACTTCGCACCGAACTCGTGCGCCAGGGATCGATCTTTCAGTCGAGCAGCGACACCGAAGTGGTGCTGCACCTCTATGCGCGTTCGAAAGCCCCGACGATTGAAGAGGCGGTCATCGAGTCGGTGTCGCAGGTGCAGGGTGCGTTCTCGTTCCTGATGTGTTCGCGCGATCACCTCATTGCCGTGCGGGATCCACACGGGTTCAGGCCTCTGGCGCTCGGCCGGCTCGGCGACGCGTATGTCGTGTGCTCCGAAACGTGCGCGATGGATCTCATCGGCGCCACCTACGTGCGCGACGTGGAACCGGGTGAAGTGCTCGTGATCAATGCGGCGGGACTGCGGTCGATCAAACCATTTCCCGCCGCGCCCCTGGCGCACTGCGTGTTCGAGCACGTGTATTTCGCCAGGCCCGATAGTTACGTCTTCGGCAAGAGCGTGAACGAAATTCGCACGAATCTCGGACGCATCCTGGCGCGTGAACAGCCGGTCGCTGCCGATGTCGTGGTGCCGGTGCCCGACTCCGGTGTCTGCGCCGCCATGGGATTCCACGAAGAGTCCGGCATCCCGTTGCGGATGGGGCTCATCAGAAATCACTATGTCGGCCGGACGTTCATTCAGCCGCAGTCGTCGATCCGGCACTTCGGCGTCAAGGTGAAGCTGAATCCGGTGCACAGCATTCTCGACAACAAGCGCGTCGTGCTGGTCGACGACTCGATCGTGCGCGGCACGACCAGTCGCAAGATCGTCAGGATGGTGCGTGAGAAGGGCGCCAGGGAAGTGCACATCCGCATCAGTTGCCCTCCGACGATTTCGCCCTGCTTCTATGGTGTCGACACGCCTGTTCGTTCGGAGCTCATTGCGGCCACGCATACGCTCGAGGAGATTCGGACCTATCTCGGCGCGGACAGCGTGGGGTACCTGAGTCTCGAGGGGATGATGACGGCCGTTGGCGCCGGGCAGAAGGGCTACTGCAGCTCATGCTACACGGGGATCTATCCGGTTGAGTTCCCGCGCGACGAGAAGACGTACCTGCAGCTCGCCTTGAAGCTCGACAAGATCGAGCCCGTCGTCAGTGGGTCATGAGCCGAGGCTCTTCCATCGGACTGGCCCTGTGTCTCTCCGCCGTCGCGCTGTTGGGCAGCGACAGGGCGGGTGCAACACAGGAGCCATCCGCGCCGCAGCGTGTGTCCCCGGCGGAGCTGCAGGCGGCGATCAATACGCTCGGCAATCTCGACTACGACACGCGGACGGCGGCGTCGCGCACGGTCCGACGGACGGCCGCGTCGCAGGCGGTCGCCGCCCTTCAGAAGGCCGTGGCGGAACACGCTGACGGCTATGTGCGATACCGGGCACTCGTCCTGCTGACCGGGTTCGGTGATCCCCGCACGACGGAAATCATGCGGGCGTCCCTTCAGAGTCCCAACGATCGACTGCGCACGGTCGCCTACAGTTATTTCGAGCACAGTCCCGATGGCGCGATGGTGCCGGAGTTGATTGCCGGGCTCGACACCGAGCGGGCTGAGTTCGTACGTCCGGCCCTTGTGCGCGCACTCGCCGCAGTCGGCGCGCTCAGCCCGCCAAATAACGACGCCCGCGTCCAGCAGGCGCTCCTGCGGGAGATCGGACGAGGCGAGGACTTTTTCCGAAGCGTCGTGATTGAAGCGCTCGGCGACTACAAGGCGCGGTACGCCTACGATGCTGTCACGGCTGTCGCCCTGCTCGATGGTCCGCTTCAGGACGATGCGGCGCTGGCGCTGGGGCGAATCGGTGACGACCGGGCGCTGGCCACGCTTGCCGCGCTCCAGCGCAGCGCCCCTCGGGAGCGACAGCCGTTGATTGCGGCCGCCATCTGCCTGCTCGGTGTGAACTGTCAGGTGCACGAGAATTACTTGATTGAGGCGCTGAAGTTCGCCGATGCGAACAGCGGGTACCAGGAACTGTTGCGTGGAGCGGCCGCTGGACTGGCCGCCGTTGCCCTCGCTGGCCATACAGAGGCCGCCGAGGCCTTGTTCACGATCGGTATTCCTTCGAAAGACCCGACGCGAGCACCGGTGGCTCTCGCCACCGCGACGATCGGATTGCGGAACACGCCGTTGCTGATGGCCATGCTCGAGAAGCAGGCGAACCGCGGTGCCGCCATCGATCTGTTGGCGGAAGGATTCGACATGCTCGAAGAGGACCTGGACAAGGAACGGTTCTTTGCCTTCGTACGCCGTACGTATTGGGCGTCGGCCGAAGGATCTCCCGCGCGCGAGCTGCTGCAGACGTTGATGGGCAAGCTGGATTTCTGATGGATTACCGCCAATCGGGTGTGGATATCGACGCCGGCAACGAGACGGTCAGGCGCATCAAGTCGCTGGCGCGCGCCACGTTCACCCCCGGAGTTCTCTCCGAGATCGGATCGTTTGGTGGCTTGTTCCAACTGGATCGAGACGCGTACGCCGAACCGGTGCTGGTGTCGAGCGCGGACGGCGTCGGCACGAAGCTGAAAGTGGCGTTCATGACCGGCCGGCACGATACGGTCGGTGCCGACCTGGTCAATCATTGCGTCAACGATGTGCTGGTGCAGGGCGCGCGACCGCTGTTCTTTCTGGACTACCTCGCCACCAGTCGGCTGTCTCCTGACGTCGCGGAACAGGTCATCACCGGTGTCGCGCGCGGATGCCGCGAGAACGGCTGTGCGCTCATCGGTGGCGAGACCGCCGAGATGCCTGGCTTCTATGCCGACGGCGAATACGACATCGCCGGGTTCATCGTCGGCGTGGTGGATCGCTCTCGCGTGATCGACGGTCGTGCCATCGTGCCCGGAGACGCGCTCATCGCCCTTCCGTCTGCGGGGTTGCACACGAATGGGTACTCGCTGGCGCGCCGCGTGCTGTTTGACGAGGCTGGATACACGCCGGAGACGTTCGTTCGCGAACTGAACGGCACGGTGGGCGATGCCCTTCTGGCGCCGCACCGATCCTATTTGCGTGTCGTGGCTCCATTGTTGGAGCGTGGGTACGCCAAGGGACTTGCACACATCACAGGGGGAGGCATTACCGAAAACCTGCCGCGTGCGTTGCCGTCCGGCTGCGCCGCCCACATTGATCGTCGGTCGTGGCACGTGCCGCCGCTCTTCTCGCTGCTGCAGCAGCGAGGTGCGATTGCGCCTGACGAGATGTTCCGCGCGTTCAACATGGGCGTCGGTCTCGTCGTGGTCTGCGGCGCGACCGATGCCGAGCGCGTGCTCGACGCCATCGCGGCCGCCGGAGAGTCGGGCGCCTGGCGGGTCGGCGCCGTCGTATCTGGTGATCGATATGTCAGATACATCGGGTGATGAGCGGATCCTCGCGCCGAATCGCGGTCCTCATCTCCGGGCGCGGAAGTAACCTCCAGTCGATTGTCGACGCGATAGCTGACGGATCACTCGACGCGACGGTCGCCGTCGTCGTGTCCAACCGGCCTGAGGCGCAGGGTCTGCTGCGGGCCCGCGACGCCGGTATCGAGGCGCTCTGCCTGAAGGCGGGCGACTACGGAAGCCGAGACGCCTACGACCGGGCGGTTGTCGACGTGCTCCGCGCACGCGATGTGGATCTCGTGTGCCTTGCGGGATTCATGCGACTGGTGGGTGCGCCGTTGCTGGAGGCATTTCCCAACCGCGTGCTCAACATCCATCCCTCGCTGCTGCCCGCGTTTCCGGGGCTCGACGCTCAGCAACAGGCGCTTGTTCATGGTGTGCGCATCTCGGGTGCCACGGTGCACCTCGTGACGCCGGACCTCGACGCCGGCCCGATCATCGTGCAGGCAGCGGTTCCAGTTCTCGCGCACGACACCGTGGAGACACTGTCCGCCCGCATTTTGGTCGAGGAGCATCGGATCTATCCGGAGGCGATTCGTGTCGTTCTCGCAGGAGGATGGCGCCTCGATGGCCGCCGATTCATCAGCGGCGCGGCCTGCTGAAGATGGCCGAGTGGACTGAAGAAGACGCGGCGACCTATCGGGCGATCGGAGAAGTCGCCGTGCCGAGACGCCGTGAAATGATGGCGACGATCGCGTCGCTCGTCCCGTTCGAGACAGACGCCCCCTTCCGCATCGTCGAGATTGGATCGGGCGAAGGCCTTCTGGCGGCGGCGCTGCTCGAGAGGTTTCCTCGCGCAACGCTGCTCGGGCTCGACGGCTCCGCATCCATGCGGGAAGCCATGGCGCACCGGACGGCGGCGTTCCGCGATCGTGTGCGCGTGCGTTCCTTCGAACTGGCGCAGCTCGACTGGTGGGACCTGATGCACGGTGCCGGCCTCGTGGTCTCGTCATTGTGTGTGCATCATCTGAACGACGCGAAGAAGCAGTACCTCTACAAGGCCGTGGCGGAACGGCTGCTGCCCGGGGGCGCGTTCTTGCTCGCTGACCTTCTGGATCCGTCTCATGAGGTTGCCAGACGGACGGCGGCTGATGTGTGGGATGCGGCCGCGCGTGAGCAGGCCGAGGCCGTCGGCCAGCCGGACCTGTTCTCGGCGTTCGTGGACGCGAGATGGAATCACTACCGGTTCCCAGACCCGACAGATCGTCCAGCGCCGCTGTTGCATCAGCTCGTGTGGCTGAGGCACGCCGGGTTTCCCCGTGTAGACTGTTTCTGGATGTTCGCGGGACACGTCGTGTTCGGCGGGTTCAAGTAGCGTCAGGCATTCAGGGGCATGCCGGCCGGCTGGAGCGTCAGCACCGCCACCTCCGGTGGGCAGTTCACCCGCACCGGCACGTAGACCGTCCCGACACCGCGACTGACGAACAGTGTCGTGTTCCGGCGGCGCGCGATGCCCGCCACAACCGGAAACTTCCGTGCGGCAACCGCGCCGACAAGCGGCAGGACGACCTGTCCTCCGTGGGTGTGTCCCGATAACACGAGCGGGATGTTCAAGGCTTCCGCCTCAAGGAAGCGCCGCGGGTCGTGGGCGAGAAGCACGCAGGTGCCGGTGCTGCCTCGCAAGACCGACCGGATGTCTGCCGCCCGTTTGGTCCAGAAGCGAATCCCGGCCAGTTCGAGCGTCTCGTTCCTGATGGTCAGCCTCGTCCTGGCGTCTTTGAGCATCTCGACGCCGCGCGCGGCAAGCGCAGCCGGCATGTCGTGATCATCATCGTGGTTTCCGAGGATACCGAACACGCCGTTCGGCGCCGACAACGACGCCAGCGCCTCGGAGGACGCACCGACGTATTGCCGGTCGCCCCATGTGACGTAGTCTCCGCCGAGCACGATCAGATCCGGACGCGACGCCATCAGCAGGTTGACGGCGTTCACCACGTCGTCAGCCGAGACCCAGCGACTGCGGTGGACGTCGGTCAGCAAGCCGATACGCAGTCCACCCAGGGCGGGCGGAAGTCCGGAGACCGGCAACTCCGCGCGTGTCATCTCGAGCGCGTGGCGGCCATAGACGTATCCGTACCCGCTTCCAGCGCCGATCGCGCTGGCCCCCGTGACGGCCAACGCCTTGAGCGCCGTGCGCCTGCTGATTGCCATCGACTGCTATAGTAAACGGGTTTCCCATGCCGACCCTCTTTGACGAACTTTCGTGGCGCGGCCTGGTGGCGGACATCACCGATGGGCTCACCGACGTGCTGGCGAAAGGGCCCGTCACGGCGTACATCGGCTTCGATCCGACCGCGTCGAGTCTGCACGTCGGATCGCTCTTGCAGATCATGACGCTCGCGCGCGTGCAGCGCTTCGGCCACTCGCCGATTGCGATCGCCGGCGGCGGAACCGGCATGATTGGCGATCCCAGCGGCAAGTCGAAGGAGCGCGTGCTGCAGTCCAGCGAGCAGATCGACGCGAACATCGCCGGCATCCGGGAGCAGCTCTCGAGGTTTCTCGCCTTCGACGGCGTGTCCAATCCGGTCCGGATCGTCAACAACGCGGACTGGCTCGGCACAATCGATGTGCTCTCGTTCCTGCGCGAGGTCGGGAAGCATTTCACCGTGAGCTACATGCTCCAGAAGGAGTCGGTGAGCCGGCGTCTCGAGAGTCAAGAAGGCATCTCCTACACGGAATTCAGCTACCTCCTGCTCCAGGCCTACGATTTTCTCCAACTCTTCGATCGGTACGAATGCACGCTGCAGATGGGCGGCACCGACCAGTGGGGCAACATCACGGCCGGGATCGAGCTCATTCGGAAGCTACGCGCGACGAAAGTCCACGGCCTGGTGTCGCCGCTCGTCACGATGGCGTCGGGCGTGAAGTTCGGCAAGACGGAGGCTGGCACGGTCTGGCTGGATGCGATCCGCACCTCGCCGTTCCGGTTCTACCAGTTCTGGCTCAACACCGACGATCGCGATGTGGTCAACTACCTCAAGTACCTGACGTTTCTCGCGGAGCCGGCGATCGCCGATCTCGAGTCGGCGACGCGGTTGGCTCCCGAAAAGCGGGAAGCGCAGCGCGTGCTGGCGCGCGAAGTCACGACGCTCGTGCACGGGGCCGATCATGTCGGCCGGGCCGAGCACGCGTCGTCGCTGTTGTTTGAGGAAGACATCATGAGCCTGGACGTGGACGATGTGCTGGCGGTGTTCGACGATGTGCCGTCGACGGACCTCGGGGTGGGTGAACTGGGTGTTGAGGGCATCGGTATTGTCGATTTGCTGGCGCGAGTGAGGCTGGTTCCATCGAAGAGCGAGGCGCGCCGGCTGGTCCAGTCGGGTGGGGTGTATGTGAACAATCGCCGGGCCATCGATCCGCAGGCGCGGCTGACGCGCGACCAGGCGATTGGCGGCCGTCTCTTTCTGCTACGGAAAGGGCAGAAGCAGAACCACCTGGTGCGCCTGACTTGACGGTGTCGGGTCGGTACGCGATACTGCCGTTCCGCTCGACGCGACGACACCGGCTGCGCGGGCAGCGGAGGGGTCGCCTGGCTCCGCCAGATTCATCAGAACGGGCGTTCTCCTCAAGCTCGAGCGTTGGCGTCCTGGACCAAGAAAATCTTCCTAAATCGGTGGATTTGGTGTTGACAAGGCCATGGGACGCTAGTAACCTCGCAAGGTTCCCCTGAAGACGGTCGGCTTCGCAGCCGACGTGGTCGAGGGAGGCTTGGCACCGTGGGTGTCACGGCTTGTCGGTTCTTTGAAAACTAGATAGTGCGTGCAAGCACACACAGCCCGCAATATTGAGAGTCAGCGGGTGGCATCGCGGAATCGGCCGACCGGAATTGTCAGTCCGGATCTTCGGCGGCTGGCGATGACCATCAGACCAAAATCGGATTGAACAACGAGAGAGCCAATAAATCGGCCTCGCGTTAAACGAGTTGTGATCGTTCGCAGATGTGGGATCGGGCTTCGGCCGGATTTGCGCAGGCGGATGAGAACAGCGTCTTTAACATGAGAGTTTGATCCTGGCTCAGAATCAACGCTGGCGGCGTGCCTAATACATGCAAGTCGAACGCGAAAGTCCCGCAAGGGATGAGTAGAGTGGCAAACGGGTGAGTAACGCGTGGGTGACCTGCCTTCGAGTGGGGGATAACGTTCCGAAAGGGACGCTAATACCGCATGACATCCTGCCTTTGAACAGGCGGAGATCAAAGCCGGGGATCGCAAGACCTGGCGCTTGGAGAGGGGCCCGCGTCCGATTAGCTAGTTGGTGAGGTAACGGCTCACCAAGGCTCCGATCGGTATCCGGCCTGAGAGGGCGGACGGTCACACTGGGACTGAGACACGGCCCAGACTCCTACGGGAGGCAGCAGTGGGGAATTGTTCACAATGGGCGCAAGCCTGATGACGCAACGCCGCGTGGAGGATGAAGGTCTTCGGATTGTAAACTCCTGTTGCCCGGGACGAAAAGCTTCGACCTAACACGTCGAAGTCTGACGGTACCGGGTGAGGAAGCCCCGGCTAACTCTGTGCCAGCAGCCGCGGTAATACAGAGGGGGCAAGCGTTGTTCGGAATTACTGGGCGTAAAGGGCGCGTAGGTGGCCTTCTAAGTCGAACGTGAAATCCCTGGGCTCAACCCAGG
>JBGOTP010000084.1:0-15224 GCA_041476545.1 Vicinamibacteria bacterium | reverse complement strand
GTTGAGGGCGTCGCGTCCAAACGGCAGCGCTTCGGCCGTTCCCTGAAGCTCGATGAACCGGCCGTCACCGGTCTTCACCACGTTCATATCCACTTCCGCCCGAGAGTCGTCCTCGTACGACAGATCAAGAAGCGCCTCGCCGTCGACGATGCCGACGCTCGTCGCGGCGACGTAGTCGGACAGGGGGATGGTCCGAATGACGTTGCGCTCGCGGAGCTTTTCGAGCGCCAGCGCCAGGGCGACGAAGGCGCCGGTGATCGAGGCCGTCCGCGTGCCGCCGTCGGCCTGAATGACGTCGCAGTCGATCCAGATCGTCCGCTCGCCGAGATCCTTCAGATGCGCCACCGATCGCAGCGAGCGTCCGATGAGGCGCTGGATTTCCTGCGTGCGTCCGCCGACTTTCCCGGTGGTGGCCTCGCGGGTCATGCGGGTGTTGGTCGCGCGCGGCAGCATGCCGTACTCCGCCGTGATCCAGCCCTTGCCGCTGTTCCTGAGGAAGGGCGGCACCCGATCCTCAACACTTGCGGTGCAGATGACCTTGGTCCGGCCGGCTTCGATGAAGACCGATCCTTCGGCGTTCGGAAGGTAGTCGGGCGTGAGGGTCGTGTCGCGAAGCTCATTCGACGGTCGCGGATCGGATCGCACGTCCTCTAGCTTACTCAACCCACGACAGGTTTTTCACTAGCGGTCTCCGCAAATCGACATGGCCCGCCAGCGTATCGATCTGTTTGCCGTCCACGAGGAACTGCACGGCGGTGACGACAGGCAGGTTGGTCGTCAGGGCGTGGACGATTGTGTACACGGTGAGCAGTTCGTTCAGCGATCCTCCGGGATGAGCCGTTGTCAGTTCGTGGCTGAAATCGACGAAGGCCTCGCCGTTGGGGGTAACAAACAACGCGCGCAGTGTCGTGCCGGCGGGCACAGCCGACACGAACGGTAACGCCGCGGGGGCGAGTTGCGCGGTGAGGATCGCCCTCGCCTGCTCGACCGTGCCTTCGCCGTACGGCACGTCCTGCTCAACACTGGTCAGCTTCGTGCCGCTGTCGGCGACATAGAACAGGCGCGCCTTGATCTTGCGGCCGGGCGCGACGACGGCCCCTGGAGGGAACGCTGCCGTTCTCCGCACCGGCGGCGCGCGCCGAGTGGTCCCGTTCGGCAACCCGACGAAGAGCACCCAAGCCAGAATGGCGGCCACCACGGCCAGTCCACCACCGACTACGGCCGGTCCGATTCTCACGGCAGGGCTCCGCCCGGCGCGGCCAGCAACTCACGGAATCTCGTCACCGTCTCGACCACGGCCTGCGCGAACGCATTCTGGAAATCGCCGCCCGCGAGCGTCGCCTCCTGATCCGGATTCGAGAGATAACCCATCTCAATCAGGAGGGCCGGCATGTTGGTCGAGACCAGCACGCGGAAGGGGGCGCTCGAGACCTGCGGCGTGAACTGTGGCAGGTGCTCCTGCAGCTGCCCCTCGAGGAGACCGGCGACCTCGGCCGACTGTTTGAGGAACCGCATCTGTGCGATGTTCCACGGGACGAGCGCCATGTCGCGTGATCCCCCTCCAAAAACCGGCACGCGATCGGCCGCGAGCGGCGCCCGCGCGAGATCCGCGTCGCCAAAGGATGCGACGTAAATGGACGTGCCGGTCACCGTGGGTCGCGGCGCCGCGTTGGCATGGAGGCTCAGAAAGAGGCCGGCCTTGTTGTTGTTGGCGACGGCGGCCCGGTCGTCAACCGCCATGCTCCGATCGTCGTCTCGCGTGAGGATCACGCGGATGCCGAGGCGGGTTTCGATGGCCGTCTTGAGCCGTCTCGCGACCGCGAGCGTGAGATCTTTTTCCAGCGTGCCACCCGGGCCGGTCGCACCTGTCTCCTGACCGCCATGACCCGGATCGAGCACGATGGTTCCGATTGGCGACGGGGTCTGGCGCAAGGCCGGGAGATCGGCCGGCGGCGGCCCGGGAAGAGGCGTTGGAACAGACGACGTTGATGGTGGTGGGGCCGGCGATCCGGCCGCGGCGGTCTGCGTTGCCGCGAAATCGATCACGAGCCGGGTGGTCGTCTCGATCGTCTCGGTGGTGGCGCGGAACGACCCGAAGCGCGGACCCAGATCCACGGCAAGCGTGGACGCGTCGACGACGCGGACGGCCGCTACGATGCCCTGAGACTGAATCGCAGGTGGTGTCACGTCGAGCGCATCGGCATCAAACCGGATCGTGAGCCGCGAGCCGTCCTGTGAAATCGCGCTGATGGTCCTGGGCGTCGCGTCAATGGTCACGCGAGCGGCGTTGCCGAGCGGCTCGTGCCGGATCGTCAGGCGCGGCACGCGAATGTCGCCAATGATGAGCAGGCGGGACGGCCGATGGAGGTCGAGGCGCGTGTCGTAGATGGTGGCCAGCGCGCGACTGATGAATTCCACCGGCACCAGCCAGCGCGATCCGGAACGCATCGGTCGAGCCGGCAGCGAGATCAGCCGGCCCGAAATCGAGGCGAGCGGCTGCTCCCCGGTCAACACGATCGTCCGGTTCTTGTAGGAGACGGTGACGGCGCCCGATTCCTCCCGTACGGTCAGCTGAAACGCCGCAGCGAGATCGTCGAGCGCCACAAACTCCTGGTCCCCAACCACTGTCAGCGACACGGGCCGTCGTCCGTCTCGTGAGACAAGCGTCAGCGCCGGCCCTTGCCCCGCAAGCGTGACGACGATGAGGACCACCACGCCGAAGGCGAAGGCGGCGGACAGAGCCTTGGTCATCCCTTCAAGCCGAGCACGTGAATGCGTCCATACTGTCGGAAGTGGTGGTCGAATGTGAACGCTCTGGCCACGTGACGGGCGGCGAGCACGGCGAACGAAATCGTGTCGCAGAGCGTCCAGTCCTTGTCGGTGTGCCGAGTGAGGATCTCCCTGGCCTTCTGTTCTTCGAGAGGGAGCGCCCGCACGACCGGCAACCCGCCGGTCAACAGCCACTCGCGAGCGACAGCCCTCCCGAGCTTTCGCAGGAGCAGTGCGTGAGTTTCCGCTTCGATATAGTTGGTGATAAAGCTCGGCCGCCGGTCGGACGCGATCTCGCGGGCCACGTCGACCGCGCGCGCATGATCGGCATCGTCGGCGTCGAGCAAGGCGAGGATGGCGCTCGAATCCCAGAGGACGCTGCGCGTCATCGGTCTAGGATGGCGTGCTTGTCGCGGGCGCCAGGCGTCCGGCCGCCGCCGCGGCCGGCGCCGACGAGACGGAAGATGGGATGGTCGTGAGAAAACGGGGCAATGCCCGCGGTCCGGCGGCGCCGCGTGCGGGTGTGAATGGCACTGGCGGGGACCAGACGCCGTCCACCTCGGCGAACGCTCGGGAGGTCGCCCCGCTGAATCAGCCGCCAGACGGTCGAACGTGAGACGCCGAGTGTGCGCCCCGCCTCCTCAACGGTGATCATGCCTCCCGCCATGTCCGAATCGTATCACAAGCATCTCATCGTCTCAATCGTCTCATGATGGCCTCTTTCGTATATGCTGTGCGGGACATTTCATGCCGACGCCCATGCCGACATCCGACTCGACGTCCAAGTCCGCATCTGTGCCACTCGCCCTCGACGATCTGACCGTCATCGATCTCTCTCACGCGCTGGCTGGTCCCTTCGCATCCACGATGCTCGCGGACTATGGCGCGGAGGTCATCAAAATCGAACCGCCGGGCAGCGGCGACATCGCCCGCGGCTGGGGACCGCCGTTTTACTACGATCCGCCTTCGCTCGCGGGATTGCCGGGCGAGCTGCGGCGGGACGAGCGAAGGAGAGAAGGCTCGTATTTCGTCAGCCTTCACCGCAACAAGAAGAGCATGGCGATTGATCTGAAGCATCCGGAAGGCAAGGCGTTGTTCTTCCGGCTGCTCGAGCGCGCCGACATCGTGCTGGAGAATCTTCGCGTGGGCACGGTCGAAAAGCTCGGGCTCGACCATGCCACGGTGCGCGCCAGGCACCCGCGGATCATCTATTGTTCGATTTCCGGATTCGGGCAGGACGGTCCGTACCGCGATCGCGCGGCGCTCGACCTCGTGGTGCAGGCCGAGAGCGGGATGATCAGCGTGACGGGCCCCCCCGGCGGTCCCGGCGTTCGCTGCGGCGTGTCGGTGGCCGACATCGGCGCGGGCATGTTCGCCGCGTTCGGCATCATGACCGCGCTGCACGCCCGGCAGAGAACCGGACGCGGCCAGTTCGTGGACGTGTCGATGCTCGAGGGGCAGCTCAGCCTGCTCCACGGCGTCATTGGCCAGCACCTTGCGGACGGTGTCGTGCCGCGCCCCATGGGCACTGCGTACGCGTCGCTGCTCCCCTACGAGACGTTCCGGACGCAAACCCGCGATCTCGCGCTCGGCGTGGGCAGCGACAAGCTGTGGCGGACGCTCTGTCCGATCATCGGCCTCGACGCGTTCGCGAACGATCCGCGGTACGCCACCAATGCGGCGCGCAACGCCAATCGTCCAGCCGTCATCGGCGCGCTGCAGGAGGCCTTTCTCACAAAGTCCTACGAGGCGTGGGAACAGCTGCTGCTGGCCGCCGGGATTCCCGTTGGCGCCATCAACACCATCGATCAGGTCGTCTCGCATCCGCAGGTCCTGGCGCGGCACTCGCTCGTGGTCTGCGATCATCCCGTTGCCGGTCCCGCACGTGTTGTCGGACCGCCAGTCAGACTCTCCGAAACGCCGGGCGCGATCAGAACACCCGCGCCGCTTCTTGGACAGCACACAGACGAGGTGCTCCGGGAACGCCTTGGTCTTGCTGACGGCGAGATCGCGCGACTTCGTGACATCCGCGCTATTGGCTGAATAGCGAGCGGGCACCCTCGCTGTTGCAGCGCTCGTTCTTCCTGCTAGTCTAAGATGCGTCTACCTTGCTGAATATCGATCGCCAGCGCTGGCTGGACCGTCTCGTCGGTCCGCGTCTGTGCTGGCTTCTGACACTCCTGCATCGGCTGAAAGGCCCCGAGGATCCGCCGCACGACGTGCGGCGGATCCTGGTTATCCTGCTGTCGGAAATGGGCGCACTTGTCCTCACGCGCCCGATGTTCGACCGTCTGCGCGAACACCACCCGTCGGCGACGCTCTTCGTGCTCTGCTCCGAACAGAATCGCCCGGCGCTCGACCTGCTCGACATCGTCCCCGGCCAGCAGGTCATCACCGTGAGGAGCGGATCGCCAGGGGCCTTTGCGGTCGACAGTCTTCGCGCGGTGAGACGCATGCGTGCGCTTCGGCTCGACGCCGTGCTGGATCTCGAGCTCTTCGCCCGCGTGAGCGCGATCTTCGCGGGCTTGAGCGGCGCGAGAATCCGTGTCGGCTTTCATCGCTACACGCAGGAAGGTCTCTACCGCGGCGACTTCATGAATCGGCCCGTGCTGTACAATCCGTATCAGCACATCGCGCAGCAGTTCGTCACGCTCGCGGACGCGATCGGATCGACGAACGTTCCGACGGTGAAACGACTTGCGGGTCCGACCGCGTTGCGCCTGCCGCCGCTCCTCCTGCGGCCAGGGGAACTCGCGGCGGCGCGCGACACGCTCTATCGGACCTATCGATCGATCACCGACCGGCCGCTCGTGTTCGTGTGTCCGGGCGCCGGTCTTCTGCCGATTCGCGCATGGCCAGTCGCCTCCTTCAGCCGTCTCGCGCGCGATTTCATCGCGAGGGGGTACGCGGTGGCGATCCTCGGTGTGCCGGCGGACCGCGAACTGGCGCAGACGATTCAACGCGCGTGCGAGAGCGCGGCCTGCATCGATCTGACCGGCTACACGGCGTCGGTGCGCGAGGTCGCGGTGCTCCTGCATCTCGGCGTCCTGCTCGTCACGAACGATGGCGGCACGGGACACTTCGCGTCGCTCACGCCTGTTCCGACCATCGTGCTCTTCGGCCCGGAGACGCCTGTGCTCTATGGAAGTCTCTCGGCGCATGCGGTCAACCTGCACAAGCCGCTGTCGTGCTCGCCGTGTCTCACGGCGTACAATCATCGTCGTTCACCATGCGATGGCGACAACGTCTGCCTGAAATCGATCTCGGTGGAAGATGTACTCGGAGCGGCGAACGACCTGCTCGGAGCGAGGTGACGCGTCAGGGCGCGCGGTTCGATCGTACCAGCGTCCAGAAGCCCGGACCGGGCCGCGTCACCAGGAAGTTCGGATCGAGCGCCTGCGCCAGCGCCGAGACGCGCTCGGGCTCGCCAATCAGCAGCAAGACGTGTGGAGCGGCGCGCAATGCGGCGAGATCGGTAGACGCCGTGGGTCCCACCGGACAGCGAAAAAGACCGGTGTCGGGCGGAGCGATCGGACGACCGTGCACCCAGTCCTCTAGTATGTCTTGGTGGAGCAGCACCTGATGGCGTGTCATCAGGTCGATGGCACGCGGCAGCCTGGCCCGAGTGTGCTCCACCGGGAGTTGGACGTCATCGGCTTGCACGACCTGAACACCCGGGACGACTGCGTAGCGCTCGCGCGTTTGCACGAAGGCGTCGGTGATCTTCGCCGCTTGCGTGCCCCAGACCGCTAGATACGCCCATTGCGCGCCGAGGAGTGCGTACAACCCATAGCGCAGCCATGCGCCGAGGCGACCCGATGACGGGGCGCCGCTTGGTGCGCCCGCCATGCCAGCGGCGCCGAGGCAGGCGGCCGGCAAAAGCAGCCGTTCGGCTGGATTGAGCATCTTGGCCACGCTGTGCGGCATGACGATGAAGAGCCCGGCCAGCACGAGCAGACTGGAAGACAACCAGCGCTCGCCCGGATCCGAGCCACGACGCGCGCGCCATGCCCAGCGCAAACCATGGAAGCTGATGGCGGACGCGTAACCCACGTTCACGATCATCAGCAGTGGCGCGATCCGCCCAAGCGTCGGGTCTTCGAGCGTCGGCGCGAATCCAGGAAACACGCTGAAGAACCGCAGTGGCGAGCGCAGGCGATAAGACAGCGTTGCGAGCACGCCACCCGCGGTCCAGAGCATGCCCGCACCCTCCGCATGGCGCTGCCCAATGTAGGCCCCAATCAACCACAACACGGGGAGGAAGCCGAGAAGCGCGCGCAGCGCAAGGCCGCGCGATCGCCTGACCCACGCTTGCATCACCACGAGCACGGCCCAAATGCCGACAGCGGTGCCGTGACTCAGATAGGTCAAGAGCGGCATGACCAGCAGCACGCAGGCGCCGCGCACACCGCGTCCCTCCGGATTGCGCAACAGAAAGCCGATTCCCCAACACAATGCCGGCAGCGCCGCCATGTAGTTCAAGAAGCCATGAAAGAGCGGATAGCCCACGCACAAGGGCAAGCAGCTGAGCAGCGCGAGCGGGCGCGGAGCGGCCGAGCGGGCGCGGCACAGGTAAACCAGGGCGGCAGCAAACAGTCCAACACACGCCACGATGTACAGCCGGCCCGCCAGTTCGGCCGGCATGATGTAACACAAGAGGCTGATCACACCTTGCGAGAGCGCGTTCGGCGGCAGTGCCGCCGCCAGCTGACAGCCATTCGCGAGCGGCGCTCGGAAGAACGCGTGCAGGAGGCCGGCTTCCGCGATCCACGACGGCGCGTCTTGCGCGATGACCGCCGGCCAGGCGAGTAGCAGCGCGCCGTGAGCGAGCACGAACAGCATCGCGCAGAGCACGTCGGGCTGCGGGTCGAGGATGCCTGGGCGCGGTAACAATCTGCGTGATGGGCTCATGGACCAAGGCGAGGCTACTCGCAGCGAATTCGCATCTGCGCATCGCCGTCGACGTCCACGGTCAGCTCGCCGAGGTCCTTGATCATCGTCTCGAGCTGCATGAAATCGATCTTTGACAGGTCGAACTCGCCGCCATTTTCGAGGCGGATCTTCTTGCCTCCGAGCATCCCTGGAAGAAACGCCCCAAGGCGCAGTCCGCCACGGACGACGGACATCGGCACGCGGATGTTGACCGTTTTGGCCTTCTTCCCTTCACTGGCGGGCTGATTGACCAGGACGCGGAAGTAGCGAGGCTCGGGCCTCTTCTCGTCGGCGCCAGAACCACCCGCCGCACCGGCTGCGCTGTTGATCGCCGCCAGCAACTGCTCGGCTTCGAGCACGCTCACCTTTCCCTGCGAGAGCATCTCGAGCACCTGATGTGTTTCTTCACTCATGGGCGTCTCCTCCCTCTGTTTTTTTTACTTTTCTTTCAGGCGTGCCAGGGCCTGAGCGACGGTCAGATCGCCGCGCGACAGGCGATCGAGGACGTCACTCGGTGTGTGCTGTTGCGCGTCGGCATCCGTACTGTGCTCGATCTCGACAAACGAGAGCTGGCTGCCGATCTTGTTCAGGCGGTTCTTGATCGTCGGATAGCTGACGCCAAAATACTTCTCCATCTGCTTGATGGAGCCGTGACACCTGACAAACGCCGCGACGAAGACCTGATCGTCGGCGGGAAGCTGCGCGAGCGGCGGCAGCGTGAACGGACCCTCGATGGCGACGCCGGTGTCGACCAGACGGACGCGTTCGATTTCTATCGGCTGGCTGCCGATGAGCTTGCTGAGTTCCTGCCAGTCATGTCCCATAACATTTAATGGAGACACTATGGCTAAACATGTTGACTAAATCAATATCTAAATTGATTTAATCAACATGTTAAGGATGCTACGTGATGGGCGCTCATCAATCAGCGCGCCGCCGCGTTCGGGGACTGCGCCACTTCGAGGCTGACGCTTCCATTCGGATACACTTTTCACCCACATGTACAGAAGGCGGCTGTTCCTTGCGGCGTACGCGTGTTCCGGCTTGGCCGGCTTGATCTATGAGGTGAGCTGGACCCGGCTCCTCACTTTGTACATGGGGCACACGACGGCAGCCACGAGCACGGTTGTCGCGGCCTTCATGGGCGGCCTGGCCGGCGGAGCCCTTGTGGCCGGGCAGGTCGCGCCGCGGATGAAGCCACGACAGTGTCTGTTCGCGTACATCGCGCTCGAGTGTTTTGTCGGTGTGGCTGCGCTGCTCCTCCCGCGGGAACTCCGGGCCCTGAGACCCCTTCTGGTCTGGACGTATCAGAACGGCGCATCGGGCGTGCTGTTTCCGCTCGCGCGAGTGTTCTCGAGTCTCGTGCTCATCCTCCTGCCCGCGGCGGCGCTCGGCGCAACCTTTCCGCTTGCCGTGCGATGGGCGAGCCGGTGGGATGCGCAGCCTGTACAAGATGCCCAGAGTGATCCGGGCAAAGCCAGGGTCCGGGTCGGACGCCTCGGCGGGATGCTCTACGCGGTGAACACGGCCGGTGCCACGGTCGGCGCGATCGCGGCGGGATTCGTGCTCATCCCGACGATTGGCGTCTCGGGCACGACCTGGGTCGGTGTTGCGGCGAGCGGACTGGCGGTCGTGGCCGTGCTGACGCTGGCGCGATCGGCCGACGATCCCCCGGGCGGGTTCGTGTCGTCGACCACTCCAGTCGAATCGCCCCAGGGAACTGAGGCTGCGGATCGGCAGAAAAAGTCGCGTCATGGCCATCACGGGAGCCACAGCCCGGACGCGGAGCGGGACCACTTCCATCGAGCCCGTGCTCGTGCTCGCGCAAAGGCACGTCAGAGCGCGGGCGAATCCTCCCGCCTGGAAATCCCGGGGTTTGCCGCTGTCGTGGTCGGATTGTCGGGCTGTGCGTCCCTGATGTTCGAGATCACGTGGACCCGTGTGCTTGCGCTGGCGCTTGGACCGACGACGTACGCGTTTGCGACGACGGTCGCCGCGCTGATTGGAGGGCTGGCGTGCGGTTCCGGATTGGGCGCGTGGGTCGCGGGCCGAACCCGGCGCCCTGCCGCGTGGCTCACGTTCACGTTGACGGGCGCGGCCGTCTTTGCCAGCGTGGCCTGTACCCTCGCCGGTGGAGAAGTCCCGCGCCGGGTGGCCGAGCAGATTGCCGGCGTTCCCGATACCTTCGACCGCATGCTGGTGCGCGCGCTACTGCTCGGAGTGTTTCTGATCGTGCCGGCCGCGGCCGGCTTCGGCGCCGCCTTCCCCCTCGCGCTGGCGAGCATCCGCCATTCGTCGATGCCGATCGCCCGCCAGGTGGGACTCGTGTACGCCATCAACACGATCGCCGCCGTTGCGGGCTCGTTGCTGGCAGGCTTTGTCACCATCCCGATGCTCGGGCTTCAGCAGACCCTGCACCTGGTGACCGTACTGCTGATGCTGGCGGGTGTCGTCGCGGCGATCCGGGGGAAGCTGTCACTGCGCGTCCGTCTGTACGGGCTCGTCGGGACTGCGGTGAGCCTCGCGATCTTCGTGTTCAGTCCCGCGTGGGACCTGGAACTGCTGGCGAGTGGTGTGTACAAGTACTCGGCGTATGTCGCCAAGGATCTCGATCTGGAAACGGCCCTCACCGCGGGCACGCTGCTGTACTACGGCGAAGGCGCGGCGTCCACCGTTACCGTGAAGCGGCTCACGGGCACGACGACACTGGCCATCGACGGCAAGGTCGACGCGTCCAACGGGAGCGACATGCTCACGCAGAAGCTCATTGCGCATCTGCCGTTGCTCCTGCATGAGAATCCGCGCGAGGTCTGTGTCATTGGCGTCGGGAGCGGCGTGACGCTGGCGGCGGCGTTGCGCCACCCGATCACCGGCGTGGATGTCGTTGAAATCTCGCCGGAGGTCGTTGCGGCATCGCGGTTCTTCGCCACAGAGAACCGAAACGCGCTGGACGACCCGCGCACGCATCTGATTGTGGGCGACGGACGGTCGCATCTCGCGCTGTCCACCCGCACGTACGACGTCATCATTTCCGAGCCATCGAATCCCTGGATCGCCGGCGTGGCGGCGCTCTTCACGCGCGAGTTCTTCGTGGCGGCGCGCGCCCGCCTCGCGCCGGGCGGCATCATGTCGCAATGGGCGCACACCTACAACATCAGCGCCGGCGATCTGCGGTCGATCGTGGCCACCTTCACGTCGGTCTTTCCCAACGGGACCGTGTGGATGGTGGGCGAGGACGATGTGATCCTCGTGGCCTCAAACGATCCGCTCGACGCGCGGATGGCGAACGTCGACCAGGCGTGGCAGCGGCCCGGCGTGGCGGAGGATCTGCGCGAGGCGTCGGCGATGGAGCCGTTCGCGATCTGGTCGCTCTTTGCCGGCGGGCCGTCGGAACTCCAACAGTACACGGCCGGCGCCATGCTGCAGGCCGACGATCGCATGGCGCTCGAGTTCTCCGGACCGCGCGCGATGGACAATCGCGACGCGGCCCGGAATGCGGCGAGTCTGATGCGCCTCCTCGACGCGCAGGGCGGGCCACCCGTGGTTCGCCAGGCCAGGGCCGGCGCGACGGCGGCCGAGTGGCGCAATCGCGGGGCGATGATGCTCAAGGCGAACGTGCCGGCGATCGCGTACGACGACTATTCGCGCGCCGTGACCCTCGATCCGAACGATGCGGGCGGGCTCGACGGCCTGGAGCGGACCGCCGCGCTGGCCGGCCGCGTGCCCCTGGCGCTCGAGCAGGTTACGGCGCTGGCGGGCGCGCATCCCCTCAATCCGGCGATCTGGGTGACGAAGTCGAAGTTGCTGGTTGACGGCGGCGCGCTCGATGCCGCCATCGAGGCGGCGCGGCAGGCGGCCGAGATCACGCCCGTTCAGGTCATCGCCCTCGACCAACTCGCCTCGATGTTTGCCAAGATGAATGACACCGAACAACTCGATGTCATCGTCCAGAAACTGCAGCTGACGGTGCCCGCCCTGGCCGTGACATTTCACTACGCCGCCGTGGCCAGGTTGCTCCATGGCGAGTTTGCGGAGGCGGTGAAGCTGGGCGCCCGCGCCGTTGCCGCGGATCCGCAGTTTGCCGCGGTCTACGATGTGATGGGGGCGGCGTACCTGAAGCTGGACCAGCCGGAGCCGGCGCGCGATGCGTTTCAGACATCCCTTCGTTTCAACGCGCACGACAGCACCGCGTACACGAACCTCGGCATTCTCGAGCTGCAGGCAGGAAGCCGACCGGCCGCCGCCCGGCACTTCGCGGAGGCGCTCTGGCTCGATCCGGAATCGACAACCGCGCGCGAGGGCCTCGCGCAGGCGAGACAACAGTGATCGGCGGTCGCTAAGAGCATGTCGAAGAATCAGGGCTCACTGTCAAGGGCTGAGGGCTCGTCCCGGATTGCCGGCGGATCTTGCCACGTTCAGCCCTTAGCTCTCAGCCCTTAGCCCTGATTTCGCAACGGCTCTAAGTTGATCGTCGTCTGAGGAGGCTGATGTGGGACTACTGACGGGACGCGTGGCGATCGTGACCGGCGCCAGCAAGGGGATTGGTCGCGTGGCCAGCCGGTTGTTGGCCCAGGAAGGCGCCAGGGTTGCCTGCGTCGCGCGCACACAGGATCTCGTGGAGGAAACCGCGGCGTCCATCCGACACGACGGCGGCGACGCGCTGGCGATCGTGGCCGACGCGTCGAATGAACAGGACGTGAAGCGCGCGGTGGACGAGACGCTCACCGCGTACGGTCATGTGGACTGTCTCCTGAACAACGCCGGCGACGGCGGACCGACCAAGCCGGTGCAGGACTATCTGATGGAGGACTGGCTGTACACGATCAACTCGTGCCTGACGAGTTCCTACGTGTGCACGCGATTCGCCGTGCCGGCCATGATTCAGGCGGGGCGCGGCGCCATTGTCAACGTGGCGTCGATGGCGGGGCGCCGCGGGCTGGCGTATCGCGTCGGATACTGTTCCGCGAAGGCGGGGCAGCTCGGGATGACGTACGGACTGGCGCTCGAGCTGGGACGTCACAACATCACGGTCAACGCCATCGCTCCGGGTGCCGTCGAGGGCGATCGCATCGATCGCGTGATCGCGGGGCAGGCGCAGGTCCGTGGTATTTCCGAAGAGGCCATGCGCAAGTCGTTCACCGACCGTTCACCGTTGCACCGCATGACGACGGCGGAAGACATCGCGCGGGTGGCGGTGTTTCTCTGCAGCGATCACGCGCGGAACATTTCGGGCCAGTGCGTGCCGGTGACAGCGGGGGAACCGGGGTAGAAAACTGAGAAGTGAAAACTGAGAAGTGAGAAGTGAGAAGTCAGAAAGTGAGAAGTCAAAAGTCAGAAGTTGGACTCAGGGGCGCGAGTTTCGGATGCGGAAGTCGATGGAGATCGTCACCGGCATGGGCACCGGTTGGCCATCTTTGGTGCCTGGCGCAAAGATCCACTGCCGGGCGGTCTTCAAGGCTTCCTCATCCAGTCCGTACTTCTGGTCGACCGATCGAACTACTCGCGCGTCGCTCAGCGTGCCATCCAGCTGCACGATGCCCTGAACGATCACCGTTCCTTCGACTCTCGCCCGCATCGCCGGGAGAGGGTAGGAGGGGTTGACTTGGCGAACGGCCTGAGGTTGCTGAACTCCGGCGCCGACAGCAGCCACGCTGGCTGAAGCGGGCGGTCGTGATGATGGCGTTTCCGACGAAGGTCCGCCGGTCGTGGGCGGGACGACTCGCACGAACTCCTCGACAGCGGTCGACGTCGCGCGTTGACTTCCGCTGACGGAAACCGTTCGAAAGTTCAGCCGAAGCACGTCATGGTCGAGCGTGAAATCCACCGTCGTTGTTGTGCCACGAGCGGACGTGACGAAGCCCCGGGGCCACTCCGCGGCCGCCCGAGTGATGGTCGTCTGGTTCGTGGAGCCGCGAGGTTTCAGCGGCCGCTCGCCCCAATCGCATTCCTTGCACGCGCTCCAGAGTTGCGCCGTCCAGCCCTTGGTCCCCCAGGACACGACGACATGCTCGACGACGACGCCCCGCGGGAGCCTGTTATGCCACTCGCCTTCGAGCGTGACCTCTCCTCCCCGAGCGGGGGCGACCGGTGGTGTAGTGGGGGTCTGTGCGTTGATTGTGGCGGGGCCAGGCGGCGTCTGCGCCAACGTCGCATTTGGCCACGCTGAAAGCGCGACCAGGAGCGCGAGTGTTGCTCGACGTGTTCGCGCCATTTCGCTCGGAGGCAAGGATACCAGACCCCGAACCGCTCTGAGGTGCGCCTTCACCCGGCGCTATCCATTGACAACCGTCCGCGCGGGCACCTAAGCTCTTTTCCTCCCCATGATCGGTCAGACCATTTCGCACTACCGGGTGGTCGACGTGCTCGGCGCCGGCGGCATGGGTGTCGTCTACAAGGCCGAGGATATCAAGCTGTCGCGGCTGGTCGCGTTGAAGTTCCTGCCGTCCGACCACACCAACGACGTACACGCCGCGGATCGCTTTCTGCTGGAAGCCCGCACGGCCTCGGCCCTGAATCACCCGAGCATCTGTACCATTTACGAAGTCGATGAGCATGGGGGCTCGCCGTTCATCGCCATGGAACTGCTCGAGGGGCAGACGCTCGGCCGTCAGATTGCCGGACGGCCGCTCGAGAGCGCCTTCATGCTCGATCTGGCGATTCAGATCGCGGATGGCCTGGACGCGGCGCATGCAGCCGGGGTTCTGCACCGCGATATCAAGCCCGCCAACATTTTCGTCACGACGCGCGGCCAGGCGAAGATTCTCGATTTCGGTCTGGCGAAAATCGTTCGGGCCGATAGGGTTTCGCCAGGAGCGTCGGTGGAGATGACCAGGCTCGTGGCGGACCCGCTGACGACGAAAGGCACGGCGGTCGGGACGGTCGCCTACATGTCTCCGGAGCAGGCGCGCGCTGAGGAACTCGACGCCCGGACCGATGTGTTTTCGTTCGGTGTCGTGTTGTACGAGATGGCGACGGGGCACCAGACGTTTTCCGGCAGTACATCGGCCGTGATTTTCGACGCGATCCTGAACCGGGATCCGACCGCCCCGACAGCACTGAACGCCGATGTGTCGCTTGACCTCGAGCGGATCATTGCCAAAGCGCTCGAAAAGGATCGCCGCCTGCGGTATCAGACCGCCGCCGATCTCCGCGTCGACCTGCAGCGCGTGAGACGCGACCGCGATTCGGGTCGCGTGACGTCACGCGCGTCCCCGTCGTTCGTGTCGTCAACGTCCTCAGCGTCTGGCGTACCGGTTCTGAAACCCACGGGTTCACTCCGCAAGCGCCTCTTCCTGGCGGGCGGGTTTGCGTTCTGCGTGCTGGTCGCCGGCTTTCTGTTGGTCGAGAGCCGCACTCGCGCCGTCCCGGCGCCCGCTGCAGCCGTTCAGGGCGCGGCCCCACCGCAGGTTCCAGCGGTGTTTCGGGACACCAGCGCCGCGACGCCATCAACTCAAGCGAACGGCGTCCCGCCCGCGGCCGTGGCCGCCGCGACGCCTGCCAGCGCGAGGACGCGAGCGGTCGAT
>JBGOTP010000083.1:0-15231 GCA_041476545.1 Vicinamibacteria bacterium | reverse complement strand
GCTCCTTCGCGCACGCGCGCGGCGTCACTTCTTCAACTCGGGATTCCACGTTCTGGAGCACCCTGCCCCACCGGCCCTGCCTGCCTCACCCGCCCGGCCTGGCCGACCTGGGGCCTACCTGGCCTACCTGCCCGACCTGCCCCATCTACCCCAGTAATGTCTTGAGTCTGGTGAAGGAGTACAAGAAGATCGCATCGAAGGGGTTCGGCATGAAACGCTTGGGATACGCCGTTGGCGTTGCGGCAGGGCTGCTGGCGTGCCTTCCGGTCCCTGGCCACTCCGCGGGCCGCTTTGATCAGAAACTTCCCCCCGACAGACAAATCGTCCACGCCCTGAACCGGCTGACGTTTGGACCGCGTGCCGGCGACGTTGCCGAGATTCGCCGGATGGGTCTCGACAAGTGGATCGATCTGCAGTTGCACCCCGACCGGATTGCCGAAAATCCGGTGCTCGAGGCTCGGCTGAAGCCGTTCGCGACGCTGCAACTCACCACCTGGCAGATTCTCGAGAAATATCCACCGGCGCCGGCGGCCTTCATGATTCGCCCGCCCTCGGCGGCCGCCCTCCAGTCGCTGACGCCGCTGCAGCGCGCGAAATTGACAAGCGGATCGACGGACGAGCGTCGCGCGACGCTCGCGGCCTTCGATTCGGAAACGCGTCGCCTCGTCCTGGCAGGCGCCCCGCCCCCGATGCTGGACGGCCTCCCCGACGATCTGCGGCAAGAGGCCGCCAAGGCGCGCCAGGGCGAGCAAGACGCGATGCAGAAAGAGCGCCAGCGCATGATGCCGCCGCTCGCGAATCTCTTGTCCCCCGATCAGATGCGGTCCGCGCGCATGGGGACACGTGAAGAGAAGCTGGCGCTCGTCGATTCGTTTGACGCCGAAAAGCGCCAGCAGGTGCTTCGCGTGCTCGGCCCGCAAGCATTTTCTGATGTGCCGGCGCTGCGCCGCGAGGCGATGGCCGCCGGCCAGCCCCAGCAGTTCGTCCATGGCGAGTTGATCGAAAACAAGCTCTATCGCGCCGTGTACTCGAACCGGCAGCTCGAGGAAATCCTCGTCGACTTCTGGGTGAATCACTTCAACGTGTTCAACGGGAAGGGGCCGGCCCGCGCGCTGCTCACGAGCTACGAGCGCGACGCCATCCGTCCGCACGTCCTCGGCCGCTTTCGCGACCTGCTACGTGCAACGGCCCGTCATCCGGCCATGCTCTTCTATCTGGATAACTGGCAGTCGCAAGTACAGCGCGACGATCAGCAGCTGCAGCTCCCACCTGGCGTCCAGCGACCGGGCCTCAACGAGAACTACGGCCGCGAGTTGATGGAACTGCACACGCTCGGCGTCGACGGCGGCTACACGCAGCAGGACGTCATCGCCGTCGCTCGCGCGTTCAGCGGCTGGACGATCTACGACCTCGGCAAGTACGCCGAGTTCCAGTTCAATCCGAACGGACACGACCGCAAGGAAAAGATCGTCCTCGGTCATACGCTGCCGGCCGGCCGAGGGGAACAGGATGGCCTGGACGTGATCGACATCCTGGCTCGCCACCCGTCGACCGCGACGTTCATCTCCAAGAAGCTCGCCCAGCGTTTCGTCGCCGACGATCCGCCAGCCACCCTGGTGAGTCGCATGGCCGAGACCTTCACGAAGACCGACGGCGATCTGCGCGCCGTGCTCCAAACGCTCTTCAGCTCGCCGGAGTTCCTGTCCGAGGGCGCGTGGCAGGCGAAGGTGAAGTCGCCGCTCGACATGGCGGTGAGCGCCGTCCGCGCCGTGAACGCGGACATCGACGATCCGTTCGCGCTGGCCCAACGCATTGGCGATCTGGGCGAACCGCTCTACGGGAAAGTCGATCCGGCCGGCTACCCCAACACCGGCGAGGCGTGGGCCAATACGGCTGGCATTCTCGGCCGGATCAACTTCGCGGCGGCGCTTACGGCGGGTCAGGTTCCGGGCGTGAAGGTGAACCTCAGCCAGTTCAATTTCAAGGACGCCTCCACAGTCGCCAGCACGCTCCTTGGCGTTCCGCCATCAGCCTCGACGCTCGCCGCGATCGAGAAAGGCATTCAGGATACGGAAGCGACCCCCTCGATCCTTGCGGCGCTCGTCATGGGCTCACCCGATTTTCAACGGAGGTAGCCGTGCTCACGCGACGGTATTTTCTTCGCGCGTCCGCGTTAGCGATGGCCGGCGTCGGCACTGCCCCGTCGTGGCTCGTGCGGGCGGCCGCGCAAGGCGAGCGCCGGCGCAAAATCCTCATCGTCATCTTCCAGCGTGGCGCCGCCGACGGCCTCAACATCGTCGTCCCATTTGCCGAACCGCGGTATTACGCCGTGCGTCCGACGATCGCGGTGCCTCTGCCCGGCAAGACCAACGGCGCGATCGATCTCGACGGACGCTTTGGACTGCACCCGTCGCTGCAGCCGCTGAAGCCGTTCTGGGATAGCGGACAGCTGGCGATCGTCGAGGCGGTGGGCTCGCCAGATCCGTCGCGATCGCATTTCGATGCGCAGGATTACATGGAGTCGGGAACGCCCGGCCGGATCTCGGACGATGGCTGGCTGAATCGCGCGCTTCCGCCGCCGACACTCGAGACGTCACCGGTCCGCGCCATTTCGATCGGCGCCAGGATGCCGCGCACGCTGCGCGGAAACCGCAGTGCGATCGCCATTACCGACTTGCAACAGTTTCAGGTGCGCAATCAGGGCGCGTCCAGCATCCTCGAGCGCATGTACGCCACGTCAGCAGACGCCCAGATGAGGGCGCCCGGGAAAGACACGTTCGACGCGATGAAGATGATCGAGGCGATCAACCGCCAGCCATATACGCCGGCCGCCGGCGTGCAGTACTTCGGCGAATTGGGCAACGGGCTGCGGCAGATTGCGCGCCTCATCAAGGCCGACGTCGGTGTCGAGGCGGCGTTTGCCGACATCAACGGATGGGACCATCACAGCAACGAGGCGCCGCAGTTGACCGGCTTGCTGCAACAGTTCGGGACGTCGCTGGCCGCCTTCGCGCGAGACATGGGCGACCGCATGGAAGACATCGTCATCGTGACGATGTCGGAGTTTGGACGGACGGTGCAGGAGGACGGCAACGCCGGCACCGATCACGGCCATGGCAACGTGATGATGGTCCTCGGCGGGCCCGTGCGTGGCGGTCAGATCTACGGACGCTGGCCGGGCCTCGAGCCCGGGCAGTTGTTCGAGCGGCGCGATCTCGCGGTCACTACCGATTTTCGCGACGTGCTCGGCGAACTGGTCGGCCGGCACCTGGGGCAGAAGATCGATCCCGTGTTCCCTGGGTTCAAGCCGGGGGATCCGCTGGGTTTGCTGCGAACATAATGGCGCGGATGCCGCGCGTCATTTTTTCACTCCGGCAGGCCGATGGCTAGCCGTTACCGGACCCGGCCAGTCGGCAGACTCTGAAGTTCCGGGGTGCCAGCGCGGCACCCGACTGACCGTCGTGAAATTGGCCACAGTTCCACACCCGCCCCAGCCACCGCGAGCAGAACACCAGCGCCGAACGTGACCCGCCATATGCAGCGCATGGCCGTGGATTCTACGATAGACTTCCCTTCGGGCATATTGATACGGGCGACGACAGGCTCGTCGCCATCTTCGTCGTCATCTTTCAAGGATATGCATGATCATCCCGGGTTCATTTGGCTGGCGCGGGGCCACGCTGGCCGCCGCGTTCGCGGTATGTGCGGCGTGCGGTCGCGCGCCAGCCAGCTCGACAGGCGCGGCGCCAGCGACCGGTGCGGCCGGTGGCCGTGGCAGTCGCGGCGGCCGCGGTGGCGTCGTCGCCGTCCAATCCACGACTGTTCAGCGCATCACCGTTCAGCGTGAGGTCGATCTCTCCGGCACGCTGCTCTCCCCCGATCAGGCCAAAGTGAGCAGCGAGGTGGCTGGCCGGGTCAACACCGTCTCGGTGGAACTTGGATCGGAAGTGAAGGTGGGCGATGTGCTGGTCCGGCTCGAACCGCGCGAGCTGACGCTCGCGCTCGAACGCGCCGACAGCGCCTTACGGCAGGTTGAGGCGCAACTGGGCATCCAGCGGGACCAGCCGCCGCCGCCGGACGAACAAATCGCGTCAGTGCGTCAGGCGATCGCAAGTCGCGACGATGCCCGTGCCGCGTACGCGCGCGCACAGCGACTCAGCGGACTGGGCGTGCTGTCACAGGTCGACAAGGACACGGCGGACACCCGCCTGAAGGTCGCGGACGCCAACTACGAGGCGGCCGTCGACACCGCGCGATCGCTCAAGGCCAGCCTGCAGGACCGCCGCGCTTCGAACGAACTCGCCCAGAAAAAGGTGAACGACGCCGCGATCAAGGCCCCCGTGGCGGGATCAATTTCCGAGCGGCTCGTGCAGCCGGGTGAATACATCCGCGAGAACACGCAGGTCGCCACGATCGTCCAGATGCACCCCCTGAAACTGAGAACCGGCGTGCAGGAGAAATTTGCCGGCCAGATCAGTCCGGGACAAGCCGTGCGGTTTACGGTCGAGGCGTTTCCGACTCAGGCGTTTGAGGGGCGGGTGGCGTTTGTGAGCCCGGCGGTCGACCAAGCAACCCGGACGTTCGTGATTGAAGCCCTCGTCAACAACAACAACCGCCAGCTGAAGCCGGGATTCTTCGCAAAGGGTACAATTTCAATCAACCGCGATGACAACGTCATGGCGGTCTCCGACGATGCGGTATCCACCATGGCTGGTGTCTCGACGGTATTCGTGATCGAGGACGGGAAAGTGCGACCGCAAATCGTGTCCCTCGGTGTTCACCAGGATGGAGCGTGGGAGATCGTGGACGGCCTGAAAGGGCCCGAGACGCTCGCCGCGTCGAATCTCAACCAGCTTGCCAGCGGCGGCGCGGTGCGCATTGGCCGCGACGGCGACGCGGGGGCGGGGCCGGCATCAGAGAACCCGTCACGTGGCGAGCGCGGCCCGGGCCGTGCTGATGGAGGCCAGCGATGATTTTGTCAGACGTCAGCGTCAGACGCCCGGTCTTCGCCGTCATGATGACGGCCGCGTTCGTCGTGCTCGGCGGCGTGTCGTACTGGACCCTCGGCCTGGATCTGATGCCGAAGACCGACCAGCCGGTCGTGACCGTCAGCGTATACCTCCCCGGGGCGAGCGCCGAGGAAGTCGAGACGCAGGTTACCAAGCGGATCGAAGAGGCGGTCAACACCATCAGCGGCATCGACGAGCTGCGGGCCAGCTCCGATCAGGGTTCCGCGCGCGTGACCATCACCTTTACGCTCGAGCGCAACATCGACTCGGCGGTCCAGGACGTCCGCGACAAGGTCGCGGGGATTGTCGGGCAGTTCCCGCGCGATGCGCGACCGGCTCAAATCTCGAAAATCGATCCCGACAGCGCGCCTATTCTGAACTTTGCGGTGTATGGTCCGCGATCGCCGAAGGAGCTGACCGAGATCGCGGACAAGACGATCAGGCAGAGTCTCGAGACGCTACCGGGCGTGGGAGCCGTCGGCCTCATGGGCGAGCGGAAGCGTGAGATCCAGCTGCTGCTGAACGCCGACCGCCTCAATGCCTACGGACTGACCGTCGATCAGGTGCGCACCGCGGTCCAGCGCCAGAACGTCGAGATCCCGGGCGGCAGCTTCGTGTCCGGCCCGGCCGAGATCGGGCTCAGGACGATGGGGCGCATCCACGACGTGAAGGACTTCAACCGCATCGTGCTGACGTACAAGGACGGCGCGGCCGTCACCTTCGCCGACGTCGGCCGCGTGCAGGACGCGGTCCAGGAAATCCGCGGCTCGACGCGCCTCGGCGTCGACGGCCAGGCGATCACGGCCGTCAGCCTGATGGTCCAGAAGCAGTCGGGCACCAACACCGTCGAGGTGGTCGACCGCGCCCTCGCGCGGCTCACCCAGATTCAGGCGGGGCTGCCCTCCGACGTCACGATTAACATCGGCAGCGATCAGTCCCGCTTCATCCGGCGATCGTTCGACGACATCCGCCTGCACCTGCTGCTCGGCGGATTCCTGGCCTGTTGCGTCGTGTTCCTGTTCATCCGCAATCTGCGCGTGACCCTCATCGCGGCCCTGGCCGTGCCGACCTCGATCATCGGCACGTTCACGTTCATGAAGCTCTTCGGCTTCACGCTGAACAACATGACGATGCTCGCCCTCTCGCTCGCGACCGGCATTGTCATCGACGACGCAATCGTCGTGCTCGAGAACATTTTCCGGTACGTCGAGGAGAAGGGCGTCAGCCCGCGCGAGGCCGCGGCCGACGCCACGCGCGAAATCGGGCTCGCCGTGATGGCGACCACGCTCTCGCTGGTCGTCATCTTCGTGCCGGTCGCGTTCATGACCGGCCAGATCGGGCGCTACTTCTACAGCTTCGGCATCACGTCGGCCTGCGCCATCCTGCTGTCGATGTTCATTTCCTTCACGTTGACGCCCGCCCTGTGCGCCTGGTGGCTCAAGAAGGAAGACATCAAGTCGGATCACTCCACGACGAAGTCCGGTGGTGTGTACGCCAAGGTCGACCGCCTCTACGGGCGGATGCTGGGCTGGTCCCTGCGGCACCGGCCGGTGATGCTCGGCATCGCGGGCGCCGTCACCCTCTCGGCGGCGTTCCTCTATCCGTTCGTCGGCAAGGAGATCGTGCCCGACGACGACCAGGGCGAATTCAACGTCAATGTGCGCCTGCCCAAAGGCACGAGCTACCAGCGGACCGAGGAGTTCATCAAGCCGATCGAGAAGGAGATCCTCGCGCTGCCGTTGCTGCGCCGCGTGAGCGTCAACGTGAACCCCGGGCAAGGCAGTTTCCGCGTCGTGATGGTGGACCTCGAGGAGCGCAAGGTCTCGCAGCAGGAGATGATGATTCGCACGCGGCAGTTGCTGCGCAAGTACCAGGGCGCGCGCATGAGCGTGTCGGGCAGCACCGATATCTCCGGTGGCACCGGAGGCGGTGGCGGCCGCGGTGGTGGTGGTGGAGGGAATGGCCTGAGCATCCTCATCCAGGGGCCGGACATTGAACGGCTCCAGGAGTACACGGTTCAGTTGATGGACAAGATCCGCGAGGTCCGCGGCGTGGTCGATGTGTCCACCAATTTCGAGCCGACCCAGCCCGAGTTGCGGATCAGTGTCGACCGGGCGCGGGCTGCGGATCTGGGCGTGAGCATCGATACGCTGGCCAACAGCCTGCGCGCGCTCGTCGGCGGCGAAGAGGTCTCGGAATTCAAGGACGGCGACGACCAGTTCATCGTCCGTCTCCGACTCGATGAGCCGTACCGGAGCAACACGCAGGGCATGGGGGATCTGCTCGTGGCCGCGGGCCCGGGGAAAACGGTCAAGGTCAGCGACGTCGCCACCCTGACCAACGATTCAGGTCCGGCCTCGATCGATCGTTACAACCGTCAGCGGCAGATCTCGGTCTCCGCCAACCTTCAGGGTGTACCGCTCAGCGAGGTGCTGACCTCGGCGCGCGCGAAGGTCGACGAACTGCACCTCAAGCCGGGGTACGTCGCCGTCTTCGGCGGCAGCGCGCGAACCCTCGCGGAGGCGTCGAACAACTTCGTGATCGCGCTGGTGCTTGCCGTGATCTTCATCTACATGGTGCTCGCGTCGCAGTTCAACAGTTTCGTGCATCCGCTGACGATCATGACCTCGCTGCCCCTCAGCCTCCCGGCCGGCCTTCTGGCGCTGATGGCGTTCGGCATGACGCTCAACGTCTACAGCGCGATCGGCCTGATGATGCTCTTCGGCATCGTGAAGAAGAATTCGATTCTGCAGGTGGACTACACCAACACGCTGCGCGCGCAGGGCATGGAGCGGCACGAGGCGATGATGGCCGCCAACCACGTGAGGCTGCGGCCGATCCTCATGACGACCATCGCGATCATCGCGGGCATGATTCCGATCGCGTTCGGCCGCGGATCGGGGGCGGGATCGCGCTCCTCGATGGCCGTCACGATCATCGGCGGCCAGTCGATTTGTCTGCTGCTGACGCTGCTCGTCACGCCGGTCGTCTATTCCTACTTCGACGATCTCCGCGAATGGAATCCCGCCGCCCACGTGAGACGCCTCTTCGCGCGGGGTGCGCCGGACAAGACCGCGGAGGTGTGACGTCGGCTCTCCAGCGCATGGATCATCCCGCGCACAACGCTCTGCGTCTCAAGCGGATGGGGATCGACACGCACGAAGAGCCCGTCGTCTACATGCGGGCGGATTGCCACGTCTGTCGATCCGAGGGATTCTCGGCGCACTCCCGCGTCACGGTGACGACCGAGCGTTCGTCGATCATCGCGACGCTCAACGTCGTCCGCGATGGATTCGTGCTGCCAACCGAAGCTGGGCTGTCCGAGGCGGCCTGGCGACTGCTCGACGCCGCACCCGGACAGCTTGCCCGCTTCTCGCATCAGCGGCCCGTTGAATCGCTCGGCGCGGTTCGGGCCAAGATCTTCGGCCATGCCTTTCAGGAGGCGCAGTTGCTGGCGATTCTCCGCGACATGGCGGCGGGACGCTATACCGATATCGATCTGTCCGCATTCCTGACCGCCTGCACCGCGTCGGGCATGAGCCTCGACGAGGTCGTCTGGCTGACCCGCGGCATGGTCCATGTCGGCGAGCGCCTGTCCTGGGACCGCGCGGTGGTCGCGGACAAACACAGCGTCGGCGGCCTGCCCGGTAACCGCACGACCCCGATTGTCGTGTCGATTGTCGCGGCCGCCGGGGTCTGCATTCCGAAGACGTCGTCCCGCGCCATCACATCTCCGGCCGGCACGGCCGATGCGATGGAGACGCTCGCACCCGTCGATCTCGACCTCGTCTCCATGCGACGCGTCGTGGAGCGCGAGGGCGGATGCGTGATCTGGGGCGGCGCGATTCATCTCAGCCCCGTCGATGATCTGCTGATTCGTGTCGAACGCGCGCTGGATCTCGACAGCGACGCGCAGCTGGTCGCGTCGGTCCTGTCCAAGAAAGTCGCCGCCGGATCCACTCACGTCGTCCTCGACATCCCGGTTGGACCGACCGCCAAGGTGCGCACGCTCGACACCGCACACGCGCTCGCTCGCCTGCTCGAACGTGTGGGGGTCGAAATGGGACTGCAGATTCGTCCGATTGTGACGGATGGTTCGCAGCCCGTCGGCAGGGGCATCGGGCCCGCGCTCGAAGCGCGGGATGTCCTGGCCGTCACCAGGGGCGATCGCGATGCTCCCAAGGATCTGCGGGAGCGCGCCATTCTCCTCGCCGGCGAAATCCTCGAGCTCGCCGGCGCCTGCGTGATCGGAGACGGGGCATCACAGGCGCGAGCGATCCTGGCCGACGGGCGCGCATGGAAGAAGCTGCAGGCCATCTGCGAGGCCCAGGGCGGTATGCGAACGCCCCCGACGGACTCGCAGCGTTTCGAGGTCGCGGCCCGCGCGAGCGGCACCGTCACCGGCGTGGACAACCGGCAGCTGGCGCGCGCGGCCAAACTGGCCGGGGCGCCGGCCGACAAGGCCGCCGGCATCGACCTCCACGTCCGGATTGGCTGCGCGGTCGAGGCGGGCCAGCCTCTATTTACCCTGCATGCGGAGACCCCGGGAGAACTGGCGTACGCCCAGGAGTATCTTGCCGCGCATCCCGATATCGTGGTGATCGGTGAAGCCTCGTGAACGCGGTTGTTCTGGCCCTTCCCGAGGGCAAGTCCCTCGGCCGGCGGGTGAGCGAGCTTGCGGGGATTCCGCTCGGCGCCGTGGAAACGAGGGTGTTCCCGGACGGTGAAACCTATCTGCGCATCGACGCGGAGTGCGCGCAGAAGAGCGTCGTTCTGGTCTGCACACTCGATCGTCCGGACGACAAGCTGTTGCCGCTTGTTTTTCTGGCGGACGCGGCGCGCGATCTCGGGGCTTCCCGAGTCGGTCTCGTCGCGCCGTACCTCGCCTACATGCGGCAGGACCGGCGATTTCAGCCCGGTGAAGCGGTCACGTCCCGGACCTTCGCCGGGTTGCTGTCGCGATACCTGGACTGGCTGGTCACGATCGATCCGCACCTTCACCGGTACCGATCGCTAGCGCAAATCTACCGTCTGCCGAATCGGGTCGTGCACGCCGCGCCCGCCCTGGCGGAGTGGATGGCCGCGCACGTCGACCACCCGGTGCTCGTAGGGCCAGACGAGGAGAGCGCACAGTGGGTGAAGGACGTGGCGGACCGCGCCGGGGCGCCTTACGTCGTGATGCGGAAGACCCGGCGCGGGGATCGTGTCGTGAACGAGTCGGCGCCCGATGTCGATGCGTACCGGGCCTACCTGATGCACACACCGGTCGTCGTGGACGACATCGTGTCTTCCGCGCAGACCCTCGTCGCGACGGTAAAGAGTCTGGTGGCCGCCGGTCTGCGGGCGCCGGTCTGCGTCGGCGTGCACGCACTGTTCACGGCGACGGCCGAGCAGGCGCTTCGTAACGCCGGCGCGGATCGGATCGTGACGACGAATTCGGTTCCGCACTCGACCAATCGCATCGACATCGTCCCGCTCCTGATGCCGGCCATCCGCGAGCTGGCCGACGATCGCACGTCTGCGAACAGCTCCGCGCCGCAATAGTGAGCGCGTCAGTGCGTCATGGCGTAGATCACCACGTTGATGCCGAAGGCGTACCCGGGGATGGAGAACTTTTCGAAGTACTCGGGGTTGTCGCTCTCGCGCTCGTAGGCGTCACCGAAGTCGGTGTTGTGCGTCATCAGCACCATGACGCGCCCATTCCTGTCGTTGATAGCCCGAACGTGCGGGACGGCGCTGTCGGCCCCTCTCTCTGAGGTGACGCGACCAGTTTCCCAGACGCCAATCGACGGAATTTGCGGGATGCTCCGAACCGTGAGCACCTGGTGAAATATCGGATGCGCGAGCGGCAGATCGACGATCGGGTAGGCGGACGATGGCAGGGCCTTGCGGAGCTGGCTCTCCCACCACGCCCAGGCGTACTCGCCCCAGAAGTCGTCCGCCCACAGAAACCCACCCTTCAGAAGGTAGTTCCTCAGGCTCGCGGCCTCCTGATCGTCGAAGTAGGCGCCCCCGGGCTCGGTCATCATGACAAACGGGCAGCGGAACAGCTCGGTGTCGGTCAGGCGCAGGAGCAGATGCTTGGGCTGCCGCGCCTCGTCCATGCTGACCGGCGCCCGCGTGAGCTCCGACAGCCGGATCGAGAGATTCTCGTCGGCCCTGGGCCAGTCGACGTTCCATCCGTTGCCGTCGCCATTCGCATCGCTGCGGAACATGATGCGGCAGAACTGAAAACCGCCGTCAAAATCCGCCGGCGTGGCAAACGACGCCGACGCCTGGCCGAACCCGCGCCTACCTCGACCGCCGAAGCCACCTTGACCGCCACGGCCGCCTCGGCCACCCCCGCCTCGTCCGAACTGCGCTTCGATGGTCGGCGCAAGGAGCAGCAGCGCGGCAAGCACGGCTGCGGTCCAGCGCCATGATGTCCGGCCTCCGATCGCCGCGCGACCTCTACGGCGACTCGGGTGTTCCATCGTTCTACTCTACGCCGCCGTCCCGTAAAGAGTCCGCGTGCTTCTCTAAAAGGAACGTCTGACCGAGACCGAACCCTTGATGCCCTCCCGCAGCACGTGAACGTCCATCTCGCCCGTGTACTTGGCGTCGCTCGTGTAGCTAAGCTGGTAGCGCGTCGACATCTTCTCGGCATCGCTGACGATCCGCGCGGCAATGATCTTCATCTTCTCGATGAGCGACACAGGCGTGGTCACCTGCTCGAATGCGCCACCAGTGCCCCTGGCAAGCCTCGACACGATATCGGTGGCCGGTGTGGGCCCGGTTCGCTCGACCACCGCTCCGTGAACCGTCGTCGCTCTCAAAACCATGTCGGTTGTCATACGGGAAAATTCATCGCTCACGATGACGCCGCTCGACTCCGATCCATCGGCCATGAACATCACATACACGGGCCACCGGACGCCTTCCTTCTTCTGGAACCGCGATTCGGCCTCCCGAAGCGAATCGAAGAAAGGAGTGCCGCCACCGTCGAGCGAGAAACTGTTGGCGGTACTCTTCAATTTCGCGCGATCGGTCGTCGGCGCCTGGCGGACCCTGAACTGACGGCCCATGGACATGATGCCGATCTCGTGCTTCTCCGGGATGGCGTCGATGAATGCCGTCAATGCGGGCTTCATTTGGCCCTGGAACGGGTTCACCGTTTCGCTGGTGTCGATGAGCAGGAGGATGCGCATTGGACCGTTTGCGAGGCCGGCAGACGTGATGGATTTCGTGGTGACTCCTTCAACCACCTCGAAATCGGCGGTCGTGAGGTCGAGCACGGGCGCACCCTTCTGATCGACGGCCGTGACAAAGACTGTTCGCGTCTGTTTCTGCGCAACGAGCAGCGCCGGCGCGAGGAGAACCACGGAAAGCAGGACACCAATCCGAATGCTCAATTTCATGTCACCTCCTGTACACCCATGGGGCCGGCGCCTGGCTCGCGTCCCATCAGCGGAACTGCGTCAACACCGGTTGTTCAATCAGGCACGAGACCGTTCTTGCGCGACCGACGAGGCTAAGCGTGACGTCCCCGCTCGACGCCGTCGCGGCGAACGCCGGATAGTCGAACGTGAACCGGCCGCCGCCCGCATCGAGCGATCGGTCGACCGGCACGATCGTGCGTCCGGCGCGCTTGAGAACCAGATCGCTCAGTGGATTCTGCGAACCTTGCGCCGGCGTGACGCCGATCGTGATGCGCGTTCGCTGCGCTTCCTGGTAGCTGGGTGTAGGCGCTGGCTGCTTCTGCTGGACCACGCGCCAGACCTCGTACGCCACCATCTTGTACGGCGTGTAGAACGCGAGCGTGAAATCGCTGTTCTTGCACACGCCGGTATCCCAGAAGACGCATGGCGGGTTCGCGCCACCCTGCTTCCCGCACTCGACGGCGTTCCAGTAGCTCTCGGCACTAATCGGCAGAATACCCTTGTCCCAGGCTGGAGTCGGAGCCGGCCGCACCTGTGCCTTGATCTGCCCCAGCGTCGGCACGGTCCAGAGCATCGCCAGGACGAGAGCCACGAGCGCCGGGACGGACACGAAACGAGGAGACGAGATCGAGTCGTTCATGGCCGAAGCGTCTGAGTGCGGGCTATTTGCCGCCAAGCTCCGCGTACACCTGTGTGATGAACCGCTCGGAGGTCATCGTCCCCTGCGGAACCTTGGCGTCGTAGTCGGCGGTCGGCTTCGCCGCGATGACGTCCGCCTGCGTCTTTCCCTGTTTCACGAGCGCATCCACCCGATCGCGGATGGCCATCGCCATGTCGCGGTGCACGGCCACAGCCGCCTTGCCGACGATGTCGCCATGGCCCGGGACGATTTTCGTATTGGGACCGGCAGCCTGAATGAGGGCATTGAATCCTTCGATCATCCCCTTGAGCGACCCGCCGTTGTTCCGGTCGATGTTGGGATATCCGAGCGACCGAAAGAAGTCGCCGCACATGATCACGTCGTTCACCGGGAAGCGGATCATCGTGTCGCCGTTGGTGTGCGCGACGGGCACGGGAATCAGCTGAATATCCTCGCCGTTCATGTGAAACGTCACCGATCCGCTGTAGGTCACCATCGGCAATGTCGCCGGTTTGGTCGTCGCGCTCCTGGCAAGGCCCGCGCGCAGTTCGTCGCGCGACACAATCGTGACGCCCATGTTGGCCAGGTTCTCGTTGCCGCCGGTGTGATCCGGATGTTGATGCGTATTGACCATGAAGCGCACCGGCTTGTCGGCGACGCGTTTGACGGCCGCGACGATCTTGTCGGTGAGCTGCGCATACTGCGAGTCCACCATGAAGACGCCGTCCGGTCCGGTCTGGATACCGATCGTGCCCCCCGATCCCTCGAGCGTGTAGAAGTTGGGACCGATCTTCGTGGTCTTGATCTCGATCTTGCTGAAATCCTGAGCGGGCGCAGCCGCGGGAGCCTGGCCGCCCCGCCCCTGTGCCGGTTGCTGCGCGCCGACGGATCTCCCCAAAGGAGAGACGATCCCAACAGCGCCGCCGCCGACAAGCGGAGTGCGGATGACGTGGGTAATTTCATGACAGTCGCTACTTCTTGATCGATGGATGCTCGTAGCCCGCGGTGAGCACACGCGCGGACGGCCGGAAGCTCAGATAGTCCACGTGGTCGGGAATCGTCCCCCAGCCGTGCGGCACGCCCGCCGGAATGATGATGATGTCGCCCTCTTTCACGTACTTCTGGACGACGTCGGCTCCCATGATGGCGCCGCTGCACGACGGCCCGTTGAGCGTCGTCGTCACCTCGGCAGTCGGGCCGGACTTGCTGCCGTTCACGATGTGTCCGCCGGTCACGACGGTTCCAGCGCCAGACACGATGAGATAGCCTTCGGTCTGCGACTCGTGGTACAGGCCGTTTGGCGTTCCCGGCGGATTCGGCGTCGTGCTCCGTTCGCCGCAAGGTTCAGCCGCCGGGGCTGCGCCTCGTCCGGCACCGCCGGCCGCCGCCGCTCCGCCGCCACCGCCCGCACGTCCACCACCGGCCGCTCCGGCGCCTGCTCCACCACCCGCCCGGCCGCCTCCCGCACCAGCGCCGGCATTTGCGCCCGCGCCCGCTGCCGCCGCGGCTCCGCCGCCGGCCGCCGCGCCACGCGCGGCTCCTGCGCCCGACGCGCCGCGATGGATAATGCCGACCGAAAAGTTTTCACTGCCGATGTCCATCACCCTGATCGTCCGATCCGTGCCCGGTTGTTTATTGACGATGTCGACTTCTTCCTTGGTGATGTAGGTCGCCGCCTTGGGGTTCGTGCCAGTCTGGGTCAGCACTACCGCCGGACTCAGAACGACGGCGACGGTCAGCATGCGTACGATGGTGTTCTGCACAGGATCCTCCGACGGTAACTATAGCCCGATGCCCTGGCGTTGGAGCAAGTTCCTTTCGACGGTTGCTGGGCCACGTTGCCATGGGGGATGCGCCCGTCCGGATCCCTCGTCGCCGCCAACGGGTCGACAGGCGGACAGCGCGTCCTCCGCCTCGTACACTGCCGATCCTGCGGCGGTCAACGGGTAACTCGTAGGGCGGTCATACTCGCGGGATCGCATTCGGATGGCCTCAGCAGCCATCGCGCGTTCGACCGTGACCGCCGCCGTGCCAGAGGCTGCAGCCGCGCTGTCGTGCGAGCTGGACGCCGGTCTCCCACGTTGGCGGCGACGAGGGATCCGGACGGGCGCTCGGTTCGTGCCGGCGGACGAGACAACTCGGGGCCACACCGCGTCGAATTCGC
>JBGOTP010000082.1:0-15233 GCA_041476545.1 Vicinamibacteria bacterium | reverse complement strand
CGCCGAGTACGGCATCACGAGGGCCGCTACGAGGGCTACCAATAACATGCGTTTCATCTTGCCTCCTTGATAGGGAACCGTTTGGAACAGGCTACCAGAAATGCAGCCGGAATCCGCGCCCGACTGGGTCTGTCACAGATCTTTCATAGGGGTCGACCGATGATCGGTCGCTTACGGAAGTACTACGAGCGATCTCGACAGCTCATGCGCGGCCGTCAAGCCAGCCGTGCAGCGGCCTTCGCCGGGAGGGCGGCCAGCGGCGCCACATCGTCGCCGTCCGCTTCGACGAGCTGCCACGCATGCGTTTCTTCAAGGATCTTCGCCGCGAACTCCGTATGAAGCGCGTGGCCCGCCCGGTGCGCGACGAGGTGACCAATTACCGGCCGACCGACAAGGGCAAGGTCGCCCACTGCATCCAGGATCTTGTGACGCACGAATTCGTCCTCGAACCGGAGAGCATTGTTGAGGACACCGGTCTCGCCAAGGACAATGGCGTTCTCGAGCGATCCCCCGAGCGCCAACCCGTTCTGCCGCAGCATCTCGACATCTTTGAGGAAGGTGAACGTTCGCGCTGGAGCGACTTCCTCGATAAATGTCTCTTCGGTGATGCGAATCGTTCGCGACTGGTGACGCAGCAGCGGATGATCATAGCTGATGCTGTACGTCACCTTGAAGTGATCGGAGGGGTATAGCGCGATACGTTTGTCACCGCGTGACATCGCGATCGGTCTGATAATCTTGAGATATTTGCGCGGTAAGGCCAGGGTCTTCACACCGGCCTCCTGTATCAGATAGACGAAGGGAGCGGCACTGCCGTCCATGATCGGCACTTCGGGCGAGTTCAGTTCGATGAGCACGTTGTCGATGTTCATGCTCACGAGCGCCGACAGGAGATGCTCAACCGTTTCGACCGACACTTCGTTCCGCGCCAGTCCGGTGGCCAGCTGAATTCCGGCCAGATGAGAAACCGTTGCGGGAACCTCGTGATCTCCGAGGTCGGTGCGCCGGAACCGAATGCCGAACTCCGCGGGAGCCGGCTTCAGCGAAAGCGTGACCTTATTGCCGGAATGGAGACCGATTCCGACGCAGGAGATTTGACGACGAAGGGTACGCTGTGCGTCCATTGGTCTCTCAGGAAACGGGGACTAGCACAGCGAACCTCAGCAAAGTCGATGCCCAACCCGTCAGGATCGCAATCCTTCCATATAAGATACTCATTCTAAACAGGTTAGCGACTTGGCTCGCTTGATCTGGCGTCTGTATACGAGCAAATGTTACCGCAGGTCACCACATTTGTTATGCACCATTACACACCGAAATCGTGGTCATCCTACCACAACATCTAGACCGCTTCTGACCTTATCGGCAATCCGCGCCGAGAGGCCCGCAAGTCCGCCATGAATCTCCCGGTCGCCGACAGGTCGTTGCAGGCCACGTCCTCCGGCGAACCTTCTGCGACGATCCGGCCGCCGCCAGCTCCTCCTTCGGGCCCGAGGTCAATCACATGGTCCGCAGACTTGATGACATCGAGATTGTGCTCGATCACGACGATGGTGTTCCCCTGATCGACGAGTTTGTTGAGTACATCCAGCAGTTTCCGGGTGTCTTCGAAATGGAGACCGGTCGTCGGTTCATCGAGAATGTAGAGGGTGCGGCCGGTTCCCCGCTTGGACAGCTCTTTCGCGAGCTTGACGCGCTGCGCCTCGCCCCCGGACAGGGTCGTCGCCGACTGGCCGAGCTCGATGTACCCAAGCCCGACATCCTGCAGCGTCCGGAGCTTGTTCGCGACGGCCGGGAAATTCTCGAGCAGCGGTAGCGCCTGGTCAACGGTGAGGTCGAGCACGTCCGCAATCGATCGACCGCGATACTTGACTTCGAGCGTTTCGCGATTGTACCGGCGCCCCTTGCACTGCTCGCACGTCTCGTACACGTCGGGCAGGAAGTGAATCTCGCTCGCGAGGACGCCGGCGCCCTGGCCGGCTTCGCACCGCCCCCCCTTGACGTTGAATGAGAAGCGGCCGGCCCGGAACCCGCGGGCCTTTGCATCGGGCATCATGGCGAACAGATCGCGGATGAACGTGAACAGTCCCGTGTAGGTGGCCGGATTGGATCGGGGCGTGCGTCCGATCGGTGACTGGTCGATCTCAATGACCTTATCGAGCAACCCGATGCCTTCGATCCGATCGTGAGCGCCCGGCTCATCACTTGCCTTGTACAGCGTTTGGGCGAGCGAGCGATAGAGAATGTCGTTCACCAGTGTCGACTTGCCGGACCCGCTGACTCCGGTCACCGCCGTCAGGAGGCCGATCGGGATCCGCACGTCGATATTCTTGAGGTTGTTCGCCCGAGCGCCACGAATGACCAGATCCCCTTTCACGGCGGGTCGACGGTTGCCCGGCGTCGCGATCCCCCTGCGACCGGTCAGATACGCACCAGTCACGGAGTGTTCATCCTTCATCAGATCGGAGGGCGTGCCCTGAAACATGACGTGGCCGCCATGCTCGCCGGCACCAGGTCCAAGATCGATCACGTAATCGGCGGTGCGAATCGTCTCCTCGTCGTGCTCCACCACGATGACCGTGTTGCCGAGGTCGCGCAACCGCGCCAGCGTGGCCAGCAGCTTGCGATTGTCCCGCTGATGCAAACCGATGGAGGGCTCGTCCAGCACGTACAACACGCCAGTCAGATTGGCGCCGATCTGCGTGGCCAGGCGTATGCGCTGGCCCTCTCCTCCCGACAAGGAGGCGGCGCTGCGCCCGACGGTCAGATATCCGACGCCGACATCGTTCAGGAATCGAAGGCGATCCTGGATTTCCCGAAGAATCCGCTCCGCGATGATGGCTTCGCGGTCCGTGAGCTGCACACCGTCGAAGACGGCCACGGCCTCCGAGATCGGCAAGTCGACATAGTTGGCAATGGTGCGGCCCTTGACCCTGACCGAGAGGCTCTGCGCCTTCAACCGTTGACCCTGGCAGACAGGGCACGGTCTCAGCGAGCGGTACGGCTCCAGTTCCTCCTGCTCCGCCCAACTGCCCTCCTCGTACCGGCGGCGCAGGTTCGGCAGAATCCCCTCGAACTTGCCACCACGGGGACCCGTCCCTCCACCACACAGCAACAGATCGCGGTGCTTGCGCGGCAGCTTGCCGAAGGGCATCGTCAGATCGATCCCGAAGTCCCGGCCAAGCGCCTGCAGTGCCTCACGAACCAGCTTACGATCGCCGCGTGCCCACGGGGCAATCGCCCCGTCGGCCAGGGATTTCGATTCGTCGGGGACGACGCGATGCGGATCCACATCCACCATCGCACCCAGACCCTGGCACTCCGCGCAGGCGCCATGTGGCGAGTTGAACGAAAAGGCCCGCGGCGTCATCTCGGGCATACTCAAGCCACAGTCGACGCACGCCAGCCGCCTCGAGAACAGACGGTCGGCCTCGTCGAACGAATTGATGACGACGATGTCGTCCGCGAGGTTGAGCGCCACGTCGATGGACTCGGTGAGACGCCGTTCGACGCCACTGCGCACGATGACCCGATCGACGACGACCTCAATCGTGTGGTTCCGACGCCGATCGAGCTTGAGGTCTTCCTCGAGCGAGCGAAACTGCCCGTCGATGCGCGCCTTGGTGAACCCGCGGCCGCGCAACCCGGCCAGTTCCTTCTTGAACTCCCCCTTGCGACCGCGGACGATCGGCGCCAGCACGTTGATGCGCGCGTCCTGCGGGTACAACAGCACCATGTCGACGATGCGCTCGAGCGACTGGCTCGTGATCTCCTTGCCGCAATTGGGGCAATGAGGCACACCGATGCTCGCGAAGAGCAGCCGGAGATAGTCGTAGATTTCGGTCACGGTACCAACCGTGGAGCGCGGATTCGAGCCGGTGGTCTTCTGCTCGATCGAGATCGCGGGCGACAGCCCCTCGATCACATCGACGTCCGGCTTCTCCATCTGCTCGAGGAACTGCCGCGCGTACGCCGAGAGCGATTCGACGTAGCGGCGCTGCCCCTCCGCGTAGATGGTGTCGAAGGCGAGGGACGACTTGCCGGACCCCGAGAGGCCCGTGATGACGACCAGCCGATGGCGGGGAATGTCGACGTCGATATTCTTGAGGTTGTGGACGCGCGCACCGCGCACCGTAATCCAATCGTGCGCCATATAGGAAGAGAATCCGTGAATCTGGCTAGCCACCGATGGTAACACGAGCAGAAGGCGTGCCGGCCCCGCCATTCGTGACGGTATAATCCGCCGACCCTTCAGCCTGCAGAATCACCGGCATCGGATCTTCTCGGAAGAAGAGTTCGAGCGAGCATCATAGATGGGGACAATCGACGATCCTGCCTTGACGGACAGCGCCCTGGGTCTGGCTGCGCCACGTCGCGGACACCTGTTGCGCGTTCTTGGCGTTGTGTTCGGGATGGCCGTGACGATTGGGATCACCATCGGCTCGGGCATTCTCGCAACGCCGGGCGAGATTGCGGCGAGGCTGCCCAACGTGTGGCTCTTCATGGGCGTATGGGTGGTGGGCGGGGTCTACGCGCTGTTCGGGACAGTCTCGGTCGCGGAGCTCGGGGCGATGGCGCCGCGGTCCGGCGGCTTCTACATCTACGCGCGCCGCGCGCTCGGCGAGTACGCGGGCTTCGTCGTCGGCTGGAGCGACTGGCTCTCGACGTGCGGCACGGTCGCCGCGGTCGCGCTCGTGTTGGGCGAGTACACGGGGACGCTCGTGCCCGCGTTCGCCGGCCGTTCGGTCGCCGTGGCATCGACGGTGACCGTCGCTTTCGCGATCTTGCAGTGGCGCGGCGTGCGTTGGGGCAGCCTCTCGCAGGAGCTGACGAGTTTCCTGAAGACGCTCGCATTCGTCGCGCTCATCGCGGCGTGCTTCGCGCTCGGCGGCGCACACGTCGAGCGCGCGAGTCCGCAGGGCGTGACGCCGGCCGTTCCCGCAGGCCTTTCGCTCGTGGCCGCGATCGTGCTCGCCTTGCAGGGCGTCATCTACACATACGACGGCTGGTACAGCGCCATCTATTTCGGCGAGGAGGTTCGCGATTCATCGCGCAACCTGCCCCGCGCGATGATCACGAGCGTGCTGCTCATCATCGCGATCTATCTTCTCTTCAACCTCGCGCTCGTCTACGTGCTGCCGATCGGACAGCTCGCGGGCCAGACGCTGGCGGCAGGCGCGGCCGCGGAAGCGATTTTCGGGCCGCGGGGCGGGACAATTATCGGGTGGGTCGCGTTCGTCTCACTGCTCGCATCGGTGAACGGCAACACGCTGACCGGGCCGCGCGTCATCTACGCAATGGGGCGCGACGAGCTGTTCTGGAGCGCGGCCACGCGCGTCAACCGGGGTGGTACGCCGACCGTCTCGCTCGCGATCAGCACGCTCGTCGCCGTCGCGATGATTGCCTTCAGCGGGGCGTTCGAGAAAGCGCTGGCCGCGCTCGCATTCTTCTTCGTCACGAACTACGCCGTCACGTTCCTCTCGGTCTTCGTGCTGCGGCGACGCGAACCTGATACGCCGCGCCCGTATCGCGCCTGGGGCTACCCCGTAACGACCGCGCTCGTCCTCGCCGGATCCGTCGCGTTCCTCGTCGGCGCGGTCGCAAGCGACACACAGAACAGCCTCTATGCACTCGCACTTCTGGCGGCCAGCTACCCGGCGTTCGTCCTTCTACGTCGCCGTGCGCGCGTTGGATAGCCCGTGCGCGGGACCCTCACGACTTGAATCGGTACGCGATGTCCGCCGAGCAGACCACGAGTCCGCCGCCGCGATCGAACGTGAGACCGATGAGGTCGACGCCGGCCACCACCAGTTCCGGTCCGCCGCCGTCCGGAAGGCGATAGACGCCGCTGGCGCCCGCAAGCGCTTCCACCACAAAAAGCGTCCCGCGCGCATCGAACGCCAGGCCCTGAGGACGGCCGAACGCCTGGCTGCGAATCGTCACAGCGCCCTCGGCATCCACTCGATACACGGCGTCGTAGGTCGAAAGGGTCGGGCCGGTGATGTACAGCGCCAGGTCCGGCCCCATGGCCAGGTGGAAGGCGGCCACGCTTGCCGGCAGAGACGCAAAGGCCGCCGCGCGGCCGTCACGATCCACCTTGAAAATCGTGCCAGAGCGGTCCCCGACAAACAGGGTCCCGTCCGGCGAAAACGCGAGCCCGCAGGCAACACCCAGATCGGTGGCAAACGGCTTGGCGGAGCCATCCGGACCAATGCGATAGACGACTCCCTCAAAACGGCTCGAGACGTACAGTTGTCCGTCCGGATCGATCGCCAGCGACGTCGGGTTGACGATGCCCTGCGCGAACGCTTCCTGCACGCCATCTGGCCGCACGCGAAACACCGAGACGGGAACCTGCTGTCCGCGCTTGCCGCTGTAGGTCACATAGAGGTTGCCGTCGCGATCGGAAACGGGATTGTCGACTTGATGGAGATCCGTCGCGATCGGGACGCCCACGTCGAGGATCGCCGCGTCGCTGCTTTCGCCTTCGAGACGAACGGCATAAGACCCGCTCCGGGGAAACCCCGAGGGGACGATGACTTCGATGCAACCGGGCGAAGCGTAGACGACCCGTGCCAGGCGATCGCCCACCCGGATCTCTGGTAGGCGCGGCTGGTCCAGCAGAAAGCCTTCGCCCTGAATGCTGATGCGTCCGCCCTCGACCGCCTTGGGAGGCTGAATGGCGGTGATGCGGGATTGATCCATGTACGTTGAGGCTCGTAATCCTAGGTGTCGTCCAGTTCCGCGTTCCAGTACAGGTAGTCGCGCCAGCTGTCTGGCGCGTTTCTCAATCCGACGGTGATCCGAATGGCGGGCGCTGACTGGGGACGCTTCGGTGCACGCAGCAGGTGCATGCCCGCTTCGACTGGCGTCCGTCCGCCCTTCCTGCGGTTGCAGGTGACACAGCAGCTGACGATATTCTCCCAATCCTTTCGGCCGCCCTGCGCGACCGGCACCACGTGATCGAAGGTCAGCTCACTGGTGGGATAGGGTTCCCCACAGTACTGGCAACGGTGATCATCCCGAGCGTAGATATTGGCACGGGAGAACGGCACATAGTCGAAGCGGCGCTTGATCTTGATGTAGCGCAGCAGCCGGATGACCGACGGCAGCTTGAAACTGACCGAGACGGCTCGAATCTCCCGGTCGTACACGGAGATGACCTCAACCTTGCCCTGGCACCAAAGGGTGACGGCCTTCTGCCAGTGGACAATCTTGAGGGGCTCATAGGACGCGTTAAGGAGAAGCGTCTGTTCCATGAAGTCGATCGGCGCGAGACCCTGCTGGCGACGTTGATTGAATTCTGCCCGACGGCCGTCGAGGTGTCAAGACACCGACGCCGTAAACACCTTGCAAATCGATGGTTAGCGTCCCCTGCAGTCAGGACTGCACAGCGCCGATACTGTAGAGGCAAGCGATGAAGATTTGCGCAGTGGGCCTCGGCGTCATCGCCATTGCCGCTCTGGCGAGCGGCTGCGCTTCCACGACAGGAGGGGTGCCCAAACCCTTCCCGATGCCCGACTCGGCGGCCCGTGCGCCGCGTCGCGATCCTGCGAGTTCCGGCATCAATTCCCCGCTGGGCCGTCCTCCGGTGGCACTTGTCGACGCCTATGGAGTGGTCGGCACGGCGCTGCAATTGCGCGGAGTGCCCTACCGCAACGGTGGGAGCGACCCCGTTGGCTTTGACTGCAGCGGGTTCACGCAATACGTGTTCGCCCAGCACCATATTGCGCTGCCACGAGACGTTCAGACTCAATTCCAGACTGGGACAGCGGTCAGGAAGCTGAGCGATCTCGCGCCGGGAGACCTGCTCTTCTTTTCGACGACCGCCCGAGGGGCGTCGCATGTGGGGATCGCGGTCGGCGCTGACGAATTCGTTCACGCGCCGAGTTCCAGTGGCGTCGTGCGTGTCGAGCACCTCAGCGCCGGCTACTGGTCGCAGCGCTACCTCGGCGCCCGACGTGTCGCGCGGCCCTGACGGTGCCGGAGGTCAGACCGGCGGCGGCGCCGGTGCCGTCGACGGCGCAGACTCAACCGGAGGGTCGCCGGAATCTGAAGGGCCAGAGTCACGCGGAGGAGGATCGATCGATGGGTCCTGCGGTGGCGGCAGAACCGCACCCATTCGCCGGAGAATCAACCGTTGACGCCCCAACAGCCGCTGGGTCGGCCGTGCAGGATTCAGCAGGCGCGGATTGACGATGGCGCCGGCGAGCAGGGCCGACTGGGCCGGGCCGAGCCCGGATGCGGGCGCTGAAAAATATGCGCGGGCAGCGGCTTCCACTCCGTAGATGCCGTCGCCCCACTCAATCACGTTCAGATACAGCTCGAGGATGCGCGCTTTTTTCAATTCGGCTTCGAGCCGGCGCGCGATGATCAGCTCCCGAAACTTTCGCAACGGATTCCTGGACGGAGACAGGTAGAGATTCTTCGCGAGTTGCTGCGTGATGGTGCTCGCGCCCCGCACCAGACGTCCTCGCGCCCAGTCGACCTCGATCGACTCCTGCAACTGCTCGAAGTCAACGCCTTCGTGCCGCCAGAACGCATCGTCTTCCGCAACGAGCACAGCGCGTGTCAGGTGCGGCGAGATACGATTGTAGCCCACCCACCGCTGGACTCTGTGCGGCTCCTTCCCTGATGCACGCGCCTCGCGCGCGCGAAGATCCATGAATGCGGTCGTCGCAGGGTTGACAGTCGCGAGCGGGCGGACATCCGGCAACGTGAGATAGGCGTACGCGAGGCACGCGAAACCCGCGGCGGCAGCGCCCCCAAAACCGCGCCCGATGAACAGCAGAAACGCGGGCTTCTTCCTTCGCATCCCCCAGGGCCTACACCCTATGCCCCAGTGAACCTTGTGAACCTTGTGAACCCCGTGAACCCCGTGAACCTAGTAAACCCTGTTCCGCAAGCGCACTCTGCAGGGCTCCGAGCAGGAGTACGACGAGCTGCCGCGACGAACTGGCGCCCATGAGCCCCACGCGCCAGATCCGGCCAGCCAGAGCGCCGAGCCCGGCGCCGATCTCGATATTGAACTCCTCCAGCAGGTGCCTGCGGACGGCCGCCTCATCGACACCCGGCGGCACGCCAACAGCGTTCAAGGTCCACAGCCGCTCCCCCACCGGTGGCAGCACCGAGAGATTCAGGGTGCGCAGACCTTCGAGCAGCAGGTGATGGTTCCGCTCGTGCCGTGCCCAACGCGCCTCGAGCCCTTCCTCTTCGACGAGGGCCAGCGCCTCGTCCAGCGCGTAGATGAGTGTCGACGACATCGTGTGGTGGTACTTGCGCTTCAGCCAGTGGTCTTCGAGCAGCTGCAGATCGAAGTAGAAGCTCCGGCACTTCACCCGGCGCTCGAGCGCTCGCGGGCCAAAGACCATCGGGGCCATTCCCGACGGGGCGCCGAGGCACTTCTGCGTGCAGCTGTAGCACGCATCGATGCCCCACGCGCCAACGTCGAGCGCGTGGCCGCCGAATGAGCTGACGGCGTCGACCAGTGTGAGCGCCCCATGTTCTCGCGCGATCGCGGCAAGTTGCTCGATCGGATTGAGGACACCGGTGGACGTCTCGGCGTGGACCATCGCGACGACATCGAACCGCCCGGCCTGGAGGGCACGGCGCAGCGTGTCGGGATCACAGGCGCGGCCCCACTCCACGTCGAGGCGGGTCGACGCGGCGCCGTAGCGCTCGCACATCTGCGCCAATCGATCGCCAAAATATCCGGTGACGACGACCAGCACACGCGTGCCATCGGACACGAGGTTCGCCACCGCGGTCTCCATGCCCGATGTGCCGGTGCCCGATAGCGCGAAGGCAAACGAGCCCTCGGGGGCCCGGAACAGCCGGCCGAGCCTGGCGCGGACATCATCGATGAGCGCGATCATGATCGGATCGAGGTGGCTGACCGTCGGCGCGGCCATCGCGCGCATCACGCGCGGAGCGGTCATGCTCGGCCCCGGACCGAGCAGGATACGCGTCGTGTCGGGCAAGAGACTCATGCGGTGAAGACTCCATTAAGTTTCATGGGCGAATTGACCGATAAGTTATCACGCAGGGGCTGGTCCTTCATTTACAATCGACCGTCACATGGCCGCCTATTGATGCACCTCTCCTTCTTGGCCCGCCGAGGACTACTGGCGACCGCGGTCGTTGGCTGGCTGCTCCTCGCGCCCCGGGGCGCGTCGGCGGCGGACCGTGCGCGACTGAGCGCGGACCTCGCGGCCGATCTGGCCGCCGGTTCGGCATCCATCGACGTGATCGTGCATGGCACGAGAGCGCAGGTCGACACGCTTGCCGGGCGGTACAACCTTCCCGTGACAAAGTATCTCAAGACTGGTGCGGTGCTGCGCGTGACGGCCGGCCAGCTCGCGGCGCTCCAGGTGGACGGGAGTCAGGATCACCTGTCTTCCGACATCCTCATTCGCTCTACGGCGGACCTCGCCGCGGAAACCATCCTGGCGGACAGAGCGTGGAGTGGGTTGGAGGGTCTCCCTCAATTGTCGGGCGCCGGAATCGGAGTCGCGGTCATCGACTCAGGCGTGGATATCAGCCATGCGGCCCTGCGAGACCGCGTGCTGTACTCCAAGGACTTCACGGGAGGCGATGGCAAGGACCGCTACGGCCACGGAACGCACGTCGCGGCCCTCATCGCTGGACAGGCGGGCGACACGATGGACAGCGGGCATCGGGGCATGGCGTTCGGGGCGCACATCATTAGCCTTCGCGTGTTGGACGCCGAGGGGGCCGGCAAGGCAAGCAACGTCATCGAAGCCATCGATTGGGCCATCGATCATCGCGACACCTACAAGATTCGGATCATCAACCTGTCGCTCGGTGCGCCCGTGCTCCAGCCGTACCGGGACGATCCGTTGTGCGAGGCCGTGGAGCGTGCAGTGGCCGCTGGCATGTTCGTCGTCGCCGCAGCGGGCAACAACGGTCTCGCGAGGGACGGGTCTGTTGTGTACGGTGCCGTGACGTCGCCCGGCAACGATCCCGGAGTCATCACCGTGGGCGCATTGGACGCACACGGCACCCCGGACCGGTTTGACGACACCGTGGCAGGTTACAGCTCTCGCGGGCCGACCGCGTATGACCTCGTGCAGAAACCGGATCTCGTGGCTCCGGGCACCCGGGTCGTCTCGGCGGAGGCGGCCGGATCGTATCTGCTGAGAACGTATCCCGAGCGTCACGTGGAAGGGACAGGGGCCTCCGCCTATATGCAGCTCTCGGGAACAAGCATGGCCGCCGGAGTTGTGAGCGGCGCGTTGGCGTTGCTGCTGGAGCAGAATCCGCAAATGACGGCCAGCGACGCAAAGGCGATCTTGCGCGCCACGTGTTCGCCGATGCCGGAAGGCCCGTGGGCGAGCGGTTCCGGCAGCGTGAACGTGCTCGCCGCGGCTCAGCTTGTCCAGGTCATTTCGGTAAGCGGCGCATCGGAGCCCGCGGTGGGAACTATTCGAAGGTGGCGCATCGCCGGTCTGGCAACTGAGGGAACCGTGCTGGTGCAGGCTGGCAACGGCATCATCGTTGTTTCGGAGATGATCGTGGTTGGGGACCTTCAGACCACCGAGAGTATCCGGCCGATCCTCGCTCAGGATGTGGACCAGGCCGGCGCCTGGAGCCTCGTTGAGCTGAGCGCCCTCTGGAAGGGGATTCCACAGTCGTCCGAGTCAGACCAGTAACTATCCGCGAGGACAAGAATTTGTCCTATCAAAACTCCTTGCCAGGTGAGTCAGGCCGCCTGTTTTGCGTGCAAAACGCGATTGAGCTTGGGTTGGCCTCGTCCCCCTGGCCAACGTGCTGACCAATCCGTATTGGGGTTCAGTCTCACCACCAACCAGCCAGAAACTCTTCAACTGAAAGTCGCGTAAGCATTTACCAGCCGAGCCCGAGAGTTCGCCTCCCCCGCTCGGATAGTGGCACTGCCCGTGCCATTAGAGATCGCGTGCGGGGACTCATGGAACTGCCTGGGAGCGAAGTGCATCGCGGCGCGGACATGCGTGTCGGACGCAGCGTTTCGCTCGACCAGGCCGCACATCTACTTGGCGTTTCCCGGCGGACCATTTACAACCGCATCCGGGAAGGACATCTTCGGACGGTCCGGACGCTGGGGGGATCGCAGCGCGTGCTGCTCGAGTCGGTGACCGGGAATCGCGAGCGCACGTGGTTTGACGGTCGTGAACGTGCAATGAACCGACAGTAGGTGGAGGTTCCGACCAACGCTGACGCCGGGCGTTTGGTTGCAAAACAGGCGCATGGAGAATGTCATGACAGTCAAGTCACAGATCAGAGCGGGAAGCGACGACGACGATTCGATCATCTGGGGTACCTAACTGAGAGCCGACAGCTTGGCCGCTTACAGTAAACCCTGAAGCGCGAAGTTCACAGGGGAACATCATGCGGAACGCTGTCAACACGCCCATCGGACGACGAGCGATCGTCTGGGGAAAGTAGACAAGGCAACTCTTGCCGATGCGGGGCCGGCACGTACCAGAGGTGCCGGTTCCGCGCGACAGCGCGAGCACGGAATTCATCCATGTCCCTTCATTTCTCCAGGTCACTGCGCACGCTCGAAGCCGATAGTTCCCGCCGCCTCTACATCCCCTTCATCCTTGTCGTCGGTTTTCTCGGGCTGTGGTTCGCCTGGTTCCTGGCCGGGCGCGTCGATGTGTATGCATCCACGGCAACGGCCAGGCTGGAAGCGGATCACGAAAATCATCCGGTTGACGCGGCGGTTGGTGGTCGCATTGAGACGGTGCGGATACTAGTGGGCCAATCGGTTCGCGCGGGCGACGTCTTGCTCGAGTTCGACGCGATCTCCGAACGCCTCGCCCGGGGTGAAGAACAGGCGCGCCTGGCTCCGGCTGCGTCCCAGCTGAGTCTGCTGAGGGAAGAAATCACCGCCCAGGAGCGAGCCCTGGAAGGGGAGCGGCGTTCGGCGCAGGCCGCGGTCGCCCAGGCCGAGGTGGAGGCGCAGCGGGCCGCCGCCGCCGCGGAGTTCGCGGCTGAAGAATCCAAGCGCATCTCCGAATTGCAGCGCAGGAGCCTCATCAGCGAGATCGAGGCTCTGCGGGCGAAGAATCTCGCCGCGGCGCGGGAGAGCGACGCGCAGTCGGCCGAGTTTGCGTCCCGTCGAACCAGTCGCGATCTCGAGGCCCGCGAGCAGGATCGGCTCGCTCAGATTGCGCGGTTGAGGCAGGAGACCGCGGCGCTTGAAGGCACCAGAGCCGAGGCGCTGGCGGCATCCAAGAAGCTCGGATACGACATCGAGCGGCGCACCGTTCGAGCGCCGGTCGGTGGGCGAATCGCCGAGGTGGCGCCGCTCACACCGGGCAGCGTTCTGCGGGCAGGCGACCGCGTCTGCACCATCCTGCCCGAGGGGGCCTTGCGCGTCGTGGCATTCTTCCCGCCCGCCATGGCGCTCGGACGCGTTCGCATCGGCCAACGGGCGCGCGTCAGGCTCGACGGGTTCCCTTGGACACAGTACGGAAGCCCCTCCGCTCGAGTGTCGAGCGTGGCGGGAGAGCCGCGCGAGGGCACGATTCGGGTTGAATTGACCCTTGACGGTCAGCACGATTCCGCGATCCCTCTGCAGCACGGACTGCCTGCCGAAGTGGACATTGAGGTTGAGCGGATGTCGCCGGCCGCATTGGTCATGCGCAGTGTGGGCGCTTACACACGGCTGGCCGCCGCCGGGCCATGAGCGGGGCGCCGGCATCGGCGAAGAGACTTCCCCGCCGTCGATTCTTCATCCCTGAAGTCATTCAGACCTCCGGCATGGACTGCGGTCCGGCCGCGCTCAAGGCGCTGCTCGAAGGCTTCGGCATTCCGGTCAGCTACGGACGACTTCGTGAAGCCTGCCACACGGACGTGGATGGGACGTCAATCGACACGCTGGAAGCCATTGCTCAGGCACTCGAACTGTCAGCCGAGCAGATCATGCTTCCGCTCGACCACGTCTTGTTGAAGGAATCGGCGGCGCTGCCGGCCATCGCGGTCGCCCGGACGCCCACAGGCGGCGCACACTTCATCGTGATCTGGCGCCGCCACGGCTCCTGGGTGCAGGTGCTGGATCCGGCGCGCGGGCGGCTGTGGCTTCCACGCGGAACGGTGCTCGGCCAGATGTACAGGCACTCGGCGCTTGTCGGCGCCAAGGCCTGGCGCGATTGGGCCGGCTCGGACGCCTTTCTTGTTCCCCTTCGTCGGCGGCTGGGCGCGCTCGGTTTGTCGGCACGGGCGACGGCCGGGCAGATCGAGTCGGCGACCGAAGACCTCTCTTGGCGCGGGCTCGCGCGAATGGACGCCAGCGTACGAATGATGCAGGAGCTCCGGGATTCCCGAGCCATCAGGCGCTCCGGAGCAGACTCGGCACTGCGGGCCCTTCTGAACGGTTCGCAAGAGGACGCTCCAGTTCCCGACCACTACTGGTCGGTCCAACCGGCGGATCCCGAGGCTGACGGCACCGAACGGCTGCACTTGCGCGGCGCTGTGCTCGTACGGGCGCGCGGCCGTCTGTCCCCGTCCCACGGTGGACACGCCGAACATCCGCGGACGCCAGACATCGACGGCGTCCGATCTCCAGAGCTCGCCGCTGCGCTGGCCGAGCCACCCGCTCGTCCCCTTCACGATGTATTCGCCGCCCTGCGTGCGGACGGCGCCCTCACACCAGTCGTCGCCGCCTGTGCCATCATCATCGCCACGCTGGGCGTCGTATTCGAAGCCGTGCTGCTGCGAAGCGTGTTGGACGTGAGCGCTTTGCTGACCCTTCCCGCGCAGGGACTGGCGGCCGGTGGGGTCCTGGCTCTTTTTGCCGCCGCAATGCTCGGCATCGAAGTGGCGCTCGCCTCGGCGGAGCGTCGCGCCGGCAGTCACCTCGAAGCACGGCTGCGCCTTGCTTTTCTCGCCAAGATTCCGCGCCTGACCGACTCGTACTTTCAGAGCCGTCCGATCTCCGACATGCTGGAGCGCAGTCATGGCGCGCACCTCCTTCGCATGCTGCCGCCACTGGGGATCCGGTTTCTCCGTACCGCGGCAGAACTCGTCGTCACGACAGCGGCCATTGCGTGGATCGACCCGCGGATGGCGGGCCTGGCCCTTCTATCGTGCGCCGCCGCTGCCGGAATCCCCTTGATCGGGAATTCCCTGATGGCAGAACGCGACCTGAAAGTCCGCACGCATGCCGGCGCGCTCGCGCGTTTTCACCTCGACGCCTTGCTCGGTCGCACCGCCATCGAAGCGCACGG
>JBGOTP010000081.1:0-15240 GCA_041476545.1 Vicinamibacteria bacterium | reverse complement strand
GGCCGGGTCGGCGAACGCTAGCGAAAGAAGCAAGGCCCACAGCATGAACGCACTCCGTCTTGTTGAATGTTGAATTCGACCCAAGATTATACTGCCTGAGAACATATGAATGTCATGTGTTCCTGGTGACAGGGGCCATCGGGGCCCTCGGGCATCACCACGCTGTCGCCACGGGAGCGCTCACGCACATGGACGAGCAACTGAACGGACCTCGACGCAACCAGGCCCTCGCCGCGATTCGGCAGGTGACCCGACTGGCCGACGAGCTCGCGGTCGTGCTTCACGCCGGCGACTACGCGCGGCTGCGGGACATGATGCGCAACCGGCATGCGGGCGACCTGGCGGCGCTGCTGATGGCGCTCAGTCTCGAGGATCAGGTGGTGGTGTTCCGCGTGCTGCCTCGCAAGGATGCCGCGGCGGTCTTCGAGTACCTGTCGCAGAACGCCCAGGAAGCCCTGGTGAAGGGCATGGCCCAGGAAGATGTGGCGGCCCTGCTCAACAACATGGCCCCCGACGATCGCACGATCTTCCTGGAGGAACTCCCCGCCACCGTCACGCGCCACCTGCTCAGCCTCCTCACGCCGCAGGAACGCGGCGTCGCGCTCACGCTCCTCGGCTATCCCGAACGTTCCATCGGGCGGCTGATGACGCCGCACTACGTCGCGGTGCGCGAGCACTGGACCGTGCGCGACGTCCTCGACTACGTCCGCACCCACGGTCAGGACAGCGAGACGTTGAACGTCATCTACGTGGTCGACGAGCAGGGATTGCTCATCGACGACATTCGCATCCGCGAGTTCCTGCTGGCCAGCCTGGACAGCCGGGTGGTGGATCTCATGGATCGACGGTTCGTGGCGTTGAAGGCCACAGACGATCAGGAAGCAGCGGTGGCCGTGTTCCGCCAGTACGATCGCAGCGCCCTGCCTGTGACCGACACGGCCGGGATGCTCATCGGCATCGTCACAATCGACGATGTGCTGGATGTGGCGGAGGCGACCGCAACCAGGGAGATCCAGCGGATCGGCGGATCGGAAGCTCTGGACGAACCGTACATCACGATTTCCTTTGCGCGCATGATTCGCAAGCGCGCCGGCTGGCTCACGGCGTTATTTCTGGGCGAAATGCTCACCGCAACGGCCATGGGCGTGTTCGAAGGCGAAATCGCTCGCGCGGTCGTGCTCGCGCTGTTTGTCCCCCTCATCATCTCGAGTGGCGGCAACTCGGGGTCGCAGGCGTCCACGCTCGTCATCCGCGCGCTGGCGCTCGGCGAAGTCGGGCTTCGCGACTGGTGGCGTGTGATGCGGCGCGAGCTGTTTGCCGGGCTCGCGCTCGGGTCGATCCTGGGCAGCATTGGATTCCTGCGCATTGCCCTCTGGTCCGCCTTCTCGGACCTCTACGGCGCGCACTGGCTCCTGGTCGCGGTCACGGTCGCGCTGTCGCTCGTGGGCGTGGTGCTGTGGGGCACGCTGACCGGATCGTTGCTACCACTGCTCCTGCGCCGATTGGGCTTCGACCCGGCCGTCTCCTCGGCGCCGTTCGTGGCAACACTCGTCGACGTCACCGGCCTCGTGATTTACTTCAGCGTCGCCACTGTTGTCCTGCGAGGTACACTACTGTAGATGTCGCGCCGCGCCACCGATCCCGTTTCCGCTGAAATGCCGTCGACCGCCGCGACGGCCCTGTTCGGATCAAAAACGCTGCAGCGTATGCTGGCGGCGTTCACCTACCGCAATTTCCGCGTCCAGTGGTTGGGCGCCTGCACGTCCAGCATCGGCACGTGGGTGCAGATGGTGGCCCAGAACTGGATGGTGTATCAGCTGACGGGCTCCGCATTCTTTCTGGGACTCGATGCGTTCCTGCAGCAGCTGCCGATCATGCTGTTCACACTCATCGGCGGTGTCGTCGCCGATCGCTACGACCGCCGGCGCACGCTGCTCGCGTCGCAGTGCCTCCAGATGGCGACGGCGCTCACCCTGGCCGCGCTCGTCTATTTCGGCGTCGTCAGGATCTGGCACATCCTGTCTCTCTCGTTCATCACGGGCCTCGCGCAGTCGTTCGGGGGGCCGGCCTATCAGTCCCTCGTGCCGTCGCTCGTGGACAAGAAGGACCTGCCGAACGCCGTCGCGCTCAACTCGATTCAGTTCAACATCGCGCGCGTCCTCGGTCCGACGCTGGCCGCGGCCACCCTGGCCGCGTTCGCGCGATGGGGATTCTCCGATCCTCAGGCGATGAGCGCGTGCTTTCTGCTGAACGCCTTCTCGTTCCTGGTCGTCATCTCGACGCTGCTCATGCTGCGCCTCACGCACGTCGCGCCGGCCCCCGGGGGCAGCATGCGCCATGAACTGACGGGCGGCCTGTCCTACGTGCGTGATCAAGGCAGCCTGGTCGCGCTGATTGTCCTCGCCGCGGCCACGACCTTTCTGGGATTTGCGGTCCTGACGTTTCTGCCCGTCTTCACCAAGACGATCTTTCACAAGGACGTCAGCACGTACGCCCATCTGATGGCGTTCTCCGGTGCGGGCTCGGTCGTGGGGGCCCTCATCGTCGCGTGGCTGGGACGATCCAGGCGCATGGGACTCACCGCACTCCTCGTGCAGGGCGTGTACGGTCTGCTGATCATTGCGTTCGCCTCGTCGCGGGTGCTCTGGCTGAGCGACGTGCTGTTGTTTCTGACCGGCGCCTCGCTCATGGTCGTGTTCTCCACGGTGACGTCGATTGTCCAGCTCATCGCCCCGAACGAAATGCGCGGACGCGTCATGAGCATCTACCTGCTGGCGTTCCGGGGCGGCATGCCGCTCGGGAGCCTTGTCAGCGGATATCTCGCCACGTGGATTGGCCCGCCGCTCGTCATCGGCATCAACGGTGCGCTCCTGGTCGTCGTGGCCCTATACTTCCTCATGCGCAATCCCGTCGTACGGGCCATCTGACCGATGCCCGTTCTTGAAATTCTCACAAGTTCCGGCTTCGGGTCGTTGCTCGGGATGCGTCACGCCCTCGAACCGGATCACCTCGCGGCGGTGTCGACGCTCGTCAGCCGCGAGCGAAGCGGCTTCCGGGCCGCGTGGCTCGGCGTGTGCTGGGGCGCGGGACACACGCTCGCGCTGCTCGTCGTGGGCGTCGCGCTGGTCGTGCTGCGGGCCGAGCTGCCCGCCTCGGTGTCCAGCGTGTTCGAATTCGGCGTCGCCGTCATGCTCGTCGTGCTGGGGCTTCGCGCCATCGGTCAGGCCGCACGCCAGGGTCCGAGCGGCCCCGCCCGCGTCCATCGTCACGGCTGGGTCGTGCACCATCACCCGGGCGTGCCGGCGCACGTGCACATCGGCGGCTGGACGCTCGCGCGACGGCCGCTCCTTATCGGCGTGGTGCACGGCCTTGCGGGAAGCGGTGCCCTCACGGCCCTCGTCCTGGCCACGCTGCCCTCGACGGCCGCGCGACTCACCTACATGGCCCTCTTCGGGCTGGGTTCCACCGCGGGCATGGCGGCGCTGTCAGGGCTCCTCGGCTGGCCCCTCGCGCGCTTCGGCACACACCACTCCGTCGCACGGGGCGTGACCCTCCTCGTCGGATGTCTCTCCACCGCGCTGGGCGTATTCTGGGGATGGCGGCTCCTCTGAGTCCTCAAGTCTAAGGATGTAAAGATTTCCTGAAATTTAGAGAAGTGTCCCCCACCCGCATCCTCGTCGTTGAAGACGACCGCGACATCGCGGAACTTGTCGCCCGCTATCTCGAGAAGTCGGGCTTTGCGGTCGAGACGTTGTCATCCGGGCGAGACGCTCTTACCGCCCTTACCGAACGACCGCCGGATCTGATGGTGCTGGATCTGATGCTCCCGGAGGTCGACGGCCTTGAAATCTGCCGCATCGTGCGCGCACACGAGAAGACGGCGGTCATCCCAATCGTCATGCTGACGGCGCGGGCCGAGGAATCCGAACGGATTGTCGGCCTGGAACTGGGCGCCGACGACTATCTGGCCAAGCCGTTCAGCCCGAATGAACTGGTGGCACGCGTTCGCGCCCTTCTCCGCCGCGCTCAGCGCACGCCCGCAGCCGAGACGGCGGCGTCAACCCAGGCCTCGACGTCCGGCGGCGTCAGCTACGGCCCCATCATCGTGGATGCGGCACGCCATACCGTTTCCACCGGCGGTACACCGGTGACGTTGACGGCCAAGGAGTTTCTGCTGCTCGAGTACCTGCTGAAACACCGCGGCCGCGTCCTGTCGCGCGACGTGCTGCTCACCGACGTCTGGGGATACAAATACACCGGCGGCACACGGACCGTCGATGTGCACGTGCGCCGCCTGCGAGAGAAGCTGCCTCCGCTCACCGACGCGCTGGTCACGGTGAAGCAGTTCGGTTACAAGTTGCTCGACCAGCCGCCTCATGGGACATGAGCAGCTCACCGCTGTCGGCTCTCAGCTTTCACCGCTCTCGGCTCTTCACCGTAAGCTGTCCGCTGAAAGCCGAGAGCTGACAGCCGAAAGCTCGTGATGTGACATTCCAGACCAAGCTGTTCCTCGCCGCCCTTGCGACAGCAACACTCGCGCTCGGCGTGGCCGGCGTGCGGTTTGCCACGTCGATGCGATCGCAGACGGATGCGCGCATTGAGCAGACGCTGGTCGCCGAAGGCCGCCTGGCGGCGGACCTTCTTGGTCGGGACACACGGCAGGGAGCGGAGCGCAGTCCTTCGATCCTCGATCTCGACGCTGAAGCCGACCGCATCGGCTCTCTCATCGGCGCTCGCGTCACGTTCATCGCGGCCGACGGCCGGGTTGTCGGCGACTCCGCGGAGCCGCTCGAGAACATCGCGACGATGGAGAACCACGGCGCACGGCCGGAGGTCGTCGCCGCGCGGCAGACCGGACTGGGCATCGCCCGGCGCGCCAGCGCCACGCTCGACATCGACATGCTCTATGTGGCGGTGCCGGCTCACCACCCCGCGATTGACATCGTACGCGTCGCGCTTCCCCTCACCGACGTCAGCCACCAGCTGCGGACCGTGCTGACGGCCACGCTGGCGGCCCTCGGTCTCGCGCTTGTCGGCGCCGCCGCGATCGCCATGTTCTTCGCCGGCCGGATCGGCCGCCGCGTTCGCATGATCGCTGACGTCGCCGAGCGCTACAGGCGCGGCGACCTGACGCCGTCGAGAGTCGACTACGGAGACGACGAGTTGGGCACCGTGGCGCGGGGCCTGGACGATTCCGTCCAGGAACTCGGGCGGCGCCTCGACGAACTGGCGCGGGACCGCGGGCGGATGGAGGCCATTCTCGCCGGCATGATCGAAGGCGTCATCGCCGTCGATCCACAGGGACGGCTGCAGCTGGCGAACCAGGCCGCGCGGCAGATGCTCCGGATCGACGATCTGCCGATCGATCGACACTACCTCGAGACGATTCGGCACCCGGCGATTGCGGATCTGATTGCCGGGGCGCTCGCGGGGCACACGCCTGAGTCCGTACAGCTCTCTCCGCCTCGTGATGCCTCGCGCACGATCATGGCGCGGGCGGCGCCGACGACCACGCGAGGCGCCAACGGCGCAGTGCTGGTGCTGCACGACATCACCGACCTCAAGCGCGCGGATCAGATCCGCCGCGACTTTGTGGCGAATGTGTCGCACGAGCTCCGAACGCCGCTGACCGCGATCCGCGGATACGTCGAGGCCCTGTCGGAGGGAGACACCAGCCCGGAGGAGAGCCGCCGGTTCCTGGGCATCATCCTGCGGCAGTCACGGCAAATGGAGCGGCTCGTCAAGGACCTGCTTCGGCTGGCCCGCCTCGACGCGCGACAGGAAACGATCGATGCCGTCTCCTGCGATACGCGCGCGTTCCTGCAATCGGTCGTGACCGATCTGACGCCCGCATTGAACGAGCGTCACCAGCGCGCCGAGATGGTCGTGGCCCCCGGCGCCGAGACCATGACCGTCGATCCCGCCAAGCTGCACGATGCGCTGCGGAACCTGGTGGCCAACGCGACCACGTATGCCCCGGAGGGAAGCGTCATCCGGATCGATGCCTCCGTGGCCAGCGACCGCGTGACGATCTCGGTCTCCGACGAAGGACCGGGCATTCCCGAGGAGGATCTGTCACGGATCTTCGAGCGCTTCTACCGCGTCGACAAGTCGCGCGGCCGCGACCCGGGGGGCACCGGCCTCGGGCTGGCCATCGTCAAACACCTGGTCGAACTGCAGGGCGGGAACGTGCGCGCCGAGAATCGTCCCGAAGGCGGAGCCCGCTTCACCATCACGTTGAAGCACGCGTCAGCGAGCGATTAACACCCACGTCACTACTTCTGACTTTTGACGTTTCACTTCTAATTTTCGTCAAGCTACTGCAAGCCGGCGAAGTGCAGCGCGATGTACGCGCCGGCGCCGATCGCGAACGCCATGGGGATCGTCATGATCCACGCCCAGACAATCTGGCCGGCCACGCCCCACCTGACCGCGGACACCCGGCGCGTCGCGCCGACCCCGACGATGGCGCCGGTGATGGCATGGGTGGTACTGACGGGGACGCCGGTGTGCGTCGCGATGAACAGCGAAATCGCCGCGGATGTTTCCGCGGCAAAGCCGCCCACCGGTTGCAGCTTCGTGATCTTCGATCCCATCGTGTGGATGATGCGCCAGCCGCCCGCGAGCGTGCCGGCGGCAATCGCCGCGTGCGCGGCGAGGATCACCCACGTGTCGATCCGGAACGCGTCGATGTAGCCCGCCGTGTACAACACGCCCGCGATGATGCCCATCGTCTTCTGGGCATCGTTTGCGCCGTGATTCAGGCTGAAGGCCGCCGCCGACAGCAGTTGCAGCTTCCGAAACCAGCGGTCCACGCGCGAGGGAGGCATGCCCTGGAACAGCCAGTAGATCGTCGTCATGATGGCCAGCCCAAGGACCAAACCGACGAGCGGTGACAGCACGATGAAGAGGAGCGTCTTCGTCCAGCCGCCGGGGATGATGGCGGCGACGCCGGCCTTGGCCACGGCTGCTCCGGCGTACCCGCCGATGAGCGCGTGTGACGAGCTCGTGGGAAGGCCGTAGTACCAGGTGAACAGATCCCACACGATCGCGCCAATCAGCCCGCCGGCGATCACGGCGAAGGTGACGATCTTGATGTCGATCATCCCGGAGCCGATCGTCTTGGCGACCGCGGTGCCGAAGGTGAACGCCGCCACGAAATTGAAGAACGCGGCCCAGATGACGGCCTTGCCGGGAGAGAGGACACGGGTCGACACGACGGTGGCGATGGAATTGGCGGCGTCGTGGAAGCCGTTGATGAAGTCGAAGGACAGGGCGATGAAGACCAGCCCGGCGACCGTGAGGTCGGCGACCGTGAGCATCGGCGGACTACCCGTGCTTGACCGTGACGCCTTCGAGCACGTTGGCGACGTCCTCGCAGCGATCGGTCGCTTCTTCGAGGAAGTCGAGCGCTTCCTTCCACTTGATCACGAGCAGCGGATCGCTCTCGTCGTCGAAGAGACGGCTGATGGCCTGCTGGTGCATGCGATCGGCTTCGTTCTCGAGACGGTTGATCTCGACGGCGTGCGCAATCACGCCGCTGTGCTTCTCCATCGCCTCGAGCGCGGGCCCGATCTGCTGGGTCGAGGCCGTGATGATGTGCGCGAGTTCGCGCGCGCCGAAGCGGACCTGGTTCAGACGATAGAGCCGGATGCGCGAGGCCGACGCGTCGATGGCGTCCATCACGTCGTCCAGACACCGGGCCAGCGCGTGAATGTCCTCCCGATCGAGCGGCGTGACGAAGGTCCTGTTGAGACGCTGGATGACCTCGTGCGTGAGAAAGTCGCACTTGTGCTCGACTTCCTTGATTTCATCCGCCTTGTCCCAGAGGGGATGCTCGGGCGCGAGCATCTCCTCGAGGAGACGCGCCCCGCGCTGGAGTTCGACCGCGAGCGCCTGAAAGTCGGTAAAGAACTTCTCTTCGCGCGGAATCAGACGGAATGCCACCAAGCCTCCCAAAAGCCCACGAATGATAACAGATCCGTTTACACGGTTGTTACACGCACACAGGATGTTGGCCGACACCGGCCAACGCACGACGTCGGCCGGTGTACCATGCCGTGCATCATGCCGGTGAACAACGAAGTCCTGGCCATCATTCTCGGAGGCGGCCAGGGCACGCGCCTGTTTCCGCTGACCCAGCACCGCTCGAAGCCGGCCGTGCCGATCGGCGGCCAGTACCGGTTGATCGACATTCCCATCAGCAACTGCCTGCACGCCGACATCCGCCGTATCTTCGTGCTCACGCAGTTCAACTCGGCGTCGCTCAACCGCCATATCTCGCAGTCCTACCGGATGGATCTCTTCAGCCAGGGGTTCGTCGAGATTCTGGCCGCCGAACAGACACCGGACAATCCACACTGGTTTCAGGGAACCGCCGATGCGGTGCGCCAGGCGGCGCGCCACTTCGTCCGGTACGACGCCGACTACTATCTGATTCTCGCGGGCGATCACCTGTACCGCATGGACTATAGCGACCTGGTCGAGGCGCACATCGATCGGAGATCCGACATCACGATTGCCGCGCAACCCGTGACCATTGCCGATGCCTCCGGCATGGGCATCTTCCGGTTCGACAAGAGCGGACAGATCGTCGCCTTCGAAGAAAAGCCCAAGGCCGAGAGACTGGCGGAGATTGGCCAGAGCATTCCATTTGGATCCACGCTCGCGGGACACACGCCCGAGAAGCCGTTCGTCGCGTCGATGGGCGTCTACGTGTTCTCCCGCGACGCGCTGCTCGACACGCTGGCCGCGGCGCCGGCGAAGGACTTCGGCCGCGAAGTGATTCCATCGGCGCTCGGGGAGTACCGGGTGAACGCCTATCTGTTCCGTGGGTACTGGGCCGACGTCGGAACGATTGAGTCCTTCTACGATGCGAACATCCGGCTCACGAAACCCGGCGCGCCATTCAAGTTCTACGATCCGAACCGGCCGATCTATACGCACCCGAGGTTTCTGCCAGGAGCGCGGCTGAGCGACTGCGCCGTCCGCGATGTCATCATCGCGGAGGGCTGCTACATCGATCGCTGCAGGATTGAAGGATCGATCGTCGGCATCCGCACGCACGTCCAGCAGGGCGCGGAGATCCGGGGATCGGTCCTGCTCGGCGCCGATTTTTACGACGCCGATGGTGACGCGCCCGCCCGGGGAGATCGTCCGCGCCTGGGCATCGGACGCAATGTCGTGCTCGATCGCGTCATCGTCGACAAGAACGCGCGTATAGGAGACGGGGCCCGCCTCGTGAACGAGCAGGGCGTGACGACCGCCGACGGCGATGGCTACTTCATCCGCAACGGGGTGATCATCGTCCCAAAGGACGGCGTCATCAGGCCGGGGTCGACGGTGTAGAAGCCGGGGCTGGGGCCACCCTGAATCGTGTCTTTGTGGTTGAAGGCCGTCCACCCTTTAATTCAAGATTCTCGTGCCGATGGGCAGCCGACGATGCTATCGTCGTCGCTCGACCCGTGCCTTCACGGCGTGCTTTTCGTGCAGATGCGACGCTAGATGGCACGTGGCTCGCACCTCCGTTTCCAGAGAGACGCCGTCCAACATCGGACAGCGGCCAGGAGGAGACGCGATGCAGTCGAGGTTTCTTGAAAAACGTGTGGAAATTCTGGAGCGGACCGTGGGCGAACTGAACGAGCTACCGACCAAGGTGGAGGCACTGACGGTGCAAGTTTCGCAACTGCGCACGGAGATGCGCAGCGAATTTTCTGCCGTGCGAAGCGAGGCAGCCGCATTCCGGGAGGAGACACGGAAGGGCGACGAGGACACGCGGACCTTCGCGCGAGTGCTGCACGAGGACACCATCTCGCGCATCGCGATTCTTGCGGAAGGAAACGACGAGCAGTTCCGCGTCGTGCACGAAAACGCTGGGACGCTCCGTGCGGAGATGAATGCCCGGTTCGACGAGGTGACCGCGCATTTGGTGGCGCTTGGCCGGCAACTGACGCATCGCCCGCGCAAGAAAAGCCGCTAGTTACCCGATTACCCATCAGGTCATCAGCTAAGGCTTCTTCACACGATCGTTGCGCGGCCAGTGTAGGATCGCCCCATGTTTGCAGCCGTTCGTAACGCCGGAGTGCTGTCCACACTCTCGATCCTGTCGACAGTGTTCGCCAGCCTTGTTGTCGTCATGGCGCAGGCGCCCGCGCCTACTCCTAAGCAGGCGATCGCCCACCGGGGTGCATCCGGCTATGCGCCCGAGCATACGCTGGCGGCGTACCGATTGGCCATGGACCAGAAGGTGGACTTCGTCGAACAGGATCTGGCCATCACGAAAGACGGAGTGCTCATCTGCCTGCACGACGACTCGCTCGAGCGGACCAGCAACGTGGCGGAGGTGTTTCCCGATCGATGGAGCGCCGCACCGGCACGCGGGACAACGTCCACAGCGTCGACGACGACGTCTGGCGCGCGGGGAGCCGCGGCGCAGACGCGCAAGACCTGGCTGGCGAACGATTTCACGCTGGACGAAATCCGTCGTCTGGATTTCGGAAGCTGGTTCGATCCGAAATTCGCTGGCTCCAGGATCGTCACCTGGCAGGAAGCCATCGATCTCGTCCGAACCAGACCCGGAGTCGGACTCTATCCGGAGTTGAAGTCGCCGCCGCTCTATACGTCGCGCGGCATCGACATGCTGAAGCTGTTCGCCGACGCGGTGAAAAAGAACGGACTCGAGCGCGCCGGATCGCTGCGCGTCACGCCGGTCATCATTCAGTCGTTCGACGAGCCGTCGATCCGCCGGGCTGCGACCGAGTTGCCGACGATTCCGCGCGTGTTCCTCACGTCACGGGACGCCGATGTGACGGACGCTCGTCTCAAGGAACTGGCGACGTTTGCGACCGGCATCGGGCCGGAGAAACGGGTGATCGCCAAGGCGCCTGATATGGTGAAGCGCGCGCACGCCGCGGGTCTCACCGTCACATCCTGGACGTTTTCATCGGGCACCGGCGCGGATCCAGCGTATTCGAGCGTGCGCGACGAGATGTCGCACTTTCTCTACACGCTCGGCATCGACGCGCTCTTCACGAACAACCCGGACCAGTTCCCGCGCAGGCCTTAGTTCCCAGGTGCGCTGGTATTGGAATAGCTGATGGCTGACAGCGGGGAGCTACCGTAGAACACCCCGATGCGATCCATCCGTCGCCTCGGCAGAGACCGCACAATGAGAGAGAGGAGCACGATCGTGTCTACGACAAAAGCCGCGCGTGTAACGAGCCTGCTGTTGATCACCCTGAGCGCGGTGTCCGCCTGCGGTCGGCCGACTCCGACGCCATACACGCCCGGTCTTGGCGAGATCATGACGTTCCAGCAGATGCGCCATACCAAGCTTTGGCTGGCCGGCCAGGCAGGCAACTGGGACCTGGCCGCCTACGAGATCGAGGAACTCGGCGAGGGATTCGACGATATCATCGCGTTTCACCCGACGCACAAGGATTCACCGGTGGCGCCTAAAGATGCCATCCCTCGCATGATCACCGAGCCGCTGGCGGAGGTTCGTGCCGCAGTGGAGCAGAAAGACTCGGCGACCTTCGCGCAGACATACGATACGCTCACCGCCGCGTGCAACAACTGCCACAAGGCTACCAAGTTCGGCTTCAACGTCGTCGGCCGGCCTACGGGGAATCCGTACCCGAATCAGATCTTCGAGCCCGCGCAGTAGCGCGCGCGTCATGGTCGCGATGGCGATCAATGAAGCCCTTCAAGACGCCTCGTGGCGATCCGGGCCAGGAGCGAGCAAAGCAACACCAGCATCACAAGGACGAGCGCCCCGGCCCAGGCCTGACGGTGCCAGTCGGCGTACGGGGAAATCGCGTAGGTAAACACCTGCACCGGAAGCGATGCGATCGGCTGCGTGAGCTTCGTGGCGAAGAAGCGGTTATTGAATGCCGTGAAGAGCAGAGGCGCCGTTTCGCCCGCGATGCGCGCGAGGGCGAGCAGGACACCGGTGATGATTCCGGGCAGGGCGGCCGGCACGACGACCGTGAAGACGGCACGCGCCCGCGTTGCGCCGAGGGCCAGCGCGCCTTCCCGCATCGAGTTCGGAATGAGGAGCAGCAACTCCTCCGTGGTGCGGGCAATGATCGGAATCATCATGATGCCGAGCGCAATGCCGCCGGCAAGGGCGCTGAACTGCTTGAACGGCAGGACGGCAAAGCCGTACACGAACACGCCCATCACAATCGACGGCACACCGTTCAGCGTGTCCGCCGCGAATCGGGCCGCGGCGGCAAATCGGCTTCCCGCGTACTCCGACATGTAGACGCCGCTCATGATGCCGATCGGAATCGCCAGGAGCGATCCGAGGGTCGTCAGGATGAGCGTGCCGACGATGGCGTTGGCCATTCCGCCACCAGGCTCGCCGACCGGCTTCGGCATGTGCGTGAAGAAGTCCAGGTTGATGGCGGTAATCCCCTGGCTCACGACGAAGAACAGGACGAACGCCAGCGGAACGAGTGCGAGCAATACTGAGAGCGCGCAGAATGCGACGAAGATCGACGACACCAGTCTTCGAATGACGGTGCGGTAGCTCATGCGACCGCCTCGACAGCCGTCGCGCGCGCCCGTACCCGTGTCCTCGACCGCGACATGCTCCAGATGAGCAGCCGCGACAAGGCGTTGATGACCAGGGTGATGACGAACAGCACCAAGCCGATTTCGATGAGGGCGTTGAGATACAGGTCCGTGTCCGCCTCGGTGAACTGGCTTGCCAGAACAGAGGCCATCGTGGACTGCGGCGCAAACAGCGACGCCGAAATTTTCGGGGTGTTGCCAATGACCATCGTGACCGCCATCGTCTCGCCCAGGGCACGGCCGAACCCGAGCATGACCGCGCCGAGGATGCCGGTGCGCGCGTAGAAGAGCGCCGCGCGAATGGCTTCGAAACGCGTCGCCCCCAAGGCATAGGCGCCTTCCCGCTGGGCCACCGGTACCGACTTCAGCACCTCGCGTGCAACCGACGAGGTGAACGGGATGATCATGACCGCGAGAATCACTCCGGCGGAGAGCATGCCGACGCCAACGGGGGGACCGCTGAAGATGGGAAGCTGTGCCAAGGGAGACGGCAGAGCTGTCTCGATTGACCTGATGAGGGGAATCAGGACGAAGATGCCCCAGAGACCGTAGACAATCGAGGGGATGGCCGCCAGGAGCTCCGTCAGAAACACCAACGGTTGCCGAAATCTCGCCGGGCTCAACTCGGAGACGAACACCGCGATACCCAGCGCCACCGGAGTCGACAGAAGAAGAGCCAGCAACGACGAATAGAGCGTGCCCCAGATAAAGGGCAGAGCCCCGAATTCACCGGTGACGGGATTCCAGGTCTGCGTGCGCCAGAAGTCGAATCCGAACTTCTGAATCGACAACATCGACTGGCGCGTCAGCTCGACGCCGATCGCGACGACGATCAGGACGAGGACGAGCGCAAACGCGCCCGTCCCCAACCTGAAACCGAGATCCCGTGAGCGCACTTTAGGAAACCTTGATCTTCTGCAGCGCCGCCAGTTCGAGCTTCACGACGGCGTCGGGCAAAGGTGCATACCCGAGCTGACCGGCAAACTTCTGGCCGTCGGCCAGCGCCCACTTCATGAAGTCCAGCATGATCTTGGCCTGCGCCTTGTCCTTTGGGTTCTCGTAGAACAGCAGCCACGTGAACGAGGAAATCGGGTAAACGCCCGTCCCTTCAGCGTTCGTGATCGAGACCCGAAAGTCCGGCGGCATCTTCATCGCCGCACCCGCAGCCGCCGCCGTCACCGATGCCTGGCTCGCCTTAACGAACTCGCCCGTCATGTTCTGCACGGAACCATAACTGATCTTGTTCTGCAGCGCATAGATCAACTCAACATAGCCTATGGAGTTAGGTGTCTGCGTCACGAGGCCGGCCACGCCTTCATTCCCCTGGCCGCCGAGTCCGACAGGCCATTGGACCGCCGTCGCGACGCCGACCCTGCTCTTCCATTCGGCCGAGACCTTGGCCAGGTAGTCCACCCAGATATAAGTGGTCCCGGAGCCATCCGAACGATGGACCACCGTGATGGCACTCGACGGCAACGTGACGCCGGGGTTCAGCTTGGCAATCGCCTGATCGTTCCACCGGGTGACCTTGCCCAGGAAAATGTCCGCGAGCAACGCGCCCGTGAACTTGAGTTCAGCGCTCACGCCGGGAATGTTGTAGACCGGGACATCGCCGCCGAGCACCGTCGGGAAGTGCAGAATCCTGGACGGAGCCGCCAGCAACTGGTCGTTCGTCATCGGGCCATCAGTGGCGCCGAAGAACACGGTCTGATTCGTGATCTGCCGGATGCCTCCGCCCGATCCGATCGACTGGTAGTTGATCTGCACGTTCGGGTGAGCCTTATGGTACTCGTCGAACCATTTCGAGTAGATGGGATACGGGAACGTCGCTCCCGCTCCGTTGATTTGTACGTTCTGCGCGGCGACGCCGGCGACGAGCGCCGTCGCACACGCCAGGACGGCTAGCGTTTTGTGTAGGGATCTCATGGTCCTCAATTCCTCTGCTTAGAAGTTAATCAGCCCGTGCACCACGATGCTCTTGACGGGCAAGGTCGTGATGTTCTTGAAACGCTGTCCGTCGTAGTCGAGCATCAACGCGGTCGACACGTTGCCCTGGTGCGGGAACCAGTACGCCACGCCCGCAATGACGCGGTTTTGCTCCTGCGACTTGAACGTCACCGTTGTCGGGTCCGGCGTCGTCACGGTTGAGAGCCCGGCCGAGGTGTTAGGTATGAAGTGGTCGTAGCGCAGCAGGCCTTCCAACGACGCCCCTGTGGTCTTCGGCAGACGCGGTGTCGCCCAGATCGAGTACCCCTTGCTCGACACATCGGCGGTCGTCGCCAGCGTCTGATCTTTGGCACCAAGGTAATCCAACCCGGCGTTCAGGTACCGATGCTCGAACGTCAGGTTGCCCATCACGCGCTGGCGCTCGTCCTTACTGACGTAGTGATCGGTGTAGTACACAAGATGCGCACGAAGACCCCGCATCACCGGCATGGCCGTCGCGAACGGCCGGAGGGTGCCCCGGAATTCGAGCGCCTTCTGGTTGTTGACCTCGACTTTCTGGTAGTTCTCGCCGTTGTAGACCCCCACGTGGATATCGCCGTAGTTGGAGGGGAAGTTGTAGTGGAAGGAGGCGCCAGCATCCGCGGATGTCATGGTCGTGAGCAGCGGGATGCGCTCGGCGAACACCGTTCCCTGGAACCGGTAGCGATAGATGCCTTC
>JBGOTP010000080.1:0-15251 GCA_041476545.1 Vicinamibacteria bacterium | reverse complement strand
AGGCGTCCAGGTGAAGGCGGCCGACCTTCTTGGGATGAGCTTCCGTTCCTTTCGCTACTACGCGAAGAAATACAATTTGCGTTGACATTTCGTGTCTGCCGGCGCGCCACTAATTGTCACTTTCTGCTCTGTTGAGACGCTGTTCGTGTCCGGATCAGACATGTAAGTATAATAATATAAATGGCTTAAGCGCTAATTTTAGAACTGATGAGGCTTGGCATACCGGTTGCTCCAAGGACGGCACGAACCAAAACACGACGAACCCGGTCGTAATGGACCAAGCCTTCAGAAGGAGTCAGAGAGACATGATGAAGAAGATGCGCAACAGCAAGGGTTTCACGCTCATCGAGCTGCTGATCGTTGTGGCGATCATTGGCATCATCGCGGCGATCGCCATCCCGGGTCTCCTCCGCGCTCGTATGGCGGGCAACGAGGCATCGGCGATCGGCTCGCTGCGCGCCATCAACAGTGGTGAGGCGGCGTTCTCCTCGAGCTGCGCGGGCGGTGGCTATGCGACGACGCTGGTCCAGCTGTTCACACCGGCGACCTCCGGTGGCCAGGGCTTTATCAGCCCGGACCTCAGCGCCGACCCGACCATCAAGAGCGGCTACACGGTGGCGTTGGCCGTCGGCGGCACCGCCACGGCGGTGATGGTCAAGGCGTCAACGTGCAACAACAACGCGGACGCGCTGGCGACCTACTTTGGCAAGGCGGACCCGGTGACCTTCTCCGGCACCGGAAGCCGTCACTTCGGCACCGACGAGCGCGGCACGATCTTCCAGAATACGGCGGACACCGCGCTGACGGCCGCGACGCTGGCCACCGCAGGGACCATCGCACCCGTTCAGTAAAGCTGGATTCCTGACTCCTGGTCCCGGTCCTGGCATGTGCGCCAGGACCGGGATTTCTCGTTCTCCCGCTTGACGCCAGCCCCAGCCTCAGCTACAACTCGTACCATTCATGAGCAGGAAGGCCGCGACGGCGGCGTTGTTCTTTGCGGTGCTGGGGTTGATCGTCTCGGCGCTCGCCGCCTATACGCACTACCGTATGCTGCGGGATCCGCTGTACACGAGCTTCTGCGACGTGAGCACCTCGCTCAGCTGCACGGAGGTTTACAAGAGCCGGTTCGCGACGTTCCAGGGAATTCCAATCGCCCTCTTCGCCGGGATCTGGTTTGCCGCCTCGACCCTGCTTTCGCTGATGGGACTGACGGCGCGGCCGGCGGTCCGTGAAAGCGCCCCCGGGTATCTCTTCGCCGGTTCCACGCTTGCGCTGGCCGTCGCGCTGTATCTTGGCTATGCGTCGTTCGTGCTGCTGAAGATTCTCTGTCCACTCTGTCTCGTCACCGATGTTGCGGTGATTGGGCTCTTTCTCGTGTCCGGCTCAGCCACCACTTTTCCCATGATGTCATTACCACGACGCGCGTCGAGCGATCTCAAAGTCTTCATCGCGAGTCCGGTGGCCATCCTCCTGGCGGTGTTGCTGACCGGCGCGTCGGTTTCGGCGCTGGCCTTTTTTCCGCGCGAGGCGGCCGCGGTGGCCAACCCGGCGACCAACCCGGCGACGGCGGATAGGGTCGACCAGGACCAGCGTTCTGAACTCGAACGCTTCATGGCAACCGCGCCCCGGATCCCGCTGGTGATTCCGGCACAGGGCGCGCAGGTGCTCATCGTGAAGTTCAACGACTATCAGTGCCCGGCCTGCGGCCAGTCCTATCTGACGTACAAGGCGATCTTCGCCAAGTACGCGGCGGCCCAGCCCGGCGCGGTCCGCCTCGTCATGCGCGACTTTCCCCTCAACCCGAACTGCAACGACACATTGAAGGCGATGATTCATGCAGGCGCCTGCGACGCGGCGGTCGCGGTCCGGCTCGCCCGCCTGCGCAATCGCGGCGACGCGATGGAAGAGTGGCTGTATACCCATCAGGAAGGGATGACGCCGCAGACGGTTCGTCAGGCGGCGAAGGAGATCGGACAGGTGACCGACTTCGAGGCAAAGTACGCCGCGACGCTGGAGCAGGTCAAGGGCGACATCGCGGTCGGCAAGCAGCTCCACGTCAGCTCGACGCCGACGTTCTTCATCAACGGTGTGAAAATCGACGGCATGTGGGCGCCGCAGTCCTTCGATCAGGCGATCGCCTACGAGCTGCAGCACGCCGGCGCGAAATAGCGCAGTCCGCCACGCATGCCGGCACTGGCCACCGACGACCTGACGAAGGACTACGCGGTTGGCTTCTGGCGTAAGCGCCCCTACCGCGCGCTCGACCGGTTGACGCTCGACGTCGAGCCAGGCGAAGTCTTCGGCTTTCTCGGCCCGAACGGCGCCGGCAAGACCACCACCCTCAAGCTGTTGATGCAGCTCGTGTATCCGACCTCCGGTCGCGCGGAGCTGCTCGGCCGTCCCGCCGGAGACCTGACGGTGAAGCGGCGCATCGGCTACCTGCCGGAGAATCCGTATTTCTACGATCACCTGACCGCCGAAGAGCTCCTCACGTATTTTGCCGCGCTCTTCGGGTATGGCGCGGCCGATCGACGTGCCCGGGTCGACCGCCTGCTGGACGAAGTGGGGATTGGCGCGGAGCGGCGGCTTCAGCTGAGAAAATTCTCCAAGGGGATGCTCCAGCGGGTCGGAATCGCGCAGGCCCTTCTGAATGATCCCGATCTCGTCATTCTGGATGAACCGATGTCGGGGCTGGATCCGCTCGGCCGCCGCGACGTGCGGTCGCTGATTCTCCGGTTGCGCGATCGCGGATGCACGGTCTTCTTCAGCTCCCATGTCCTGAGCGATGCGGAAGCGCTCTGCAGCAACGTCGCGATTCTTGCCAGGGGGAGGCTCGTGACATCGGGGCGGCTCGCCGACATGCTTGCGTTCCAGGCGCGTGGCTGGGAACTCGTCGTCTCCGGCGTGTCGGAGCCGCTTGCCCGCTCACTCGGGCCGCGCGCGCGTCGTGTCGTCCGCATCAGCGACGGTCGGTACAGTATTGAACTGCCGCTCGATGCACCGCCCGAACGCGTGATCGCGGAGGTGACGGCGCAGGGTGCGGCCGTCGTCTCCTTGAATCCGCTGCGCGAGACGCTCGAGGACTTCTTTGTTGAACAGGTGACGACATTGGGTTCACAAGGTTCACAAGGTTCACAGGGTTCACAGGGTTCGGGTTCGTTGAGCCAACGCCGTGAACCTCGTGAACCCGACGAACCCCGTGAACCTCGTGAACCGCGTGAACCCCGTGAACCCAGATCCGGAGGCGGCGCGTGAGAGCGATCGGCTGGATCGCCGTGAACGTCTTCCGCGAGTCGGTGCGCGACAAGGTGCTCTACAACCTGGTCTTCTTCGCGATTCTCCTGATGGGCGCGTCCTACCTGATCGGGCAGCTCACGGCCGGGCAGGACGTCAAGATCATCAAGGATCTCGGCCTGGCCGCGACGTCGGTGTTCGGCCTGTTCATCGCCGTCTTCATCGGCATCGGTCTTGTGTCGAAAGAAGTGGAGAAGCGGAGCATCTACAGCCTGCTCGCCAAGCCGATCGATCGCTACCAGGTGATCGTCGGCAAGTACGCCGGCCTCGTGCTGACCCTCGCGGTGAACATGGCGATCATGACGGTCGCCTTCTACAGCGTGCTGGCCTACATGGGGTGGAAGCTCCACGCGGTCGCCATGTCGTGGGAGGCTCCCGCGCTCGATCCGGCGCTCTTGAAGGCCCTGACGCTGACGTTCGTCGAGCTCTGTATCGTGACGGCGCTCGCGCTGTTCTTTTCCACCTTCTCCACGCCGCTGCTGTCGGCGGCGCTGACCGTCGGCTTCTTCGTCGCCGGCCGCCTCAGCGGCGATCTCCGGAACTTCAACACGATCGTGCAGTCGCCCGCGGCGGGAAAGCTCGCCGGCGCGGTGTACTGGGTGCTGCCACACCTCGAGCCGTTCGACGTGCGCGCCCAGGTCGTGCACGGGCAACCGGTGCCCGCAGCGTTCATGGCACTCACCGTCGTCTACGGATTGTTGTACATCGCGGCCCTGCTCGTGTCGGCGACGGTCATTTTTTCCAGGCGCGATTTCAAGTAGTGCCTCGCCGATCCTTCGCTCCCATCGTGATCGCCGTCGCCGCCGTCAGCGTGCTGATGACGGGCGCGGCGGCCCTGCAACTGGCACGCGAGCGATCCTATCCGCGATCGATCGTCAACGAAGACACGCTGTACATCACCTCGGGAAACGCGCTTCGGCGCATGACGGTGGGGTACGCGGCCCTGGCGGCCGACCTGTACTGGATTCGAGCGATTCAGTACTTCGGAGACATCAGACTCGGAGTGGAATCCAGGGCTGATGCCTCCGACTATCCCCTTCTGTATCCGCTCCTCGATCTGACGACGACGCTGGATCCGCGCTTCAATATCGCGTATCGATTTGGATCGGTCTTTCTCGCCGAGCCGTTCCCGGGCGGCGTCGGCCGGCCGGACCAGGCCATTGCGCTGCTCGAAAAGGGTCTTCGTGAAGTGCCGGGGAAGTGGGAATACCTGACCGACATCGGTTTTGTGCACTACTGGTGGCTTCACGAGTACCGGGAAGCGGCGCAGTGGTTTGACCGCGCGAGCGGCGTGCCCAACGCGCCGTGGTGGCTGCGCTCGCTGGCGGCGACGACCCTGGCGCAAGGCGGCGATCGCGCCTCGTCGCGTCAGATGTGGGAATCGGTCCGTGACACGGCCGACAACGACTGGCTACGCGGTTCGGCCGATCGCGCCCTGCGGCAGTTGCTCGCGCTCGATCAGATGGACGAGCTCCAGCAGACGGTGGATCGCATGATCCGGCAAAACGGGCCGCCGCCCAGCGGAAGTCTCATTCAGGTCCGTGGCGGCGTGGCCACCGACCCGACCGGCGTCCCATACGAAGTCGATGCATCGGGCCGGGTCGGTCTGGGCCGGAAGTCGTCGCTCTTTCCGCTTCCCGATCAGCCGGTCCATCGCGTCACACCCGCTTCATGATCGCGCCCACGTTCGCCATCGCGGTTGCCGGGGCCTTCGGTGCGCTCATCGGGAGCTTTCTGAACGTCTGCATTCACCGGCTGCCGCGCGGCACGTCGATCGTGTGGCCCGGCTCCGCGTGTCCGGCCTGCGGCCGTCACCTCGCGTGGTTCGAGAACATCCCCGTGCTGAGCTTCCTGGCCCTAGGTGGGCGCTGCCGCACGTGCCGGATTCCCATCTCGATCCGCTATCCGATGGTCGAAGGGATCACAGCGCTCGTCTTCGCCGCCTCGTGGTGGTACTTTGGCCCCGGCCCGCTTCTGGTCTCGCGCGTGGTGCTGACGTCGGCGCTGATCGTGCTGTTTGCCATCGATCTCGAACATCACCTGCTGCCGAATGCAATCACGCTGCCGTTCATCGCCGTGGGGTTTGTTTTCAGCCTTGTCACGGAGCCCGGCTGGATGGACTCGCTGCTCGGCATCCTGGCCGGGGCCGGCATTCTGTATGCGATCGCCGAGATCTACTTCCGCGTGCGCCACGAAGAAGGACTGGGGATGGGCGACGTGAAGATGCTGGCGATGATTGGCGCGTTTCTCGGGTGGAAGCTGATGCTCGTCACCTTGATGATGGCATCGTTTTCCGGCTCCATCATCGGACTGACGCTCATCGCCCTGCGGCGCGGCGACATGAAGTACGCGCTGCCCTTCGGGACCTTTCTCGCGCTCGGGGCAGCGCTGGCGGCGACGGTGGGATCGCGGCTGCTCGACTGGTACCTCGGATTCCTATGAGGACCTGAATGCTCCAGGGACCGAACGTGTACGCGCTGCTTGGGCTCACGGCCATTGTCGGCGTGCTGGCGGCCGCCCTGACGTTTGCCGTGCTGCGGTTCGCCGCTGCCGCGCACGACACGCGCCGGCACATGCGCGGAGGCGGCGAAACGGCACTCCTGTCCGCAGCGCTCGAGGAGGCGGTCACGAAACTGAAAGCCCAGGAGCGGCTGACTGCGGCACGCGCGGACGCCTCGGAACGGTTGAGCGAAGAGATTCTCGCCAGCCTGACGGCTGGGCTCCTGGTCGTCGGATTGGACGGGGAAGTCCGGATCCTCAATCCGGCCGGTCACCGGCTGCTGCACGTCCCGGATGCGGCACCAGACCGCGGGCTCGGCCACTATCGGCGGCTTCTGGGTGAGACGGCCCTGGCGGCCGCCATCGACGACTGTCTGGCAAACCGCGTCGCGGTCCTTCGGCGGCCCGTGCAGCTCTCCGGCGCCGACCACCGCACCACGCACTTCGGTGTCACGGTATCGCCCCTCTTCGACGATCGGGGCGCACTGAACGGCGCGGTCTGTCTCTTCACCGATCTCACGGCCATCAAGGAACTCGAGGAGCGACTGCGACTCAAGGAGAGCCTGGCCACGGTGGGCGAACTGACCGCCGGGATCGCGCACGAATTTCGCAACGGCCTGGCGACGATTCACGGCTACAGCAAGCTCTTCGACGTCAACACGCTGCCGGAGCCCTATCGCGAGTACGTGGAGGCCATTCGCACGGAGGCCGAAGCCCTCGGGCAGGTCGTGACCAACTTCCTCAACTTCGCCACGCCGGCCAAGTTGACGCTCTCGCGGGTCGATCTGCGCGCCATTTGCGAGCGCGCCGCGGACGAGGTGAGGGCGGAAGCGCGATCGCTCGGCGGTGATGTCACAGTGCGCGGGGAATTCGGCGCGCTCGACGGTGACGAAGTGCTGTTGCGACAGGCCTTCAGCAATCTGCTGAGGAACGCTGTCGAGGCCTGCGCCGGCGCTGCGCTCGCGCCCGTCGTCGTGATCCGATCGGACGTGCTGCGCGGTCAGGGCGTCTCGCAGGTGACGGTCGAGGACAATGGCCCCGGGATCGCGCCCGAAGAGCGAGAACGCATCTTCCGGCCGTTCTTCACACTGAAACGCAACGGCACCGGCCTCGGTCTGGCGCTGGTCCAGAAGATTATCGTGTTTCACAACGGGCGCATTTCGGCCGGCAGCTCGCCTCTCGGTGGCGCCAGTCTCCAGATCGTCCTGCCGATCGCCACCTGAGATGACCGACGTCCTGACTGTGCGCGCGCGCGTCCGCGCCACACTCCGTTGATTGTCCAGCAGCGCCGTGACCCATCCGGTTAGAATCTTTACGATGCTTATCACATCTGGAAGAGTCGTTTCCGGCAAGATCGTTGTCGAAGGAGAGCCGTTGCCTGACGGTGCCGTCGTCACGGTGCTCGCGCGCGAAGCCGACGAAACCTTCGAGCTCGACGCTGCATCAGAGGCAGAGCTCCTTGAATCGATTGCAGAAGCCGATCGCGGGGAAACTGTCCCGGCCGCAGAAGTCTTGCGTGCGCTTCGGAATCGGTAGTGGGCCAGCGTCTTCCCGTGAGTTTCACTCGACGTGCAGGGTTCTTCTTTTCGTCCCAGGTCGCCTTGCGCTGGTGACGGTTGTCGGGACGGTAGCACTCGACGAACTCATCCACGTCGGGTCTGGTGACACACGTGCGCATTGTAGCGGGAAGTGGCTAGGTTGTGCGGCGCCGGGCGCATTGAAATTTCTGATCGACGACGAGGCTGCCGCCGCAGCCATTGTTGCGATGCCAGCCGGGCGCTCGCGTCCGCACCTCTCGATTTCCTCGGAATTCATGCGATTGCGATCGCGCACGAGCGTGGACTGCAAGTTGCACTTCGTTGTCTCGTGTTCCGTGAGGCATCGCGTGAGGCGTCTCGTGAGGTCTGAAGGCGGCTTCTCTCTTATCGAGACTCTCGTGGCAGTGACCCTGCTCGTTGTGGGTGTCGGCGCACTCGCGCAGCTCTTCGTGATCTCGACCCGCGCGAACGGGCGTGCCAGGTCCATCTCGACCGCTTCGCTGCTCGCCCAGGCGAAGACCGAGCAGCTCCGCGCGCTGACGTGGGGCTTCGATCCTTTCGGTCTGCCGGTGAGCGATACGACGAGCGACACGCGGGTGGAGCCCGAACAGTCCACAGGTGGTACCGGGCTGAGCGTTTCTCCTCCTGACACTCTGGCACGCAACGTCGCGGGCTATTGCGACTTCGTCGACGCGACAGGCCGGCTGCTGGGCGACCCGGCGAACGACGCTCGCGTGCCGGCGGCAGCGATCTACGTACGCCGGTGGTCCGTCGACCCACTGCCCGCCGATCCGGGCAACACCATCGTGATTCAGGTGCTCGTGATGCCGGCCACGACCGAACGATCGGGCGAGTCGGCGCGGCTCGTCAGCGTCAGAACGCGAAGGGGCACGCAATGAACATTTCGGTTCTCAGGGTCGAGGGGTTCTCGCTGGTCGAAGCTGCCGTGGCGACCGCGTTGATGCTCATCGTGATCGCTGGCGTGTTCACGCTCGTCGACCCGGCCCGTGCACGCTCCCCCGTGCAACTGGAGGCCGCCGACATGCAGCAGCGGCTTCGTGTGGCAGCCGATGTGCTCGTCGAAGATCTCACGATGGCAGGAGCCGGACCGTATGCCGGCGCCAACGCGGGACCGCTGACCTTCTGGTTCGCTCCAGTGCTGCCGTACCGGCAAGGAGCGTCTGGCGCAGACCCGCCCGGCACCTATCGCTCGAATACCATCACGCTGTTCTACGTGCCCACGACGTCGGCGCAGACGACGCTGAGCGCCCCGTTGTCCGCGGGTCAACTGACCTTGCAGGTGAATCCGGATGGTTGTCCGGTGGGGCAGAGTCTCTGCGGTTTCGCGCCGGGCATGACGCTTCTCGTGTTCGACAGTTCCGGGAATTTCGACACGTTCATGCTGGCCGGCACGACGGGCACCTCCGGACAGCTGACGGTCAACCGCCCCGGGGGTGTGCTGCACACGCGGTACGCGGCTGGATCGAGCGTTGTCCAGGCGATTCAGCGGACGTATTCGGTCAAGACCAGTTCTGCCCAGAACTTCGATCAACTCGTGTCCTACGACGGCTCGACCAACACTGATGTTCCCATCGTCGATCATCTCGCGGGGCTCGAGTTCGAATACTACGGCGATCCTCGGCCACCGTCGTTGACGAGACCGGTATCGGATCCGGCCGGACCCTGGACGACGTACGGACCCAGGCCGCCGGCGATCGATTCGAAGCCGACGGCGTATCCGTATGGAGAGAACTGCGTCTTCGCGATCGATGCGGCCACCCGCCTCCATGTGCCGCGTCTGGTCAACCTCGGCCGCGGTCCTGATCCTCAATCCCTGGTGAAGCTGACGGCCGCGGAGTTGAGCGACGGCGATGCGTGGTGTCCAGACGTCGCCGCGGCGGATCGCTTCGATGCAGACCTGTTCCGGATCCGCAAGATTGCCGTGACGCTCAGAATCGAATCGGCGGTGGATGCCTTGCGCGGCCCGGTTGGCGTGTTGTTTCGGCGCGGAGGGACGGCACGGGATTCCAACCGCCTTCTTCCGGATCACGAGGTGCACTTTCAGATTGCGCCACCAAATCTGAATCTCAGGCCCTGAGTAGTCGGAGCAGACGGAGGCAACGGCTTCACACGGAGGCACGAAGCAACGGAGGACATGTTTGGGTACACAGGATGGTCGCGCTCGCACCGCCGTCGGGGACGAGACCGGCGTGGCGCTCATCGTCTGTCTGGGCGCCATGCTGCTGATGATGGCGCTTGGGACCGCGCTTGTCGTGGCCACGTCGGCGGAATCGATGATTGCCGGGAACTTCAGGAACGCCAGGGAAGGCCGCCACGCGGCAGCGGCCGCGCTCGAGCGTGCGATCAGCGATTTGTCCACGGTATCAGACTGGAACCTGCTTCTGGGCGGTGCGCTGCGGTCCGGATTCGTTGACGGTCCCCCGAGTGGGGTGCGGATACTTCCCGATGGCTCGACGCTCGACTTCGCGCAGGTGGTGAACATCGCCAATTGCGGGAGGGTCACCACGTGCAGCGATAGCCAGATGGACGCACTGACCGACGATCGGCCGTGGGGCGCGAACAACCCGCGCTGGCAGCCGTACGCGTACGGGCCGCTGCGCGAGATGCTGCCTTCCGGCACCATCGACTCCCCGTCCTACGTCGTCGTGCTGGTTGCTGACGACCAGTCCGAGAACGATGCGAATCCTCTCATCGACGGAGCAGGGTCGAATAATCCAGGACGAGGTGTTCTCACGCTCAGAAGCCAGTCATTCGGCCCGAAGAATGCCCATCACGGCGTCGAGGCGACGGTCGCCCGGCGAGAAACGTCAGACACACTCCGTGTCCTTTCCTGGCGCGACCTTCCGCGGCTTGATCGGCCCTGAGGGCTCACGTAGCATTCCATTGGACCCGATACTTTCTAGGAGAAGCCCATGCGTACCTGTCTTTCTGCCTTCCTCGTGGTTGTGCTGATGCTTGCCGGCGGGATCGTGCCGGCGACGGCTCAGTCGCTGGCCGATGTTGCGCGCCGGGAAGCAGAACGGCGCAAAGGTGTGAAGGACGCTGGGAGAGTCCTGACGAACAAGGACGTGCCGAACGTGTCTCGCCCGGCCCCTGTGCCGGCGAGCGACCTAACGACCGAACCAACAAAGGGTGCGGACGCGGCCGACAAGGCGGGCGGGACGCCCGCTGGCGCCGCCCAAGATGCCAAGAGCGCAAAGGACGAAGATCGACCGAAGGATCAGAAATACTGGAGTGAGCGTCAGCAGGCGCTGCGGACGCAGCTCGAGCGCGATCAAACCTATCTGGATGCCCTGCAGTCGCGCGTGAACGCTCTGACGACCGACTTCGTCAACCGGGACGATCCCGCCGAGCGCGCGGTGATTGCGACGGATCGTCAGAAGGCGATCGAAGAGATGGCGCGCCTGAACGCGGCAATTCTGGACGACAAGAAGGCCATTGCCGGCTTCGAAGATGAAGCGCACCGAGCGGCCGTCCCGCCGGGTTGGCTCCGGTAGTGGCGCGTCACCCCGTCGATTCCCCGATTCTCCTCGTCGAGGACAAGGACTCCCTGCGCGCGATGTTGCGGCACGCGCTCGAGAGCCAGCGCCACTCCGTGATCGAGACGCGCGACCAGAGCGAAGCGGTGCAGGCGCTACGGGGCGTCCGGCCCGGTGTGGTGCTGTCGGACCTGCGGCTGCCCGTGGGCGACGGGTTCGGCGTGCTTCGAGCCGCGAAGGAGATCGATCCGGAGTTGCCGGTCATTGTCATGACGGCGTTTGGCAGCATCCAGGACGCGGTCGCTGCCATGAAGGAGGGGGCTCTCGACTTTCTCGCGAAGCCGGTGGACCCCGATCACCTGCTGCTGCTGGTCGAGCGGGCGCTGTCGCAGCGGCGTCTCGCGACCGAGAACATTCTGCTCAAGGACGAGCTCGCGGCCAGGCGTGGGGCGCCCCGCATCGTCGGCGAGGACTCGAAGCTGAAGCAGGTGACGATTGCGCTTCAGCGTGCGGCGTCGAGTGACGCCACCGTGCTGCTGGAAGGGGAGAGCGGCACCGGCAAAGAGCTCTTCGCCCGCGCGCTGCACGTCCTCAGCGCCCGGGCCGACGGCCCGTTTGTCGCGATCAACTGCGCCGCGATTCCAGAGACGCTGCTCGAGACCGAGCTCTTCGGCCACGAGAAAGGCGCATTCACCGGCGCGACGGGGCGCAAGCTGGGCAAGTTCGAGCTGGCGCACCGGGGCACGCTGTTCCTCGACGAAATCGGCGACCTGCCGATCCTGCTGCAGGCCAAGATCCTACGCGCGATCGAGGACAAGCGCTTCGAGCGTCTCGGTGGGACCGCGACCGTCCAGATCGACGTCCGCATCGTGGCGGCGACCAACCGGAACCTCAAGGCGGCGGTGGCCGCCCGGCAGTACCGCGAAGACCTGTATTTCCGCCTGTCGGTCTTTCCGATCACCATCCCGCCGCTCCGCGACCGGGCCGACGACATCCCGATGCTCGCGAAGTATTTCGTCGAACGATTCTCCCGCGACTTGAACAAGAAACCGCTCGTGCTGGCGCCATCGGCCCTTGAAGCGCTCGGGTCCTACCGGTGGCCGGGGAATGTCCGCGAGCTTCAGAACTGCATCGAGCGGGCGGTGATTCTCACCGAGGGCGATACCATCCACGCGAGACATCTGAGCCTGTCGTTTCGCGATTCGCCGGCCGCTCAGCCGTCGATCGACACGGCCTGGTCGCAGATCGACCTTTCCGGCACGCTCGCCGATGCCTCCCGCCGCGTCATGACGGCCGTCGAACGACGCAAGATTGAACAGACGTTGAAAGAGGCCGCTGGCAACCGGGGCCGGACGGCGGAGCTGCTGCAGATCAGCTACAAGGTACTGGTCACCAAGCTCAAGGAATACGGCCTGGACGCCTAGGCCGCAAATTGTTCGTCCGACAGCTCACGGGGGGCTTCGCGGGGAAGCGAGCGGCCGCGGTGATTCAGCCATTGCCTGCTATCCGTTGGCCCGGAGTTCTCTGTGATGGAGCCAGCTCCAAAGGAACAGAACCCCCACGATGAGCAAAGGACCCGCGATGACGGGAATCCACGAAACATGGTTGCGGGCGAAGTACACATAGCCCGCTGCGAGACCCGTGAAGACGAGGCCTCCCAGCCACTCCCAGCGCCAGGACACACCCACGACAGCCAGGAGAATGAGCATCGGGGCGACGTGAATGGCGAAGTCGGGAAGCGCCTGAATGAACGTCCGCCCTGCCCCGAAGGCATCCAAGGCAAACAGGCTCAAGAAGAGGCAGACCAGAATGCCCAGGATACGCGGCGTCCAGAGGAGCAGTTTGCCTGACCGCTTGGTCATGTCCCACCTCGGCATGATGGCCCGCGTTCCCAGCGCCATACTTGCCCGGCCTCTGGATCTATCGTCTCGCCGATCCGTTCAAAGCCAAGCTTCTCCAGAATTCGCGTCGAAGCGTTTCCTTCCGGCAACGTGTGAGCCCGCACTCGGCGGATTCCCGCTTTGCCTTCCGCGAGTTCCACTAGGCCCGCCGCCATTGCGCTGGCGTAACCTCGACCCTCGAAAGGCGGGAAGGTGAAGTACGCGATCTCAACGACGCCTTCAGGGTCCGGAGGTGCTGTGAAGCCGCACGTCCCGATGATGGTCTGATGCGTCCGATCCACGGCGAGGTACCCGGTCCAAGGGGTGGTTGCCCCCGTTCGTTCGAGCATCGCCACGGTTTGCTGGCCGACCGTGCGCAGGAGATCCGGTTCGGAACCAAGCGTGAGCGTGTGCTCGACAGCGAAAGCGACAGGATCTTCCGCCACCCTTTCCCAGCCCGTTCGATCAAGCACGAGTAACTCGATGTGTGCCATCAGATCTTAGTCATTCACCTCCACTTCTTCTCCTTTTTCAATTGCCGGCGTCGTCTTGTCGTTGTCGGGAAGAACGCTGCCCTGCAGATCTTGCTTGTTCTCGGCGGTGTCCTCACGGACGATCTCGAGTTCTTCGGTTTTCTTGTCGGCGCCTTGTACGACGGCAACTTCGACCCTCGTCCCACTCCGCTCGATGAATTTGATCTCACGGACCTCAACGACTCGGTTGTTCTCCAAGGTCAGCTCCCACCCGACCGCAAGGGCGACGGGAGCCACCCACACCCGGCGGCCGTCGACAATACGGAAAGTGACCCGCCGCCGGATTCTCCGCCGCACTCGACGGCGAACGCGACGACGAAGGCGAGCGGCGGGGCGGCGCTGGCCCGCCGCAACCTCCGTGAAGCCCAAAGCGAAGATGCCGCTGAAAAAGCCGGCGAGTGACGAAAGAACGCCGCGACGATCCATCGTGGGCATTTGTAACTCCTTTCATGCGCGATCTGGTCTCACGTGATTGAATCGCCGATCACGCGGTCGCCGATTCTCTCCTGCCTGGCCGGCAAGCCCTGGCCCGCCCAACGCACTAGTCAGCCGCGAGGCCCGCGCGTAACCACCAAGTCTCGGTACCGTCGTTCATCGGCGTAGACCACGAAATCGAAAGGAATTCTAGCAAGGATGAAGACCGCCGCCCGAATCTTTTGTCCCGCGACGATGATCGCGAAATTCTCCGCCAAACGCCAGATCTGCGCGGTTCACGCCCATTCGCGCGGAGCAGCAGGGTACTTCAGCCGGAGCGCGCCGGGCAGAGCAACGCTCCCACGCCCGGCCGCGAGATCCGCTGCATGCTGAGCCTTCACGCGCTCCAGGTGATCGACAAGCGGCCTCTTCATCGCCGCAGGCAGCATCGTCACGCGATCCTTGCCGCCCTTGCCGTCCCGAATCGTCAGCTCGCCGCGATCGAAATTGAGATCCTTCACCCGAAGCTCGACACACTCGAGAAGCCTCGAGCCGGCTCCGTACATCAGCGACGCCATCAACCACACCGGACCGTGCAGCCGAGAGAGGAGCGCCGACACCTCTTCGCGGGAGAGCACCACGGGCAGGCGAGTCGGACGCTGAGCCCGGACAGTCTCGTTCATCCACGTTCGGCTCGACGTAAGCCCTGAGTGGCGGACGAGACAACTCGTGGCCGTGGCGCGTCGAACTCGCGTGATCTGCGTGAGTGGATAAAACGTGTTCAGAAGTCAGCCGGCCGCGTCGATCCAGATTGACTCCCGAACGCCAGCGAATCAGCTGAGACGGTGAATGTTCGTGACCGGGACGCTGGAATCCGCTGAATCGACGCGGTGAATCGACAGGTCATCCCGGTTGAACGCGTTTTTCCACGCGAGTTCGCTCGTGACATGGACGCGAGTTGTCTCGTCCGACACGGAACGTCGGACTGAAGCCAGACACCGAATCTCGCCTGCGGTGGCCAGAGCGAATGACTTGGCTCGACCGGCGGGCTTCAGGCCTTCAACCCGACTCGTTTCAGCGACGCCTTCAATTCCTTCTGCGTCACATCGTCCACGATGGCGGTGGCGCCAATGGCGGTCGGCAGCACGAAGTGCAGCCGGCCCGCGACGACCTTCTTGTCGTGCCGCATGGCCTCGAGGACCTGGGCTGTTGAGAGGTCGGCAATCGGCGGCAGGGGCCCGAGGCTTCCGATGAGATCGGCCAGCGCTTTCCGATCGTGGCTGGCGAGCGCTCCGCGCGCCACGGCCACGTCCGCCGCGATAAGCATCCCGTACGCAACCGCTTCGCCGTGGCGGTACCGCCGGTACTTCGTCACCGCTTCGAGCGCGTGCCCTGCCGTGTGACCGAAATTCAGAATGCGACGCATCCCCGCTTCGCGCTCGTCGGCCGTGACGACCGCGGCCTTGATCCGGCACGACTCGCTGATCACGGCCGCGAGCACGTCCGGCTGGCGCGCGAAAATCGCCGTCCGCTCACGCGCGATCCGATCGAACAACGTCGGGCTCGATGTCATCCCGTACTTGATCACCTCGT
>JBGOTP010000079.1:0-15383 GCA_041476545.1 Vicinamibacteria bacterium | reverse complement strand
GTCGCCCCGGGAACCGGCGTTTCCGTGGCCACGACCGATCCGCCCTGCGTCGCGCGGCCCGAGAGCGGCACACGCATCGGCGCAGCCTGCCCACCGCCCTGGGCGAAGGCGGCCGTGGCGATCGACAGTCCGATCGTGGTCATCGCGGCACACGCGTGCCTCCGGCTGAACAATGGAGATAGTCTCATGGCCGAATGCGTCCCTTCTGTTCGTGTCCCGACACTAGCTGAGCTGCTGTCTGAATCGCCACACGCTCACCGACATGAGCACGACCGCGAAGGCAAGAAGCGCGACGACGTGGGGCCAGAGATCGGCGAGGCCGCTGCCTTTGATCAAGGCGGCGCGCGAGATCACCCCGAAGTGGTACACCGGGTTGAGGGCCGTCCACGGCCGCATCCAGGCGGGCATCGCTTCCGCCGGCGACATGGCGCCAGACAACGACATGAGCGGCGGCGTGATGAAGAACGTCGCGAGCTGCGCCTGCTGCGCGGATTTGGTAATGGTCGCAACCGCCGTGCCGATCCCGATGCCGCAGAGCAGGCACAGCGCGGATGAGACCGCGACGAGCGTCACGCTGCCGTGAAACGGCACGCCGAAGTAAAAGCGGATCACGGTGAGCGCGAGCGCCGCCGGCACGGCCAGGAGCACGAACGGCGGAACGATTTTGGCGATGATGACCTCCGTCATGCTGGCCGGCGTCATCAGGAGCTGTTCGAGCGTGCCCGCCTCGCGCTCCTTCACCATCGTTGTCGACGCCGTGATGGTGCCGTTCATGATGAGCAGCGTGCCGAGAAGTCCCGTCACGATGAACCACGTGCTCACGCCGCCGGGGTTGTAAAGCAGCACCGGATGAAGGGACGCGACACCTCGGCGAACCGCCGGCGTGACCGCGACCCGGGTCGCCGAAGGCTGAACGGAGGCGGACCGGGTTGCGTTGAAGCCCTGCACGACGCCCTGCACGTAGCCCTGGCTGATGGCGGCCGTGTTCGCGTTCATGGCGTTCAGCAGCACCTGAATGGTCGACGATTGTCCGCGATCGAGAACGCGCGCGAAGTCCGACGGGATCACGACGCCCGCGTCGACGACGCCCTGACCGATGTCGTGCCCGAGCGCGTCGACCGACGGATAGACCCCCGTGAGCTTGAAGCTGCCGCTCTGGCTCAAGGCCGCGACCAGGTCGCGGCTCGCGGGCGACTGGCTGTCGTCGACGATGCCGAGGTGCACGTTGGCCACCGACGGGTTCATCACCGACCCAAACAGCATGAGCTGGAGGATCGGCGGCAGGATGAGCGACGCCATGATCCGCCGATCCCGCTTGATCTGATTCAGCTCCTTCTGCACCAGCGCGCGCAGGCGGTGGGACAGAAGGTGGGACAGAAGGTCGGAAATGACGCGATCGAGCCAGGTCCTCACCGGATCAGGCTCCAAGCTGCATGGGGCGCATCTTTCGCCACGCAAGGGTGAAGAAGGATCCGCCGATCCCCGCGATCGCCAGCACCTTGTACCAGTTGGCCGGCCAGCCGCCGCCCTGCAGGAACATGTCGCGCACGATCTCGATGTAATAGCGGGCCCACACGAAATTCGAAATCCAGCGGAGTGCGATCGGCACGTTGGCGAGCGGAAACATCAGTCCGGACAGCATGAACACGAGCAGGAACCCGCCGAACATCACCGCCTGCATCGCCGCGGCCTGGTTCGGAATGGCGGCCCCGATCATCGTGCCGAACGACGCCACGCAGAACGCGTACAGCAGCGTCGCGACCAGGAACGGTGTGGGATCGCCCGCGACGCGCACGCCGAAGAACACGAACAGAAAGGTCAGGAGGAGCAGGCACTCCGCGAGGGCGACGATCATGAACGCCACGATCTTGCCGAGCAGGAACTCGTGGGCCGAAATATTGGACGCGTACACCTGCAGGATCGTCTTCCGCTCGCCTTCTTTGGCCATCGCCAGCGTGGCGAGCAGGGGCGGGAACATCGAGAGGGACATCACGACGATGCCCGGACCATAGAACCGCTTGGACGACAGCGACGGGTTGTACCAGAAGCGAATCGCCGTCTGCACCGACGGCTGCCGCCCGCCTCCCAGACGATGCGATGCGTTGAACGAGCGCGTGACGCCGCTTGCATATCCGCCGAGGAGCCTGGCGGTGTTCGCGTCGGATCCATCCACCAGCAACTGCACGGGCGCGTCGATGCCGCGAGCCAGGTCGCGGCCGAAGTCGCGCGGGATGACGAGCGCGCCGCGCGCCGCGTTTTCGGTGAAGGCCTTCTCCGGATTGCGGTCTGGCGGCCACGGCACGACTCGGAACGTGCGCGACGCGCGAAACGTCGCGACGAGCTCGCGCGACGCCGGCGAGTCGTCGAAGTCCTGCACGACGACCGGGAGATCGCTCACGATGAAGGCGAGCGATTGCCCCATCAGCGTCAACTGGATGAGCGGCAGGAGCAACGCCAACGCGACGGCCAGGCGATCGCGTGTCAGTTGTCGAAGCTCCTTGCGGATCTGCGCGAGCATGCGCATCGGTGACCTCCCTTTAGTCCTCTCGCGCGACCTTGCCCTGCAACCGGGCCTGCTCCACGACGCTGATGAACACATCCTCGAGCGAGAATCGCGCTTCCCGCACGCGGATCACGTGCATGCCATTGGCGCCGAGCGTCGCCTCGATCGCGCGACGGCCCGCATCCACGTCCTCGTCGGTGATGACGTGCAGGCGTTCGCCGAAGAGCGACACCCGCCACCGATCCATCGTCTGCTTGAGACAGTCGGTGGCCCGCTGCGGATCGTCGACATGCAGTTCCAGAAGATGACCCTGTTGCGCGCTCTTGATCGCCGTCGGCGCGCCTTCGGCCACGAGTTCGCCGGCGACCATGAGCCCCAGGCGGTTGCACTGCTCGGCTTCTTCGAGATAGTGCGTCGTGACCAGAATGGCGGTGCCCGCATCGGCGAGACGGTTGATGAGCTGCCAGAATGCCCGGCGTGCGACCGGGTCGACGCCCGACGTCGGCTCGTCCAGGAAGAGCACGCTCGGCTCGTGCATGATCGCCGCGCCGAATGCCACCCGCTGCTTCCACCCGCCCGGCAGGCTTCCGACCAGCTGATGCTCCTTGCCTTCGAGACCGGCAAAGGCCAGCACCCACCGGATCTTCTCGTCACGTTCAGACGCCGGTACGCCGTAGATGCCGGCAAAGAACCCGAGGTTCTCGTCGATCGGGAGATCGTCGTACAAGGAAAACTTCTGCGACATGTACCCGATGCGCTGCCGAACCTCGGACGACCGCAGACGCCGGCGCTCACCCGCGAGCCGAATCTCACCGTACGTCGGATCGAGCAGGCCGCACAGCATCTTGATCATCGTCGTCTTGCCGGCGCCGTTTGCCCCGAGAAGCCCGTAGACCTCGCCGTAACCGACCTGGAGCGTCACGTCGTGAACGGCACGGAACGACCCGAACGCCTTCGTGAGGTTCGCTGCGCCGATCGCCACCTGCCCTCGAAGATCCCGATGATCGTGGTGCCCCGGAAACGGCGGGTGCCGCACCTCGACGCCGAGATCGTGGAGGCGTGCGACGAAGACGTTTTCGAGGAGCGGATCGTCCCGTCGAATCTCGTCGATATCCAGTCCAAGGGTCCCGAGGCGTTCGCGGATCGCCGACTCCGCGAGATCCGGCTCCCGCACCAGCACGTCGAGGCGATCGCCGAATCGCTGGACGTCCAGCACGTGCGCGTCCTCGTCGCGCATGGAAGACAGCGCCTCTTCGGCCATCCCCAATCGGGCCGTACGCACTTCGAGACGCGTGGCGCCGAGGCTGCCGCGGATCTCGGCAGGCGTGCCGATCTGCTGAATCGCGCCGGCGTGCATCAAGGCGACACGATGGCACCGTTCGGCTTCGTCCAGGTACGGTGTCGCGACCAGAATCGTCAGGCCGTCCGCGGCCAGGTGCGCGAGCGCGTCCCAGAACTCGCGGCGCGAGACCGGATCCACGCCGGTCGTTGGCTCGTCGAGCAGCAGCACCAGCGGCTCGGGAACCAGCGCGCACGCCAGGGCGAGCTTCTGCTTCATGCCGCCGCTCAACCGGCCGGCGAGCCGGTCGGTAAAGCGATCGAGGTCGAACATCCGCAGATAGCGCAGTCCCCGCTCCTCGATCTCGTCGTGCGGCACGCGGCGCAGATCGCCGATGTAGCGCAGGTTCTCGGCCACGGTGAGGTCGGGATACAGACTGAAGGTCTGGGTCAGGTATCCGGTGTGCGCGCGTGTCTCTCGGGGCGGCCGGCCGAAGATGTCGGCCCCCCCGGCGGTGGCTTCCATGACGCCGGCGAGAATCTGAAACGTGGTCGTCTTGCCGGCGCCATCCGGGCCGATGAGCCCGAAGATCTCTCCCTGATCGATGTCAAACGTCACGCCGCGTACCGCCTCGATCTGACCGTACCGCTTCGAAAGATCGGCGACCCGAATGGCCGGGCCCCCCAGTGTGTCGCCACGTTCGCGAAGCGCAGCTTCGATGGACGGGATCACGTGCGCCGGCCGCCCTTCGGCCAGACGCTTCCGACCACGAGAATCTCACCATCGGCCGGCATGCCCGGCTTGGCGAATCCGACCGCACCGTTCAGTTGAAGTTTGACGCCGACGACCTGCTTGACGCGGTCGTCGCGGAAATAGGTGTTCTCGGGGGTAAACGTCGCCTGGGGATCGATCCGCGAGACCGAGGCGTCGATCGCCTGGTTGGGACTCGAGTCGACGTAGACGCGCGCTGGCTGTCCGACCTTGACCGCGCCGATGCGGCCTTCGGGGACGAAGCCTCGCAAATAGACCCGGCTCAGATCCACGAGCGTGACGATGGCCGTGCCGTTCCCGACGACCTCGCCGGGCTCGGCCGAACGCGTCACGATGGTGCCTGCAAACGGCGCCCGAATCGTCAGGTCCGCGCGGTTCGCTCGCGCTTCGGCGAGTTGCGCGCGTGCTTGTTCGGTTTGCGCGGCGGCACTCGAGATCTCCGCCTCCTGCAGCGCGAGTTGTTTGCGCACCGTGGCGCTCTCGGCCTCGCGAATTGCCGGATTCGTCAGACTGGCCCGGGCCATCGTCAGCGCGCCGTGCGCGGCCTCGACGCGGCGCTCGGCGGCGACGACCCCGGCCGCCTGCTGATCGGCCGTCGACACCGCGACCTTGGCCTGACGCTCGGACACCGCGCCGCTCTGGGCGAGTTTCGTGTACGCATCCTTGTCAAAGAGAGCCAGCTGATAGGACGCCTGCTGCTGGGTGAGCTGCGCCTCGGCGCCGGCCAGATCGGCTTCTGCCTGGCCGACGCGTCCCGCCGCGTCAGCCTTCGCCTGTTCGGTGTGCAATTCGGCCTGATGCAATTGCGCCTGAAGCACGGCGACCTGATCGCGCGCGCCGTTGGCGCGGGCTTCGGACTGCATCAGGGCGGCGTGGGCTTGATCCTCGCGGGCGCGCACCTGCTCGTCGTCGAGCACGGCGATCACATCGCCGGCCTTGACGCTGTCGCCCTCGCGGACACGGATGTCGAGAATCCGGCCGCCAAGCTTCGGCGCCACGGCCGCTTCGTCGGCCTCGATGCGGCCGCTGAGCACGATGAAGTCGTCTGGCGTCGTCGTGGTGGCGACTCGCCTCCAGACGAGCGTGGCGACCACGGCGACGACGACGAGCGCGAGGATCGCGATCCATCGCCGCCGCGTCCGCGGCGGCGCCGCCTCGGCGTAGGACGGCGCAGCCGCCGTCGCCGGCCGAACCGCCGGGGCGGCAGTCTGTAGTTGTGGTGTCATACGCAGCAGGGCTACTTTTTGGCCGCGGTGCCGTCCACGGTGAACATTCCATCAGCGAAGTCGAAGCTCGCCTTCCACTTGTCGCCGTCCGGCACGAGAATCGTCTTGGCCGGAATCGATTGTCCCTGAACATCCAGGGCATATTTCAGAATGAGGGTCGCGCCCTCCTTCGAGATGTCGGTGATCTTCTGTGGCTCCGGCATGATGTCCGCCGCACTGATTGATCCGGTAACCTTGCCGCCCTCGTCCTTGAGGGTCAGGTTCATCGTCATGGCCCCCTGCGGCGTTTCGAGGCCGAGGGTCCAGGCGCCCAGAAATGCCGCGGCATCCTTCGCCGCCAGCGACGATTGCGCTGCGGCCGCGAGCGGCAATGCGATCAAGACGAGCGCCGCGAGCATCGAAACGATCCGTGAGTGAATCCGCATGGTCAACTGCTCCTTGTCTGTTTACGGGCTATCGAAAGGGGTGGTGTGGTCTCTGTTTTGGGCCTGAGCTTGCCGACGCGCGCCGCATCCGACTCGCCAAGGACAGCCGTGAGCCGCTTCAGGACGAACATCAGCTGACCGCGTTCGACGACCGTGAGCGGGGAGAGCCTCTCCGCGACGTGGCGCTCGGCACGGTGCAGGATGTCGGCGAGCGTCCGGCGGCCGGCCGTCGTCAGACGGACCCGTGTCTGACGCCGATCCTGCTTGTCTGCCCCGCGCTCGACCCATCCTCGCCGGACCAGCATGTCGACCGACTTCGAGATGGTGGAGAGGCTGACCGCCTTATGCCGCGCCAGATCGGTCATCGTGCAGGGGCCGGCCGCAATCTTCATCAAGCTGCCCATCTGCGTGGGTTCAAGGTGCCGTCGCGAGCAGCGCATCTCGGCCGAGAGGCTCTGCATGACGAGCATCACGACGTGCAGCAACTCCTGGGCCTCGGTGTGTGACGGGTTCACTCGACCGCATCCATCATCGACATTGAAGGCTTCCACAGTACCGCCAGCGGACGAAAGCTGTCAACAGCAAACTATTGGCTATACGAACTATTGGCGGGCCTAATTCTCGGAAGGTTTGTCCACGTGGTCGACGACGAGGACCTCGGCAGGCGCCTTGGTCGATTCCAGTCTCAATCCCAGCTGCTCCTGCGTGGCGGTGAACAGATTCGGGGCCGTCGCCGTGTCGGGCGGGGGCGGGACCTTAATCCCGAGGCCGCCGAACTGAAACTCATCGGGCGTCCACGTCAGCGTGAAGTCGTACCGTCCGGGGAGTCCCGTCTGATCCACGACCGGCCGATCCAGGACGGCGCTCTGCATCACGCCGGCGAAGTCCGCGATGGTCGCATTCCTGGCCGGCAATATCCCGAGTCCCCGGAACAGCAAGCTCGGAAGGCCGTTCGGATCGCCCTCGCTCTTCGTGAGCTTGGGTCCAGTCTTCCCAACGACGATTGCGTACACCGAGAGCTCCTTCTTGTCGCGATGGAACGCGAGCGTGAAGCGATCCGCCAGCAGCTTTTGAACCATCGTCTTCCACTGCTTGTCGTTCGGCTGACCGTCCCCGTCGGGCCGCGCCGTCAGATCGTACTTGTCTGTTTCGATCCAGGCCGGTGCGCCCGTGATCTGCCGGGCATGGAGGCCATAGGCGAACGTGATGAGATCGCTGAGAGACGTATTGATCGTCGAGAACTGACGGCCTCGTACCAGAAATCCCTTGCCCTGCGTCTCGGGTTTGCTCGGCTTGATCGTGGCCACTTCAAACACGGGAGACGCATCAGCGGCCATGGGCTTGGGCGGGGCGGGAGGTTCCGGAATCGCCCACGCCGTCGCGCTGGTGGCGCGGGTGAGGATGAGCGGCAGCGGTGCGCCCCCCTGGGTCCAGGTCCCGGCGATCGAGTTCACGTCCGCGCTGAGCTTTCCCTCATACGTGCCGCCAATTCCAGGGACCGACATTCGCACGGTCGAACCCTGGAGGGTGATCGCGCTGGCGGGCAGGGCCTGGCCTCCCTGGTCAATCCTGTACATGACAGCCTTCAGGTCGCCCCCATCCGCCTTTGTGATTTTGATCACCATCCGGATCTCTCGTCCTCCGGCCTGCAGTGCGCCCTGCCAGGCGCCGGTAAGATCCTGCGCGTACAACGTGCCACCGGATAGTCCCGACAGGACGACGAGCGCGACAACTCGCGTCAGCCACGTCAGCAATTTCTTCATGGGGGAACTCCTGGAAAAATGGCGCACCATGGTACCTCGGTTTCGCGAGTTTTCGCGAAGCGAGACTGCCAGATAGTGGGTCATCAGTTCCGCGGGCGGCAGACGCTGCCGCCGCCGGACGGGACGACGCGGGGCCTCGCCGCCACGCATGTCGCGCGGAAAAATGCGGGCGCCGGCCTGGACTGACGATCCCCGCGTCGATGCAGCTGACGCGAGGGCCGGCGTTCGGAACAAGCGGCGCCAGTGGTACTCCGATCGACCGGGGGGCACGCGACGATCGACGCGGCCCGCCAGCCTCTCGCCGTCATTTTAGCGGCACCTGATCGCGCGAATGCGACGCGACGAGGCCCCGCGTCGTCCCATCCGCCGGCGAATCGAGCGCCCGCCCTACCTGCCCTGGCCCTGCCCGCCCTGTCTGCCTTGGTTTGCGCCGCCCTGCCTGCCTTGGCCCGGGCCGCCCTGTCTGCCCGGCCCGCCCCGCGCATCTTCCTGCTCCGCAAGCCGGGCTCCGTTGAGCGTGCCGATCATGCTGATGGCGTTTCCCTCGTGGCAGGCAAATTCGTAGATCGGCGCGTCGATCTTCGTCATATCGACCTGGGCCGTCCACGGCCGCGACCACGTCTTCGGATCGTCCACGGTGAAGCGATACTCCATCGCGTCGTCACCCGTGCGGATGAATCGCTCGACGAGGTGCAGGTGGTCACCGGTGTTGCGATAGTTGATTCGTCCCTTGAAGTTGATGGTGTCCACGACGAGCGTCGTGCCGTCCCAGCGGCCGATCGAGTCTCCGTACATCGACGGCATGGTTCCGTGCGTGCCGTTCATGCGCACGATCCGCGCGACGTGGATCATCTCGCTCTGCAGCACGACGTAGTCCTTCGTCTGGATGATGCCGATGTTGTTGTTGTAGACCGTCGGCGCGTATGGCGGCGCTGCGGCCGGCCATGCGATGCAGCGATCCTGCAGCCCCAGCTGCTCCGGGTCCTCGTACTGGCCGCCCCCGGCACCGCCTCGCCCGCCGCCGCGTCCACCGCGTCCTGCTGAAGACCCCGGTCCTGGAGATCCGGGGGGCGGCGGAAGTTTTCCGTCCGGCGGATCGATGATGAGCGACGTCCGGCGATTCTTGAGGATGCCGTTCTGCGGCTCCCACCAGTCGGGACCGGCGGTCACCTGCGTCCCGCCGCGACGTCCCGCGTTCTGCTGTTCCCACTCGGCGGCTTCCGCCTCGGTCAGGACGGCCTTACCGGCCCAGTTGTCCGGCCGGACGAGCGGCGTCGCTGTGCCGTAATTCCACACGCCCTCGAGATCCGGATCGCCGCCGGGAAGGCGCTTGATCGTCCACGGCCTGCCATTCTGTCGCGGTGCCGCCGCCGGTTGCCGAGCCGGGGCCTGGGCGTACACGCCCATCGACGCCGTCGCGACGGCGCTCAACAGAAGCCAAGAGACGGTTGTTGATTTCACCCCTCAATTATGAGCCAACTCTTCTACTCGTGCGCCTGTCCTCTGTCCCTGGTCGCGCCGGGTCCTTGGCCCTGCTCGAGGGCCAGGACAGGATGTCGTCGACGCGGACCCGCTACGATGCAGGCGTGAGCCTGCGGCCGAGCCCCATCGCCACCAGGAAGGTCAATCGCGAGATCCCCGCGGCGACAGCTGCTTCTCAATCGCGTCGCTGAGGCTCCGGGACTGATTGAAGCCGGTGCCGGTCACGCGGACGCGCTCAATGCCCTCTCGGTCGAGCAGGACGTAGGTCGGAATCGCGCGCACGCCGAAACGATGCTGCAACCCGCCAGTGCGATCCCAGTACTGCGGCCACACCATGGCGTTCTTGACCGTGAAGCGTCGCCACGCGATCTCGTCCCGGTCGGCGCTGAATGCCACCATCACAAACGGATCGGCGGCGTGTGCCTTCTGCATCTTCTGGATCGACGGCAGCGCTTGGACGCACGGCGCGCACCATGAGGCCCAGAAGTCCAGCAGCACGACCTTCCCGTGCAGAGCGTCGAGCGAGATGGTCTCGCCGGCCGACGACACGATGGAGAAGTCCGGCGCATAGTTCTCGCGCGCTCGTCGGGGGTTCGCGATCATCGCTCTCGCAGCGTCGGCCATCGAATCCGACCGGGTCTCGATCTGACGTTTCAGCTCGGCGACGCCGTCCTCGTCGCGTCCCAGTTTGAGCAGGACCACTCCGAGATTGAAATGCAGGTCGTCCTCGATGCGCGACTCCGGATCGGAATCCGAACCGAGGGCCGCGCGGAATGCGGTTTCCGCGTCCCGGTACTTCGCCGGATCCTTTTCGCCGAGCGCCTGGAAGGCGAGCCCCCTCAGGCGATGGGCGCGGGCCAGCACGGACTGACTGCCCTCGGCCAGTTCGATGGCCCTCTGGGCCGTGTCGAGCACGTTCTGATACGCCTTCATGCCCTGCATGGCTTCCGCCATGCTCAGGGTGCACTCGACACATCGATTGCCCGCGAGCTGGTTCGCGCGCGTCAACCGCTTCAACGCCTCGTAGTACTCCCGGTGTTGAAGCAGTAGCTGACCCTGATCGAGTTCGTCCGCAGAGGCCTTGAGTCGATCGACAGCCTGCACCTGCCCGCGGATCGGGCTGGGAGTCACGGCAAGCGCCAGCACGATTCCAAGCGCGAGTCGGCACATTCTCATGGGGGGGCTGATCGCGGAGCTTAGGACTCGCGTCGGGGGGGTGTCAAGCTGAGGGCGAAATGGATTGACAAGCAGGATCGACACGCCCAACATCCCAGATGAAAATACGCAGGGAGGCGAGGGCATGAACCGACGTCAGTTTCTGTCAGCGGCGGCGACGGGCGCCGCGCTGCTCGGCCGCGTTCCGCGCGCATTCGCCGCGCCCGCCGCGAAATATGATCTGGTGATCAGGGGCGGGCGTGTCATCGACCCGTCGGTCCGGTTCGACGGGATCGCCGACGTCGCGATCTCGGGAGGGCGCATCGCCGCCGTCGAAGCGAACCTCGCCGCTGACGCGGCCGAGACCGCCCAAGTCATCGATGCGCGCGGCAAGCTCGTGGTCCCGGGCCTGATCGATATCCATACCCATGCCGCGCGGGCCGCCGGCGGCGCCGGGCTCGTGCTGCAGGACGGGGTGACGTGATTCATCGATGCGGGCTCGCAAGGGGCCGACCACATCGCGGATGTCATTGCGATCGCTCGATCCGCGCCGCAGCAGGCCCGCGTGCTCATCAACATCGGTCGCGCCGGCATCCTGGGTGACGGCGACACGATGGACCTCAGTCGCGCCGACGTGAGCGCGGCGCGCGATGCGATTACGAAGAACCGCGACTTCATCGTCGGGGTCAAGGCGCGGCTGTCGCGAGACGTCGCGGGGCCAAACGACTACGAAGTGCTGCGGCGCGCGCAGGAGGTGGCCAGTGCCTTCGGTCTGCCGGTCATGATCCACATGGGGCAGACGATCTCTCCGTTCTCCAAGCTCGTCGATCTCCTGAAGCGTGGCGACATCGTGACGCACATGTTTGCGCCGCCGCCCAACAGCATCGTCGACGAGCGCGGCCGCATCCTGCCGGAAGTGCTTGCCGCGAGGCGCCGCGGCGTCTGGTTCGACGTCGGCAACGGACAGACCGGACATATGCGGTGGGACACGATTGGCGCCATCATGAAGGCGGGCTTCTGGCCCGACACCTTCTCCACGGACTGGACGACGAACAGCCGTACGAGCGGCGTGATCGATCTTCCCAACTGCATGTCGAAGCTGCTCGGTTACGGGATGACGCTCAGTGAAGCGATCGCGCGCGCCACGGTGAACCCGTCGCGCATCTTCCCGTTGTTCAACGACCGCGGCACGATCAACGTGGGTGCGCCCGCCGACGTGACGCTGCTCGAGCTGCGTGAGGGAACCTTCGAGTTCCTCGATAATTTCCAGAACACGATCACGGGACGCCAGAGGTTCTTCCCGAGCGAAACCGTGCTCGCCGGAAAGCGGATTCCGCGCACCTAGCATCCGAGGTCTTCCCGGGAGAGTGATCCATGTTGAGAACGCGCTTGATCGTCCCGGCCGTGGCCCTTGCCATGGCCGCATGCTCGTCACCCGTCCCTGCGCCCGCACCAGAGCAGGCGCCGCGCAAGTACCTGCTCGAGCGCGTGGACGACGCCGCCGTCGTGCAGCTGTACGCGGATGGATTCGAAGCGCTGCCCGTCAGGGAGAAGACGCTCATCTGGCACCTCTATCAGGCCGCCATTGCCGGGCGCGACATCTACTACGATCAGGTCTCGGCGCACGGGCTCGAGATGCGGGAGGTGCTCGAGGCGGTGCTGACGCACGCCTCCGGCGTGAAGCCGGCAACGCTCACCGAGATTCAACGCTACGCGAAGCTCTTCTGGATCAACAGCGGTCCCTACAACAACCTGACCGCGAAAAAGTTCACGTTGAACCTGATGCTGCCCGCCTTCGCTGATGCAGTCAAAGCGTCCGCGTCGGCGGGGGCGACGCTGCCGGTCCGTGCGGGCGAGACCGTCGATCAGTTGATTGCGCGGCTCGCGCCCGTGTTCCTCGATCCGCTCGTCGAATCGTCGGTCACGACCAAAACACCGGAAGCAGGCCAGGACATCCTGACGGCCAGCCACAACAACCTGTACGTCGGCGTCTCCCAGAAGGATCTGCGCGGATTCACCGAGAAGTACCCGCTCAATTCCCGATTGGTGAAGACGCCTACGGGTCTCGTCGAGGAGGTCTACCGCGTCGGCGGGCGCTACGACCCGATGCTCGTCGAGGTCGTCAAGCACCTCGAGATGGCCAGGGCCTACGCCACGCCGGAAATGGCCAAGGCGCTCGACGGGCTGATCACGTGGTACCGCACCGGCGAAGCCGTGGATCGCCGCGCGTACGACATCGCCTGGGTCGAGGACAAGGCATCGCCCGTGGATACGATCAATGGCTTCACCGAGGTGTACCTCGATGCCCGCGGCACAAAAGGCGCCTGGGAAGCCCTCGTGTTCTACATCAACAAGACCAAGACCGAGGCGATCCGCCGGCTGGCCTCCGACGCGCAGTGGTTCGAGGACCGGATGCCCTGGGATCCGAAGTACCGGAAGACCGGCGTCCAGGGCATTACCGCCAATGCGATCGATGTCGTGGTCGAAACAGGCGATTCCGGTCCGGTCACACCGGTCGGGATCAACCTGCCAAACGATCAGGACGTGCGGGAGCACCACGGCAGCAAGTCCGTGTCGCTCTCGAACGTGAGCGAGGCGTACGACAAGTCGGCGAACCCGGGATTCCGCAACGAATTCTCCTGGACGCCCGAGGAGGCGGCGCGATCCGAGAAGTGGGGCGCGCTTGGAGGCGACCTCACGACGAACATGCACGAGGTCATCGGCCACGCGTCCGGCAAGATCGCCCTGCGCCTGCGCGGGAAGCCGGAAGCCGCGATCAAGGAGAACTACTCCGCGCTCGAGGAAGGCCGGGCGGATCTAGTCGGGCTGTACTTCCTTGCCGACCCGAAGCTGGTGGAGCTGGACTTGATGTCCGCGGCCGATCAACGCGAGATCGTGCTGGCGGAGTACGAGGCGTACACGCGCAACGCGCTGGTGCAGCTGCGCCGCGTGCGGGACGGCAGCCAGCTCGAAGAAGACCACATGCGTAATCGCCAGATGATCGTGTCGTGGCTCATGGCCAACACGAAGGCCATCGAGACGCGCCAGCGCGACGGCAAGACGTTCTACGTGATGGTCGACCCCCAGGCGTTCCGTGAAGGGGTGGGACGCCTCTTGGCGGACGTGCAGCGGATCAAGGCCGAAGGGGACTACGCCGCCGCGAAACAGCTCTTCGACACCCACGGCATCCACTTCGACCCGAAACTTCGCGACGAGGTCGTCGCGCGCGTCGAGGCGCTCAAGCTCGCCTCGTACTCAGGATTCGTTCAACCGAAGCTCGACGCCATGACGGGACCGGACGGCACAATCACCGACGTGAAGATCTCGTACCCGCAGGATCTCGCGAAGCAGATGCTGGAATACGCCGACGCCACTCGCGCAACCCGCGCGGCATTCATGAAGGCGGCGCAGACGAGCGGACAATTGACTCGCTAGCGAGGAGGTTCGTAGATCTCGAGCGCGGTCAGCCGGAGAACCGCCGGCACCTGGCCACGTCCGCGAGCCAGGACCTGCACACTCATGCCGCCTGGCCCGAACGAGCTGTCTGACGCGCGTGCGATCTCCTGCCCGTCGACAGACACGACGATGAGCGCCCCTTTCACGGACACGACGATCGTCCGTTCTTCATTGGTGGCGGCTGGGACCGTCAACAGTTGCGGGCCGGTGAAAAGGCTCGGGGCGCCCGGTGACAACGGCGCTGCGTAGATGTCGAAGTCCTGGCAGCACGCATGCGTGCCAACCAGGGGCGCACCGGGCGACGGCGGTGCCAGACGGAGGAAGGCGGGGAGCTGCACAACCTCGCCCGCCCCTCCGGCTCCAGGCTTGTGAAATCTGAGGACCAGCACCGGTCGTTTGCTCACGGCCGCGATCCGCAGGACCGCGACGAAATCACCGATGCCGCCGAGTGGCAGCGCCGCGAAGGCTCCGGCATCGCTTGCCGCTGTGAATTCGGCCGCCCCGCCTTTCACCGTGATCGTATCTTCCAGGTGCTGCTGCGGCCGTGCGGCAAGATCCGGAAGATTGGCGCTCAGTGAATAGAGCAGCTTGCCGTGTGCGGGCAGCGGGGACGCTCCCCGCGCCGCCGCCAAACCGGCGTTCGCTGCCGACGCCGGAGCCGCGTAGACCTCCAAGGCATTCAGCCGGACGACCGCCGGCGTCTGCCCGCGGTCGGCCTCGACTCTGAGAAACATCCCGCCTGGCCCGAACGAGTCGTCCGAGGCGCGCGCGATTTCCTGTCCACCGGTGGATACGACGATGCTCGGACCCTTGACGGACACCACGACCACCTGTTCCTCGTCCGCCGCCGCCGGCACCGAGAGCGGCTGCGGGCCGGCGAAGAACGACGAAGCGCCTGGCGTCAGCGGCGTCGCGAACATGTCGAACGCCTGGCAGCAGATCTGTGGTCCCTCGGCGCGCGCGCCGGTGGCCGGCGCAGCCAGGCGAAGGTACGCGGGCAGCCGGACGTTCTGGCCCTGACCCTGTTGCCCGGTCCGGAGATGAAACCGGAAGTTCAACGACGCTCGCCGGCTTGTGGACACGAACCGCAGCACCGCAACGAAGTCGCCGATGCCGTTGACCGGGAGCACGACGTTGACGCCGGTCGGGGTCCCCACGGTGAACTCGAGGCCCGACCCCTTTACCGCAATCGTGTCTTCAGGGTGCTGCTGTGGCAGCGCGGCAATGTCGGACAGCGTGGTGGCCATCGAATACAGAAGCTGTCCGTGCGGCGGCAACGACCCGCCGCCGGTGCTGCCCTTCGCGTTCAATGCGTCGCGTGAC
>JBGOTP010000078.1:0-15463 GCA_041476545.1 Vicinamibacteria bacterium | reverse complement strand
CTGCGCCAGCGAGGGCGACGAGTGAAAAGACGACAAAGCGGGGTGAACGGCTCATGACCGATCCTCCAGTGCGGGCCAGGATACCGCGTCGGCGCCCCGCGACGCGCCAGGAAACCTACCGCGCGAGCGACCGGTTGATGCGATCGACCAGCTCATTCCACTTGGCCTCCTCCAGACCCACCGCGCTCAAAAGCTCCGATTCGCGCTGGCGCAACTGCTGTTCCTGCTGCACCTGGCGGTCTAGCGCCTGCTTCCTATGCGGAAGCTCCTCTTCAAGCACGCGGCGCCTGGCCGCATCCGTTATCTGCCGCACGCCATCTTCGAAGTCCGAGACTTCCGCGGCGAGCCGACGAACTTCGCTGGCGGCGCCGTCCAACTCGCGCCGTGTGACATCCAGACGCGTCGTCGCGTCGGCCAGACGTCGCTGCTGAACCGTCAGCAATTCGGTCATGGTCTGGGACTGAATCTGACCCTGTGTGTACGACTCGATGACGCCGCGCAACGCGCGCACTTCCCCGACGAGATCTCGCAGCGCCTGCGTCTGAGCTTCGGCCTGTCTCAGCGATTCCGCGGAGGCCGTGTCGCGGGTCTGCGCCAACGGCACGGCCCGCGAGCCAGCCACGAGAACAAGCGCCACCGCCACACCTGTGACTCCGAGTCGCGTCGTCAGTCTGGATCCTGTCATGCCGCCCTCCTTGCCGCACCCGTCGAGAAATCGGAGGCGACGGAGGCAACGGTTTCACAACGGAGAAACGAAGAAACGGAGCTCAATGTTGAGTTTTCTCCGTTGCTCCGTTCCTCCGTGTGCATCCGTTCTCTCCGCCCTCCCCGTTACCTGCTTCCTCACAGCTTCCAAAATCGACCGAGCTGGCGCTCGGCTTCCGCGACGGCGGCTCGGCCGCGGCTCGGACGGATCGTCGACAGGGGCTCCGGCCATCCTGCCGAGCGACCCGGATCGCCACCGAGCGCCGAGACCACCGCCAGCAGGGATTCCGCCAGCGCGTGAAGGTCGTAGCCGCCTTCCGTGACGCCGACCAGGCGTCCGCCGCAGCACTCTTCCGCCACCGTCCGCAGATCGCTCGTCATCGCCCCGAACGCCGCCGTCGTCAAGCGCATGCCCGCGAGAGGGTCCCGTTCGTGAGCGTCGACACCCACGGACACGAGCATGACATCCGGCTTGAACTGGCGGACGACCGGCACGACGACTTCCGCGAAGACAACCTGATAGTCCTCGTCGACGGCACCCGCCTCGAGCGGCAGGTTCACCGTGAAGCCTTCCCCGGCGCCGCGGCCAATTTCGCCGGCGCCTCCAGTGCCCGGATAGAACGGAGCCTGATGCGTCGACACATAGAGCACGTGCGAGTCGTTGTCGAACATATGCTGTGTGCCGTTGCCGTGGTGCACGTCGAAGTCGACGATCGCGACACGCGAGGCACCGAGGCTCCTGGCGTGCGCCGCGGCCACGGCGATGTTGTTGTACAGACAAAAGCCCATCGCGCGATTGCGCTCCGCGTGGTGTCCGGGCGGCCGGACCAACGCGAGCGCCGCGCCGCCGTTGGCCATCACCCGCTCGACCCCATCGATCGTCGCACCGGCGGCCAGTCTGGCGATCTCGTACGACTCGGGCGATGTATAGGTGTCAGCGTCGAGCGCAGTCGCCTGACCAGCGGTCTCTTCGATACGCCGCAGATGATCCTCGGAGTGCACGCGAGCCAGCTGCTCACGCGTGGCCTCGCGAGGCGCGACCACCTCTCCGCCCTTGTCGCGCCATTGGCTGGCGACGACATCCATGACCTCGGCGCGTTCGGGAGACTCGGGGTGGCCGGGCGGTGTCTGGTGTTCGACGAAGCGTTCCGACGAGATGAGGACGAGCGACATTCAGTGGATGCGCGCGACGAGCGCCTCGGCCTCGGGAACCTCGGCGTAGGCCTCTCGATTGTGAAACGGCAGGTAGATGAACTGCGTCGAGCGTTCCTCATCGGCTCGCTTCAGCCAGCGCAGAAGTGCCTTATGGTCGTGCAGCACGGAACACAGCTCGAGGACCAGGGCCGGTTCGACGTACTGCGTTCGGCGCATCTGCTCCAGCTCGTCGAGAATCTGCACAGCCTCGGCGCGTCGGCCTTCCCTCGCCGCCGCCACGCCAAACAAGGCGAGATAGGGCGTCTCCTTGACGGCCTCCGGCTGGCTCGATTTCAGGGATTCCAAAATCCCGCGAGCCGCTTTCAGATCCCCTTGCTGGTTGTACGCCTCCACTTTCAGATACGCCGCCACAGACATGTTCGGAAACAGTTCATCCATCCTCTTTGTCTGCTCCAACGCTTCGTCGTATCGCTTGACCCACAGAAGCTCGTTCGCGAGGTCCCAACGCGGAGGGAGCAACAGGGGGTCGAGGACGAGCGACGCACGCATCTCCCGCATCGCGTCCTCGATCCGACCCTGTGCCTCGAGCGAGTGCGCGAACCAGTGGCGCATGTAACCCGAACTCGGGTTGAGCTCCATGGCTCGCCGGAACTCGCGCTGAGCGCCTTCCCGATCCCGTTCGTAATCGAGCTTCACAATGCCCAGCGAGGTATGCGCCTCAGCCGAATCATCATCCAGCGCGAGGGCCTTCTCCGCAGCCTCTTTGGCCTTCGGCATCACGTCTTTGGGCGCGGCCACGAACTGTTCGGCGAGGTACGCATATGCGTCCGCAAGGCCGGCATAGGCCAGCGCGAACTTCGGATCCCGCTGAATGGCCGCCTTGTATTTCTCGGCGGCCTTCAGGTACGACTCTGGCGGCTGATGCTGATTGAATAGATACCGCCCCTCCTGAAAGAGCCGGTACGCCTCGAGATCACTGGTCCCCGGCCGCTGGGGCACCTCGCCGGCCTGCAATTTGTCCGCGATGGATTGCGACAGCTCGCGCTGCACGGCGAAGACGTCGCGCAAGGGCCGGTCGTAGGTCTGCGACCACAGATGATAACCGTCGGACACGCGATTGAGCTGCGCGGTGATGCGCAGCGCGTCGCCCGATTTCCGGACGCTGCCCTCGAGCACGGCGCTCACGTTGAGCTGGTGGCCGATCTCGCGGATATCGGTGGCCTTGCCTTTGAACGCAAACGCCGACGTCCGCGCCACCACGCGGAGGTTCGGTACGCGGCTGAGCGCGTCGATGATCTCTTCGGTCAGTCCGTCGGTGAAGTATTCCTGGTCCTTGGTCGGACTCAGATCGAGAAACGGAAGGACGACGACCGAGGAGAGCACGCCGTTGCCAACGGGGCCGGCGGGAGTGGCCTGGCCGGACTTCCAGAAGAAGAAACCCCATGAGACCGCCACGACGAGAAGCGCAGCGATGCCGACAGTCGCGAACATCCAGTCAGGAGGTCGTTGTGGCGTGCCCTCGGGTTGCGCGCCTTCAGGTTGTGCGCCATGAGGAGGAGCGGAGGCATCGGCGGCCGGAATTTCCGGCGCCGGCGGGCTGTCCGGAGCGCCGTGCCTGACTTCCCGCCACGCGTCCAGCTCCGATGTGAATGCGTAGACCGATCCCTGGCGCGCGTGCTGGTGTCGATGGATCGGCAGACCCTCGCTCTTCTCCCACCCCTGGACCGTCCTGACTTCCCGTCCGAGGTACGAGGCAATTTCCTTCCACGAATCCAGACGTTCGTTGACCAGTCGCCGGGGCGCGGGAAAGGGATGCGGAGACTCAGACATGGGACTGATCGGAAGCTGAAGTATAGCGCGCACGGCGGAATTCAGGCGAAAAGCCACGCAATTTCGCGATGTGCGTGCTGTTTCGCTTGAAGCTCGCCTGGCAGCCATTCAAGACTTGACGCCGTGCAGCGCCAATCACGGCTTCTGCCTGCCAGGAGAACGAACAGTGACATACACGACCCGCAAATCAGCAACGACGACAACGACCGTGCCGACATCGCTGACCCGTCGGATAGTAGTGTCGACGGCCGTGGCGGTCCTCTTCCTCACCGGAATGGCCTCGATCGCACGGGCTTCTTGCTCCGACGACATGCGTTCGAAGTTTAGAGGCGGACCGGGATACTCCGCGTTCGGGGCCGGACAACCTCAAGGGTCATTCAAGCCGGGCGTCATCACGCCGCCTCAATCGTCATTCGGGCAGGGTGGCAAGGACGACCCCAGCAAGGACCCGTCGATTGTGGGGCTCTGGAGGGTGGCCTTCACCGTGGGTGGTCAGATCGTCGATGAGGGATTCGATGTGTGGCACAACGACGGCACCGAGATCCTCAACGACACGGTGGCTCCCTCGACAGGGAACGTGTGCCTCGGGGTGTGGGAGCAGACGGCACGGCGCACCTACAAGCTCAAGCATCCGTCGTGGACGTTCGACGCCCTCGGGCTGCTCAACGGCACGGCGATCATCGGCGAGGTCATCAAGCTCGACCGCGACGGCAAGACCTTCAGCGGCACGACGACCTTGGACGTGTACGACCTCGACGAGAACCTGCTCGTCCACTTCGAGGGAGAGATCACGGGAAAGCGGATTACGGTGAATTGATTCCGATCGCGAGCGTTCACTCACGGCTGCAGGGAAACGTCGATTTCCCTGCAGCACGACCAGCCCTCGTTGCGACATCTCATTCAGATCATTCCGCTGATCTATCCGCCTACGCGCGCTGGGTGCGTAGCGCCCGACGTCGCGAGGGCCTACGAATGGAGTTTACGAAAGCAGCGAGAGCGCGCGCTGCTCCAGCACCGTGAGGCGCGCTTCGAGGGACCGCTGCGCCGACCGAATCACGTCGTCGCCGGCAGCACCGGCGTCACCGCCATCACCGCCACCGCCGCCACCGCCGCCATCACCGCCGCCAGGGGGCACGTAGAACGGTTCGCCGACGACCAGCGAGACCGTGGCGAACGGCTTCGGGATCTGCGTGCGATCCCAGCTGCTCAACGTCCAGTGGCGATCGGCTTCGAGATGAAACGGCAGCACGGGATTGCCAGTTGCCTGAGACAGCCACACGGCGCCCGGCTGCGCCGCGCGCGCCGGGCCACGCGGTCCATCGACCGTAAATCCAACAGGCCTGCCGGCCACCATCCTCCGCCTCAACTGCAGCAGCGCCCGTCGTCCTCCATGCGAAGTCGAACCGCGGGCCGTTTCGTAACCCAGACGCCGAATGACGCGTGCAATCCATTCGCCGTCGAAATTCTCGCTGGTGATGACGACGATCCCCTGGTGACGGAAGAAGTACGTGGCGGGAAGAATGCGGCCGTGCCAGAACGCCATGACCGGCTCGTGCCCGCCGGCTCTGATGTCGGCGAAGTGCTCGAGGCCCTCCGTCCGCCATCGCCAGGTCGAGCCGAGCGCCAGCATCAGCGGGTAGACGGCCGCGCCGATGAGCGCGGCCTCGAGACGCCTCGTTCGCGAGTGGGTGGTCAACTTTTTTCAGTGGCGCTGGGGCCCCACCCCCAGCGCGAGCTGACGCTGACGCCTCGCCTCGGATTCGCTCTTCCTCGGCTCGGCGTGGCCGCACCCGCCTCCGCTCGTCGAGCTTCGGCGCGCCGGTGGGGCGCTTCGGTCATGGCTTCATCAATCGCCCATTGACGTAGGTCATCAGGTCGACAAACTGCAGGCTGGCGGCGTCGGGCGCGCTCGTCTGCGCCCCCTTCAGCATGATCGAACAGAAGGGGCACGCGGTCACCACCGTGCCGGCGCCCGTCGCTTGCAGCTGTTTCAGCCGGACGTCGCTGATGCGCGAGCCGGGTTCTTCTTCCTTGTCGGCAAACAGCAGCCCGCCGCCCGCGCCACAGCAGTAGGGATTGTCGCGGTTGCGTTCCGGCTCCGAGATGTCGGCGCCGAAACGCTCGAGCAGCGCCCGCGGTTCGTCCACCGTGCCCGCATAGCGTCCGAGATAGCACGGGTCGTGAAACGTCACGGCGTCCGCGGCGGCGCTCGCGCGAAGATCGCGCGTCAACTCCTCGACGTAGACCGCGGAGTGCACGATCTCGACCTCGTACCCGAACTTCCGATAGTCGTTGCCGATTGTCTTCACGCAGTGGGGACACGAGGTGAGAATCGTCTTCGGGCCCGCCGCCTTGAGATCCGCGATGTTCGCGGTGGCCAGTTCCTGGAACATGTACTCGTTGCCGGTCCGCTTCGCCGCGTCGCCCGTGCAACGTTCCTTGGACAGCACGCCAAAGCGCACGTGCCGCGCGCGAAGAATCTCGAACAGCGCGCGGAGCGACTTCTGGAAATCCGCCTCAAACGCGCCCGCGCATCCGAGCCAGACCATCACGTCGTGTTTCGCCGGATCGAACACCTCGAGGCTCGTCGACTCGACGAACTTCTGACGCTGGTCGTACCCCAGCCCCCAGATGTTGCCGCGCCGTTCGAGATTGTTGTACACGCCACCCATGTAATCCGGCGCGTCGCCGTTCGACACGAGACCGCGGCGCGACCCGATGATGAGCGGCAGGTGCTCGATGCCCACCGGACACTGGTTCTCGCACGCGCCGCAGGTCGTGCACTGCCAGAGCACGCTCTCGCTGTACAGATCGCCGAGCTTCTGCTCCGGCTGTCCGGCGAGGAGCGCCGCCTGCGTCTGCAGAATGAGCGTCTTGGGATTGAGGGCCTTCCCCGCTCCCCATGCCGGGCAGTTCACCTGGCAGCGGCCGCACTCAACACAGGTGAACGCGTCGAGCACGGTCTTGCTCCCCAGATCCTTGATGGCCTCGAGCCCGACCTGCTCCTTCTCGAAGTCGAGATTCGGCACATTGCCGAGCTCCGGCGATTTCAGGAACACCGTGATCGGCGAGAGCACGAGGTGAAAGTGTTTCGACGCCGGAATAAGCGCGAGGAACGACAGGATGACAACCGCATGGATCCACCAGTTCGCGCGGCCCGCAAGCGTGGCCTCGCCCAGGCGCCAGCCGAGCAGAAACGTCACCATCAGCGTGGCGATGAAGAGCGCGATGACGATCGACTCCACCGACACCTTCGTCCCCAGTCCGACCGGGCGAAGGAAGGCGCGGCGAATCAGCAGGTAGATAATCCCCGCGAGCACAGCCGCCGCGAACGGTGTCAGGACGAGGCGGTACGCATGAAACCACCCGGTCCCGGTGAGATCGACGACCCCGAGACCGTAGAGGAATTCCGTGATCGTGTAGCCGCCAAACGCCGCGAATCCCCAGAAAACAAACGCGTGCGCAAGTCCCGCCACGGGACGCTCTCTGATCGTCCTGCGCTGGCCAAGCACATCGACCAGGAAGTGCCGGACGCGGACGCCGAAGTCATCAACGGAAAAGGTGTTGGGAGCCGCTGCAATCAGACGAACACGCGTGGCGACCTGCACGGCGAACGCGCCCACAAAGACGATGACGAGGAGCCAGAGGATCAGTGCTGACATCGGGCGGGCAGGGCGGGTGGGCCGGGTGTGGCAGGTAGGCCGAGCGAGGCGGGTGGGGCAGGGAACGCAGACAGAACAGACCGAGTCACGCAGCAATTCATGGTCAAGTTTTTCCTACCAGCCCTACCTGGCCCACCAGCCCCACCTGCCCTACTTGCCGTGCCTACCAGCCCAACCCGCCCGGATGCCTCACTGTTTGAGAGCCGCGATGAGCGCGGGCACGACTTCAAACAGGTCTCCCACGATGCCGTAGTCGGCCACCTCGAAGATCGGCGCGTCGGCATCCTTGTTGATCGCGACGATGGTGTTCGAGCCTTTCATACCGACCAGATGCTGAATCGCACCGGAAATTCCGAGCGCCAGGTAGAGCTTCGGCGCCACGGTCTGGCCGGAACTCCCGACCTGGCGTTCCATGGGCAGCCATCCGGAATCGCAAATCGGACGCGACGCGGCCAGTTCCGCATGAAGCGCGTCGGCCAGCTGCTGCGCCAGAGGAATGTTGCTCTGTTCCTTGATCCCGCGGCCGACCGACACAATCCGCTCGGCCTGCGACAAATCGACCGCCTGCTTCGCTTCCTGAAACGGCGTCTCAGGCTTCTGGCGCACGAGGGCCGCGTCCACCGCGATCGACAGCGCGCGCACGGGCGCAGGCGACGATCCGCGCACGGCCTGGTCGACGCGAAAGGCACCAATCTGAAACGTCACGAAATGCGGAGTCGGCCCCTGCGGCACGACGTCGGCGGTGAGCTTGCCCTGGAACATCGGGCGGACAAACGCGGCTTCCGGTCCATGTGCTCCGCCCCGCTTCACGCCGGTGACGTCGGTGACAATCGCGCGGTCCATGCGCGCGGCGAGTTTCGGAGCGAAGTCGCGCGTCTGGTAGGTGTGCGGCAGCAACACAACGGAGGGCGCGAGCGCGTCGATCGCGGCTCGCAGGACCGCCGTGTAGCCATCCGGCGTATAGGGTTCAAGCGACGGATGGTCGAGCGTCACGACTTCGGTGACGTCCGCCGCCGCCAATTCGGCCGCGGCGGTCTGCGCCGAACCGCCCGGCAGCATGACGACGATCGGCTCTCCGGCGGCCAGCTGCTGCGCCCCCGCGATGGTTTCCCAGCTCGCGCGATTCAGCTTCCCGGATCGCTGTTCCGCGATCACCAGAATCATGCGCAACCTGTCTGTTTCACGAAGTCACGAAGGCCACGAAGAACGGATTTCGAAAACCTAGCTTCGTGATCTTCGTGTCTTCGTGATGAATGTTGGATCACTGAATGACTCTCGCCTCATCTCGCAGCTTCTTCACCAGTTCCTTGGCCGCTTCGGCCGGTGATCCGGCAATCAGTTGTGTCTTCTTGGTCTTCTCCGGCAGGTAGAGGCTGACGATCTTCTGGCGAGCCGCCGAAGCGGAAGGCGAAGGCGCTTTGCGGATCTCTTTCTTCTTGGCCGCCATGATGCCTTTGAGCGTCGCGTAGCGGAGCTGGTTGATGCCGCTCTGAATCGTCAAGACCGCGGGGAGCGGCATGGCGATCCACTGAAACCATCCACCCTCGAGCTCGCGCTTGACCCTCAGCGCCGATCCGGCAACCGCGACCTCCATGATGATGGTCGCGTGCGGCAGGCCGAGCCGCTCAGCCAGGATGACGCCCGTCTGCGCGAAGCCCTGATCATCGGACTGGAGGCCGGTCAGGATGAGATCGAACGCCTCGTCTTTCATGGCAGCGGCGAGCGCCGCGGCCACCACGAACGCATCCGCGCTCGCCAACCCATCGTCTTCGACATGAATCGCGCGGTCCGCACCGCGAGCCAGCCCTTCGCGAATCACCTGCGCCACGCGGGCGGGGCCGGCCGAACAGACCACCACCTCTCCGCCGTGCTTCTCCTTGAGGCGCAGCGACTCCTCGAGCGCGTACGCATCCGGCTCGTTCATCTCGTAGCTGGCGTCCTGCTCGCGGATCCAGGTCTTCGACTCGTTGAGGCGCGGCTGCCAGTCGCGTGTCGGGACCTGCTTGATGCAGACGGCGATCTTCACGCGTCGTACCGCTTGAAGACGAGGGCGGCGTTGGTACCGCCGAAGCCGAACGAGTTCGACAAGGCGTAGGTAATCTTCAGGTCGCGCCGGTGATTCGGCACGTAGTCGAGATCGCACAGGGGATCGGGCTCGTCGAGGTTGATGGTGGGCGGCGCAATCTGATGATGCACGGCCAGCGCGGTAATGCCCGCCTCGAGGCCGCCGGCGGCGCCGAGCAGGTGTCCCGTCATCGATTTGGTGGACGAGACGGCCAGCTTCGCCGCGTGCGCGCCGAAGCAGCGCTTGATGGCGAGCGTCTCGAGTGCGTCGCCTTGCGGCGTCGACGTGCCGTGCGCGTTGATGTAGTCGACGCGGTCCGGCTCGATGCCGGCGCTCTCCATCGCCACCCGCATGACCCGGAACGCGCCGTCACCGTCTTCCGACGGCGCCGTGATGTGGTACGCGTCGGCCGACATGCCGTAGCCGACGAGCTCCGCGTAGATGCGCGCGCCACGGCGTCTGGCAGCGGAATACTCCTCCAGAATCAGGACGCCGGCACCCTCGCCGACGATAAAGCCGTCGCGGTCCTTGTCGAACGGCCGGCTCGCGCGGCCGGGTTCGTCGTTGCGGGTCGACAGCGCCCGCAGCGCGCCGAAACCGCCGATCCCCATCGGTGTGATCGCGGCCTCAGATCCCCCGGCAATCATCGTGTCGGCGGCGCCGCGGCGAATGATCTCGTAGGCATCCCCAATCGCGTGCGCGGACGCCGAGCAGGCCGTGCAGGTGGCGGAATTCGGTCCCCTGGCGCCAAAGCGGATGGACACCTGGCCAGCCGCCAGATTGATGATGGCGGAGGGAATGAAGAACGGCGAAATCTTTCTGGGACCGCCCTCGAGCAGCGCCTTGTGTTCCCGCTCGATCGTCGTGAACCCGCCGATGCCGGATGCGATGAACACGCCGACACGTGGGCTCAGCTCTGGCGTAATCTGCAGCCCCGAGTCGTCCATCGCGAACTGCGAAGCCGCGATAGCGTACTGGATGAAGACGTCCATCTTCTTGACGTCCTTCTTCTCAATGAACTGGAGCGGATCGAAATCCTTGACCTCACCCGCGATGCGCGTCGCAAACTGCGCCGCATCGAACTTGGTGACGGGACCGACGCCGCTCTTCCCGGCGCAGATCCCCGCCCAGTTCGCCCCCGTTCCGATGCCCAGCGAGGACACCAGGCCGATCCCCGTGATCACCACTCGCCGATTGTTCACCATTGGTCCATGCTCGCAGGAGTCCCACGCCCGCTCGACGTCCGACAGGCACGTCGACGCCGAGCGACGTCGACGTGCGGCTTACTTCTTGGGCTTGGCGTGCGAGTCGATGTACTCGACCGCTTCCTTGACGCGCGTGATCTTCTCGGCGTCTTCGTCGGGAATCTCGATCCCGAACTCCTCTTCAAACGCCATCACCAGCTCGACGGTGTCGAGCGAGTCGGCGCCCAGATCGTCCACAAACGAGGCATCCGGCGTCACCTCTTCTTCGTCCACGCCCAGCTGTTCCACGATAATGCTCTTGACCTTGTCGGCTACCGCCATTCACGCCTCCTGCTTGTCCTACATGTACATCCCGCCGTTGACCGCCAGCACGTGCCCTGTAATATACGCTGCCTCGTCGGACGCAAGAAAGCACGCCGCCGCGGCCACCTCGTCTGCCGTACCCAGCCGGCCCAGCGGGATGTGTCCCGCCAGGTCGAGGTGGGCCTTCTCCGACACGCCGCGGGTCATGTCGGTGTCGATCATGCCCGGAGCGATGGCATTCACCGTGATGTTCCGCGACGCGACCTCTCGAGCGAGCGCCTTGACGAGGCCAATCAATCCCGCCTTCGACGCCGCGTAGTTCACCTGCCCGGCGTTGCCCATCTGCCCGACCACCGAGCTCACGGCGATGATACGTCCACTGCGCTGCTTCAGCATCGGCCGCATTGACGCCTGCGCGAGCGTGAACGCCGCCGTCAGGTTCGTGGCCAGGACCACGTCCCAGTCGTTGCGCTTCATCCGCATCAGCAGCTGATCGCGCGTGATCCCCGCATTGCTCACGACGATGTCGAGCCGCCCATGGCGGGAGACGACATCGGCCGGCAGCTTCTCGAGCGACGGCGTATCCGTCACGTCGACGCCGGCCGCCTCGGCGCGTCCGCCGGCCTCGACAATCGCCGCCACCGTTCCGGCCGCGTGGTCCCCACGTGCCGCGGCCACGACGATCGCGCCGCTCGCTGCGAGGCGCAGGGCCATCGCACGTCCAATCCCGCGCGACGCGCCGGTGACAAGTGCGACCTTGCCGGTCAAGTCAAACATCAACACTCAATGTGCGGCGGACCTTATAAGGTCCACCCCGCCTCATCAGGTCCGCCCGACGAGCGCCTCAACCGCCGCCAGGTCCTCGGGGCGCCCGAAGCTGACAACGGCGGCCGCGCGATGAATTCTTCGGACCATTCCGCTCAACACGGTGCCCGGACCCACCTCAACATACGTTGTGACGCCCTCCGACGCAAGGCGGCGCACGACCGACTCCCAGCGAACGGGAGCGGACACCTGGGCCACGAGCGCCTCAATGGCGTCCTCCGCACGGCGTTTTGGCTCGGCGTCCACGTTGGCGACGACGGGCACGCGCGGATCGTGCACCGACAGCGCGCGAAGTTCCGGCGCCAGCCGCAATTGGGCCGGCTTCATGAGCGCGCAATGGAACGGCGCACTGACGGTCAGCGGGACGACCCGTCTGGCGCCGAGCGCCTTCGCCCGCTCGCCCGCCCGCGCGACCGCATCACGCGACCCCGCAATCACGACTTGCCCGGCGCCATTCAGATTCGCGGGGCTCACCACGTCGCCCTGCGCCACTTCTTCACAGGCTTTGGCGACCTCGTCGGCGTCCAGGCCGAGCACCGCCGCCATGGCGCCGGTCCCGACTGGCACGGCCTCCTGCATGTAGCGACCCCGGCGCCTGACGAGTTGCAGGGCATCGGCAAACGCGAACGTCCCGGCCGCCACGTTGGCCGAGTACTCGCCGAGACTGTGCCCGGCCAGAAACGCCGGGACGATGTTTCGTGACGCGAGCAGACGGCACGCCGCCGTGCTCACGGCGAGGATCGCCGGCTGCGTGTTCTCCGTCAGGGCAAGCCGATCCTCCGGGCCCTCGAAGCACAACCGGCTGAGCGATTCGCCAAGCGCGGCGTCGGCCTCGGCGAATGCATCGCGACACACGGGGAACCTCTCGGCAAGCGCTCTTCCCATGCCGACGTTCTGCGAATTCTGTCCGGGAAAAATGAACGCGAGCAATGCCCGTTTCTAGTCTTCCTTGACCGCTCGTGCCTGGCGTCCGCGGTAATAGCCGCAGTTGGCGCAGACGCGGTGGGACGGTTTCGGCTCGTGGCAGTGCGGGCACTCGCTGAGGCCGACGGGTGTCAACGTGTCGTGCGTCCGGCGTTTCGCCGTGCGCGTCTTGGAATGTCGTCGTTTCGGATTAGGCATAGTCTCTCTCTTACGCGGAGTCCCTCACCACAGAGGACACAAAGGATCGTGTCCTTAGTGTCTTTCGTGGTGATCGTTTTTTAGAGTCTTCAACACCGCGAGCCGCGGATCTTCCCACTCGCGTGTGCAGCCGCACGTGTCTTTGTTCAAGTTCGCCCCGCAGTGCACGCACAGTCCCCGGCAGTCGTCCGCGCAGAGCGGCTTCATCGGGAGCGTCAGATAGAACTGTTCGCGCATCAGCTGACCAAGATCGATCGTCTCGTTCTCATAAAAAGCCGTCGTCAGATCGTCTTCCTCGATTTCCCGCTCCCCTTCGCCCGTGTTGTGCGTGTGGGGCTGGTAGCGGAGGTCGAAGGATGCGTCGATCGGCCAGATGAATGGCTCCAGACATCGGCTGCACGGCAATTCGAGGGTGGTGTGCACGCCTCCCACCAGGCGGAAGTGCTCTTTGTCCTTATGAACGTCGAACGCCAGGGTGACCAGGACCACCACCTTGAAGGTGTCCGGTTCTTCGCCGGGAAACGCCTCGGGCGCGTAGACCTGCTCGAAGCGCTCTTGCGCGGTGCGGATCCTCCCGAGGTCGAGCGCCAGCATGAACTGCTAAATATACCATCCTTACGTCCAGTCGAACCGTCTGCGGCACCGCGGCGTCTTGCTACAGTGACAGCGATGGATGGCTATGCGACGCGAATCGCGGCGAGCCTTGTAGCGGTGGGACGCGAGACCGATGAAGCCCGCGAGACTGATGGAGCCCGCGAGATGGACCGGGCCGTCGATGTCGAAAATGACGTCGAATTCGACGCCGAACTGGTCCAGTCGTCCACCCTCGCGTTCCGAGTCGCCTACAGCGTCCTCAGGCATCACCAGGACGCGGAGGACGTCGCCCAGGAGGCACTTGTCAGGGCTCATCGCCGCCTCCAGCAACTGCGACACCGCGATCGGTTCCGTGGCTGGCTCGTGCGGCTGACCTGGAGGCTGGCCATCGACCGACGCCGGACGGATCAGCGGCGCACCGCGCGAGAGGCTACACATGCTCGCGAGCAGCCGGCGGTCGTAACCAACGACGAGGTTACCCACTCCATCGGTCGCGAGCGTGCCGCGGCGCTGTGGCGAGCCATCGACGAGTTGCCCGAAAAGCTACGCGTCGTCATCGTCCTGGCCAATATCCGGGAGCACGATCTCGACGAAGTGGCGAGGCTGCTGCGGCTGCCGGTCGGGACTGTCAAATCGCGACTCTTTGCCGGACGAACGAAGCTTAGAGAACTGCTGTCGTGAACCCTGTGAACCTAGTGAACCCCGTGAACTCTGTGAACCCTATGGACGCGTCAGAGATCGACCGCGATCTTCAGCAAGCCCTCGCCGTCGAGCCATCGCCGGAATTTGTGGCACGCGTGCGCGCGCAGATCGCGAGCGAGCCGGCCGCATCCGTCTGGTGGCGGCCGCGGGTGCTCGTCGCGGCGGGGGCGCTGGCGGTGGTGATCGTGGCGGCCGTCCTTGTCTTGCGCCCGCATGAGCAAGTTCCGTCAAAAGCCGCGGACGGGTCGTCACCGGCTGAACATCCTGCGGTCGTTCCCGAGAGAACTCCGGAGTCACTCGTAGCGCAGGGCTTCAGTCCCGGCGCCACCCCGGTCGTAGTGCAGGGCTTCAGCCCTGCCGCCCCGGGCCCCGCCGTCTCCAGGCCTGCCGTCTCGAGTTCCAAGCGCGATGATCCTGAAGTCCTGGTCTCACAGGCCGAAATGAAGGGCCTGCGCCTCCTGATTACACTGGCGAACCAGGGAGACGCGCGTCTCGAATCACTACTCGCTGAACCAGTGGATGCAACGCCGATCACCGCAATCGAACCGATCGAGATTGTCATCGCACCAATCACGATCGAGCCACTCGCATCGGACACGTACTGAGGAGGACATCTTGGTGAAGAAACATCTGCAGTCGACCGCTCTCGCGGCGTTACTCGCAATCGCGGGTGCGGCGCCGATCCAGGCACAAGACCAGCCGGCATCCGCGCCCAAGCCGACTGTGACGCCGCTGAAAGTGACGGTCACGATCTCGAGGTACCAGGGCGATAGGAAGATCAGCAGCCTGCCCTACACTATGTCCGTGAACGTCTCACCCGGGAACAGCCAGACTAACGCAAACCTCAGGATAGGCACGACAGTTCCGATTACTACGACGACGACTCCCAAGGAAGGAGGAACGCCCACACCCACCGTGACATACCGTGATGTCGGCACTCAAATCGACTGCGCGGCGAACTACCCTGACGAAACAGGTCGATTCAGGTTGCACATCTCAATCGACGAATCCTCGGTCTACGACGACCCGTCAGCCAAAGGTGTCGTCCAGGTGGGTCGGCCGACATTCCGCTCGTTCCGCACGAGCGATTCGTTGATGCTCAAGGATGGCCAGTCCGCGCAACTGTCGAACACGCCCGACAAGGTCAGCGGCGAAACCGTGAGGGTCGATGTCGCACTGGCGGTGGTGAAATAGACGTTCCCCGAGGTAACCGAGCGGACGGAGAGAGCGGACACACACGGAGGAACGAAGCAACGGAGACCTTATTTAACGAACTCCGTTTCTTCGCTTCTCCG
>JBGOTP010000077.1:0-15719 GCA_041476545.1 Vicinamibacteria bacterium | reverse complement strand
CTGCCGTTTCTCGAGGCCATTCGGCAGTTCCGGCAGGATGTCGGGCGCGACAACACGCTGTATATCCACCTGACGCTCGTCCCCTTCATCGGCGCAGCCGGCGAGCTCAAGACGAAACCGACGCAGCACAGCGTGCGCGATCTGCGTTCGATCGGAATTCAACCGGACATTCTGCTCTGCCGCACGGATCGCTTCCTGGATCCCGATCTCAAGCGGAAGATTGCGCTCTTCTGCGACGTGGCGGAAGAAGCCGTCATCACCGCGAAGGACGTCTCCACCATCTACGAAGTGCCGCTGGTCCTCGGAGCCGAGGGTCTCGATCGCATCATTCTCCAGTACCTCCACCTGCCGCAGACGGAGCGGCGCATGCAGGCGTGGGAGGATCTCGTCAATCGCATCAAGAACCCGGTCGACGAGATTACGATCCACGTCGTCGGGAAGTACGTCGGCTACGAGGATTCCTACAAGAGCCTCAACGAGGCGCTCTATCACGGCGGGTTCGCGCATCGTCTGAAGGTCAACATCAAGTGGATCGAGGCCGAGGCGCTCGAAGAACCGCACGGCACGGCCCTGCTCGACGGCGCCGACGGCGTTCTCGTGCCCGGTGGCTTCGGCGATCGCGGAACCCGCGGCATGATGAAAGCCGCGCAGATTGCACGCGAGCGGGGCATCCCCTATTTCGGCATCTGCTACGGCTTCCAGTGGGCCGCCGTCGAGTTCGCCCGCAACGTCGCGGGATTGCCGGATGCCGACTCCACCGAATGTGCGCCGGATACGCCCACCAAGCTGATCTACAAGCTGCGCGATCTCCTCGGCGTCGACGAACTCGGCGGCACCATGCGACTCGGTGCGTACGCCTGCGAATTGGCGCCTGGCTCGCTCGCACAGCGGGTCTACGGCACCACGACCATCAGCGAGCGTCACCGCCATCGGTTCGAGTTCAACTGCCTTTACGAGCGGCAGCTGACCGAGCACGGCCTGCGCATTTCAGGCCGGTCCCCCGACGGCAAATTCGTGGAGATCGCCGAGCTGCCCGGACACCCGTGGTACCTGGCGGTTCAGTTCCATCCGGAATTCACCTCGAAACCGACGCGCCCCCATCCGCTGTTCGCGGCGTTCGTGCAGGCGAGCCACGCGCATAAGACGATTGGAATGTCACCTGCCGCTGCCGAGTCGGTCGCGTAAATCGACCGCTCCTTGTGTGGGAGCCGGCTTTAGCCGGCTCGGGCTCGGTCCGCCTGAAGGCGGGGCCCCCCACACGTCGATGGTGTGACCGTGTCTATAATGACCGCGTGAACCCCGTACAGCTGGACGACGTCACCAACATCACCATTGGCGGCGATCGGCCGTTTGTCCTCATTGCCGGTCCGTGCGTAATCGAGAGCGAGGGTCACGCGACCCAACTCGCCATTCAGCTCAAGGAGATCACCGGTCGTCTGCGCGTTCCGTTTATCTTCAAGGCGTCGTACGACAAGGCCAATCGCACCTCTAACCGTTCGTTTCGTGGACCTGGACTCGCGGAAGGTCTTCGGGTACTGGCCGCCATCAAGGCCAGCCTGCGGCTGCCGATTCTCACCGACATCCACGAGCCGGCTCACGCTGCGCCAGCTGGGGAAGTCGCTGACGTGCTGCAGATTCCCGCGTTCCTCTGCCGTCAGACCGATCTGCTCGTGGCTGCGGCACAGACCGGCCGTGTGGTCAATATCAAGAAGGGACAGTTTCTTGCGCCTGACGACATCCGGCATGCCGTGCAGAAGGTCGTCGATGCGGGCAACCCGCGCATCATCGTGACCGAACGCGGCACGAGCTTTGGCTACCACAATCTCATCGTCGACATGCGCGCGTTTCCGATGATGCGCGAACAGGGGATTCCCGTCGTGTTCGACGTCACGCACAGCCTGCAATTGCCTGGCGGCGGGAACGGTGTGACCGCCGGCCTCGGGCAGTACATCGAACCGCTGGCCTCGGCTGGTGTAGCCGCCGGCGTCGACGGCATCTTCCTCGAGGTGCATGAAGATCCCTCTCGTGCGAGGAGCGACGCCCAGAACGCGCTGAAGATCGATCGACTCGAACCCTTGCTCCACCGGCTGATGGCGTTTGACGCGATCGCAAAAGGAGCCGCAGTTCATGGCTGATCTCGCCCTGGCGCGCAAAGTGCTCGAGACCGAGGCCGCCGCCATCCTGGCGCTCGTGCCGCGCCTCAATCACCACTTCGACCGTGCGGTGGACTTGCTGCGCAACTGCCGCGGTCGCGTCATCCTTACCGGCATGGGGAAATCCGGCATCATCTGCCAGAAGATTGCCGCGACGCTGACAAGCACCGGCACGCCCGCGTTCTTCCTGCATCCGGCCGAGGCGATCCACGGTGGTCTCGGTGTCATTCAGCGCGACGATGTGGTCCTGGCGCTGTCCTATAGCGGGGAGACCGGCGAGATTCTTCCCCTCCTCGAAACCATCCGTCGCCTGGGCGCGAGGCTGATTGCCGTGACGGGCGTACCATCCTCGACGCTCGCACAAGCGGCCGACGTCGCGCTCGACTGCAGCGTGACCGAAGAAGCCTGCCCGCTGAACCTCGTGCCGACGGCCAGCACCACCGCGGCACTGGCCATCGGCGATGCCCTGGCCATGACGCTGATGGTCGAGAAAGGATTCAGGCAGGAAGACTTCGCCAGCCTGCATCCCGGCGGCACGCTAGGCAAACGCCTGATGCGCGTTGAACAGCTGATGCACGGCGGCAAGCAGTGTCCGACTGTGCGGGCGGACAGCCGCATGCCGGACGTGATTCACGAGATGTCGAGCAAGGGCCTCGGCATGACCTGTGTCGTCGACGAACGCGGGACACTGCTCGGGATTATCACCGACGGCGACCTCCGCCGCCAGATGGAGCGCGCGGCCAACGTGCTCGAGTTGAGCGCGGGCGAAGCGATGACCCGCGGGCCGGTGTCGGTTCCGCCCGCGACGCTCGCCGTTGAAGCGCTGAACATCATGGAGCAGCGAAAGATCACGTCGCTCGTCGTGGTCGACCGCGAGCGTGTCGCAGGCGTGGTGCACCTGCACGACCTCTGGCGCACGGAGATGGTGTGACCGGCGCCGTACCGGAAGACCCGGACACTCCCGAACGCGTCAACACCAAAGCCGCTCGAATCAAGCTGCTGTTGTTCGACGTGGACGGTGTGCTCACCGACGGCGCCGTGATCATTCATGTCGACGGCAACGAGAGCAAGCGGTTCGGCATTCGAGACGGCATCGCCATGGTGTGGGCACAGCGATCGGGATTGAAAGTCGGTTTGCTGTCCGCGCGGCATTCGGCGACCACGCCGCACCGCGCCGCACAGCTGGGCATCACGCTCGTCCATCAAGGCGTGTCGAGCAAGGCTGCGGCGTACGAGCGCATTCTCGCCGACGAACAACTGAGCGACGCGGACGTCGCCTACATGGGCGATGACATCGTCGATCTCGCCGTCCTTGGCCGGGTTGGACTCTCGGCCGCACCGGCCGACGCCGTGGCCGAGGTGCGAGCGCGCGTCGACTGGGTCAGCGGCGCCAACGGCGGAAGCGGTGCGGCGCGCGAGCTCGTTGAGACGATCCTTCGCGCGCAGGGCCGCTGGGAGAATGTCGTGGCCTCGTATCTCCGTGAGGGATCCAGGCCTTGACCTTCCTGTGGGCACTGCTCGCGCTGCTGGCGGGCCTGACGACCGGGAAAGCCTGGGAGCGCTATAAGCTGCGCGGCGGCGAATGGATCGATCGCCGGCGGGCGCGGGAATCGCCACACTACATCCTCGGTCTGAACTTCCTCGTCGCGAATCAGATCGATCTGGCCATCGAGGAACTGAGCCGCGCGGCCGGCCTCGACGCCGACGCGCTCGAAGTGCACATGATTCTCGGCAACCTGTACCGGGAAAAGGGACAGGTCGGCAAAGCCATCACGGTCCATCAGGCCATGCTCCAGCGATCGGGGTTGAGCCGCCTCGAGCACGCACACGTGCTGCTCTGCCTCGGCCTGGACTACAAGCGTGGCGGGTTCGTCGATCGCGCGTTCGAAGCCTTCAACGAAGTGCTGAGGCTCGATCCGAAGAACGAGTACGCGCTCGTCAACCTGCAAAAGCTGCACGAAGAGCAGCACGAATGGACGGATGCGTACGACACGCGGCAGCGGCTCACCAAGCTGGCGACCACCGACTCCCAGCCGCAGAACCAGGCCATTCTGGCGTTCCTCGAAAATGAGATCGGGCTCGAGGCGATGCGGCGAAAGAATTACGGCGAAGCCACGCGTCGGTTCCAGGCGGCCATCGACCTCGACGCGCGCGCGGTCCCCGCGTACCTGAATCTTGGTGACGTGCGAGTGGCGGAAGACAACGAGAAGGGCGCCGCGCTCATCTGGGATGCGCTGGTGCGCGTGGCTCCCGATCGCGCATACCTCGCGTTCGACCGCATCGAGCGGCTCGCCGTGACGAGCGGCGCCCCGGAGCGGTTCACCCGCCTGTGCCAGCGGCTCATCGCGGACAATCCGCAGGACTGGCGGGCGAGGCTCGCGCTGTCACGTCATCTCGCCGGAAGCGGGCACCCGCAGGACGCACTGGATCTGCTCTTCGCCGCGCTCGTGCAGAATCCTCATGCGCTGAGCATTCACCAGGCCATCTGGCGGGCACTTGGACAACTCCGCCACCCCGCCTCGCTGGTCGATCGATACCGAGAACTGACGCAGCACGCCGTCTTCTACCTCGACCCACACGTGTGCATGCGGTGCCGGTACCGAAGCACGGAGTTGCTGTGGCAGTGCCCGCATTGTCACGACTGGAATACGTTCGTGGAGGAACGAATCGCGCCCGCGCAGGACACGACCGAGGTGGAAGCCTGACACATCTTTACATCCTTACATCCTTAGATGCCCCAAGACCTCCCCCACCCTCTCGGCCGTCTCCTCAAACGTCCCATCTGTGCGGATCACCAGATCCGCGCGCGCGGCTTTGTCATCGGCTGGCATCTGCGCGGCGAGTCGCTGCTCGGCTTCCGTCTCGCTCATACCTCGCGCGAGGAGACGCGCCACCTGCATCGCCCGAGGGCAAATAGTCGCCACCACCCGATCGAAATCCGTTTGACGTCCTGTTTCGAACAGGAGAGGAATATCGACAACCGCGAGCGGGAATCCGCCGAGCAGTTCGAAGGCACGAAGACCTGCCGCGATCGCACGATACACGGCTGGGTGCACGATCGCTTCGAGATCGCGCCGCGCCGCTGGATGAGCGAAGACAATCGCGGCCAGCTTTTGCCGGTCAACGCCACCCTCGGCGTCGAGAATCGCCGGACCAAAGCGATCCACGATCGCCTGCGTGGCTTCGGTGCCAGGCGCCGTGACGCCATGGGCGAGCGCGTCCGCGTCGAGACACGGCACGCCGAGACGCCTGAATTGCTCCAGCACGTGACTCTTGCCCGTCGCGATTCCACCGGTGAGCGCGACTCTCAGCATCTCAACAATCTAGACATCTCGTCATCTGGACATTTGAACACTCGGACACTTGGACCGCTCAACGTGAGGCCACGGGCCGACCCGACACGCCTAACACTCTCGTCTGCCCTACCTGCCCTACCCGCCCTACCTGCCCTCTCCGCGTCGTTGCTCCGCAACCCGCAACGTGTTTCTCAGCAGCATGACGACCGTCAGCGGGCCGACCCCCCAGGGGACTGGCGTCAGCGCGCCAGCGACATTCGCCACATCCGGGTGAACATCCCCGACAACCAGCGATCCGCGACGCTCGAATGCGTCCCGCCGCTTCGACCCCGCGGCGTAGAGCCGTTCGACCGTCGCGCGGTCGCTCACCTGGGTCGTACCAACGTCAATGACCGTGGCCCCTGGCTGGACAAAGTCCGGCGTCACGAACGCCGGGCGCCCGATCGCCGCCACGAGAATGTCGGCCTCCCGAGCGATGGCCGGCAAATCCACGGTCCGCGAGTGGCAGATCGTCACGGTTGCATGTCGGTGCAGCAGCAGCAGCGCCATCGGTTTTCCCACGATGTCGCTTCGCCCGATGACCACCGCACGGCGGCCCGCGATGGCAATCCCCGACCGCTCAAGGATTTCGATGATCCCGGACGGCGTGCCGGCAGAGACCGACGCACGGTTCTGCACCAGCCGCCCGACGTTGATCGGATGAAATCCATCCACGTCTTTCTCGGGAATGATGGCGTCGAAGACGCGACGCTCCGCGTCCGCGCCCATCGCGGCGGGCAAGGGAGACTGCACGAGGATGGCGTCGTGGACGTCGCTCCCATTGAGTCGATCGACGGCCTCCAACAACTCTGGCAATCGCGCGGAGGACGGGAGTCGTACCAGATCCGCGCGCAGCCCGCTTTCGCCGGCCGACTTCAGCTTGTTGCGAACATAGATCTCCGAGGCCGGATCGTCGCCCACCAGAATGATCCCGAGTCCTGGCGGCCGTCCGGCACGCGCGGTGAACGCCTCGACGCCCGGCCGTACCTCGGCACGAATCTCGGCGGCGATGGCCGTGCCATCGAGTACACGCGCGCTCATCGGGACTCTGCCTCCACTTCGACCTGCCCGGGCGAATCCGGACACCCTGGGCACCACGAAGTGCCATTCTAAGTCGATTCCGGCTCATTGACTTTTGTCGTCACATGCCGGATTCTCCATTCACATCGATTCGCACCGCCCACTCGATCTCGGGGAAAATGACCGTATCATGGTGAATAAATGAAGCCGCTTGTTCCCGTTCTTTTTGGAGCGTTGGTTCTGGCAGCCGGCAGCGCCTGCGAGCGCAGACCAGGACCCGCGGGCGACGCGGGCGGCGAAATTCTTGTCGGGATGTACGGGTCGCTGACAGGCGATGGCGCTTCCTTCGGCCAGTCGTCGAAGGAAGGCACCGAACTGGCCGTCGACGAGATCAACGCGGCAGGTGGCGTGTTGGGGGGACGCAAGTTCAAGCTGCTCATCGAGGACGATCAGAGCAAGCCCGACGAGGCGTCGAGTGCCGTCACCAAACTCATCACACAGGACAGGGTGGTCGCCGTCCTGGGAGAGGTCGCCAGCCGCCGCTCGCTGGCGGCGGCTCCCATTTCACAGAAGTACCAGATCCCGATGATCTCGCCCTCGTCCACCAATGAACGCGTGACCCAGGTCGGCGACTACATCTTCCGTGTCTGCTTCATCGATCCATTTCAGGGCGAGGTCCTGGCCAAGTTTGCCTTCAACGATCTGAAGGCGAGGAGGGTGGCCGTCCTCAAGGACATTCAACAGGACTACTCGGTGGGCCTGACCGAGTCCATCGTGCGGACCTTCACGGCCGTCGGCGGACAGGTACTCGATCCTGTGAGCTACTCGTCTGGCGACGCCGACTTCAAGGCCATCCTGACCCAGGTCCGCAGCCAGAAACCGGATGCGGTCTTCGTCACCGGGTACTACCCCGAGGCCGCGATCATCACGCGCCAGGCGCGGGAGCTCGGGATGAAGATGCCGATTCTTGGCGGCGACGGCTGGGTGGGCGATGCCCTCAAGAATGGCCGCGAAGCCCTCAACAACACGTACATCTCGAACCACTATTCGGGCGACAACCCCGACCCCCTCGTGCAGACCTTCGTCAAGACCTACCACACGCGATTCGGACGCGAACCCGACGCGATTGCCGCGCTCGCCTACGACGCCGTCAAGGTGCTCTCCGACGCGCTGACGCGCGCGAAGTCGACCGAAGGTCCCAAGGTGCGCGACGCCCTGGCGACCGCCGACCTCGCGGGTGTGACCGGCCGCCTGAAGATGAACGCCAAGCGGAACGTCGACAAGCCGGCGGTCATTCAGGAAGTGACGTTTGCCAATGGCGACGTGAAGTTCGTCTACAGAGCCACGATCAACCCGGGTTAGTTGATCGTGGACACATTTCTCCAGCAGTTGATCAACGGCCTCTCGCTCGGGGCCATTTACGCCCTCATCGCGCTCGGGTACACGATGGTGTACGGCGTGTTGCGGCTCATCAACTTCGCCCACGGCGATGTCTACATGCTCGGTGCGTTTGCGGGTTACTTTATTGCCGAAGCGCTGAATCTGGACGCCCATCCCTCGATCTTCGGCGCGATCGTCGTGACGATCGGATCGATGGGCGCCTGCGCCGTCGTGGGGATCCTGATCGAGCGATTCGCGTACCGGCCGGTTCGGCATCACTCGCGACTGACGTCGCTCATCACGGCCATCGGCGTTTCGCTGCTGCTCGAGTACGGCGGTCAGGTGGTGTTTGGGGCGACCCCGCGCTTCTTTCCCCAGATGATTCGATCGCAGACCTACTCACTCGGCGGCGTGCAGATCACCAATCAGAGCCTGCTCATCATCATCGTCGCCGTGATCGTGATGTTCGGTCTCGAGTTCATCGTGCACCGGACCCGAATCGGCAAAGCGATGCGCGCGACCTCGTACAACCTCGCGGTCGCGAAACTGATGGGCATCAACACGGACTTCATCATTGCGTTCACCTTCGCCCTGGGTTCGGCGCTGGCGGCTGCTGGAGGCGTCATGGTGGCCCTCGCGATCCCGCGAATCGACCCGCTGATGGGGTTGATGACCGGCCTGAAAGCCTTCGTGGCGGCCGTGCTCGGCGGCATCGGCAACATTCCCGGGGCGATGATCGGCGGTGTCCTGATTGGACTGATGGAAACGTGGCTGGGCGCGACCGCGTACTCGACCTACCGCGACGCCGTCGCGTTCAGCGTCCTCATTGTCATCCTGCTCTTCAGGCCCTCCGGCATCATGGGGACATCCGCGACCGAGAAGGTGTAGCCCGTGCGCCCGTCGCGGAAACTCGTGTTCATCGTCCTGGCGACCGCGGCGCTCCTCGGGCTCAACCAGATCTTCGAGCACGGCTTCGGCAACTTTCAGGTCAATCCCTACTACGCGCGCATCATCAATCTCATCGGCATCAACATCACGCTGGCCGTGAGCCTGAACCTCATTAACGGGCTCGCCGGCCAGTTCTCGATTGGGCACGCGGGCTTCATGGCCGTCGGCGGCTACACCGCCACGTACCTCACGGTCTATCACGGCGAACGCATCGCGGCCGCCTTCGGCAGCACTCTCCACGACGGCGTCGGTTCATCGATCGCCATGATCGCGAGCCTGGGCGCTGGAGCGCTGGCTGCGGCGATCGCAGGCTTGATGGTCGGTATTCCATCGCTGCGCCTCAGAGGCGACTATCTCGCCATCGTCACGCTGGGGTTCTCGGAGATCATTCGCGTCCTCATTCTGAACATCCCGTCGGTCGGCGGCGCCACCGGGTTTACTGACGCGATTCCGATCACGAACTTCTTCTGGATCTTCGCCGTCGCCCTTCTGACCATCGTCATCGTGCGGAACATCGCGACGTCGACGTTTGGGCGCGTACTCGCCACGATCCGGGGAGATGAAATTGCCGCCGAGGCCATCGGGATCAACACGACGCGCTATAAAGTCCTCGCCTTCGTGATCAGCGCGGCGCTGGCGGGCGTGGCCGGCGGACTGTCAGGACAGCTCTTCGCCAATCCGCTCAATCCACAGAACCTCAATTTCGTGAAGTCGATTGAAGTGATTGTCATGATCGTGCTCGGCGGGATCGGCTCGATTACCGGGGCCGCGCTTGGCGCCACGATCGTGACGATCCTCCCAGAGGCGCTGCGGACATTTGACCAGCAGTTCCCGGGCTTGCGCATGGTGGTATACGCGCTGTTGCTGGTGTTGCTAATGATCTTCCGCCCGCAGGGCCTGCTGGGAAGACGGGAGCTCGGCTGGCGATGGCTTCGAGTGCCGAACCGGACGAGGATTCCCGTCGCGCTAACGGACGCCACCGACGCCGTGCAGCACACCGACGGACGCCCAGTCGACCGTCGGTCGATGCTTGGAGACGAACGCGAGGACGAGGACCAATGAGCGGCACGCCGTCGACGTCTTCGCTGCTGCACACCGGGAATGTCACGAAACGCTTCGGCGGCCTCACGGCGGTCAAGGCACTCACCATGTCCGTGGACCGCGGAGCGCTGTACGGGTTGATTGGGCCGAATGGCGCCGGAAAGACCACCGTGTTCAACCTGTTGACCGGGGTCTACGGCGCCACCGAAGGAGACATCTACTTCGACGGTTCGCGCATCGATGGCAGGAAGCCCCACGAGATTACGAAGCTCGGCATCGCGCGGACGTTCCAGAATATCCGCCTCTTCCCCGACATGACCGTGCTCGAGAATGTCATGACAGCGCACCACCTTCGGAGCCGCCAGACGCTCGCGGACGCCGTTCTGGGTACGGCCCGACATCACCGCGACGAGCGCGGGACCCACGACCGCGCGATGACGCTTCTGGCGATCTTCGAACTCGATCGAATGGCGAACGAGAATGCCACGAGTCTGCCCTACGGCAGCCAGCGCCGGCTGGAGATTGCCCGGGCGCTCGCGACCGATCCCAAACTGCTGCTGCTCGACGAGCCCGCCGCCGGCATGAATCCCCAGGAGTCGCTGGCTCTCATGCGCCTCATCCGCTGGCTGCGCGACGAGCTCAAACTCACGATCCTGCTGGTCGAACACAACATGCGGGTCGTCATGGGCATCTGCGAGACCATTCAGGTCATCGACTACGGGGAAACGATCGCCATCGGGACGCCGGGCGAAATCCAGAAGAACCCGAAAGTGATTGAAGCGTATCTCGGAGGGGGCTAACGCATCCACGATCGACGTGTACGGTAGTGATCGAACGACTCCATGCTGATACTTGAACGCGTCAACGTGTTCTACGGCGGCATCCATGCCCTTCGCGACGTCTCCATCGCGGTCAACGCCGGAGAGGTCGTCACGCTCATCGGGGCCAACGGCGCGGGCAAGTCGACCACGTTGCGCGCGATTACGGGCCTCGTGGCGCCCAGGAGCGGTCGCATCGTCTTCGAGGGTCACGACATCACGGGCCTGCCGGCGCATTCGCTCGTCGCGCGCGGCATCTCGATGTCGCCGGAGGGGCGCGGCATCTTCGCCAACCTGACCGTGGTCGAGAATCTCGAGATGGGCGCCTATCTCGCCAAAGACCGAACACGCATCGAGCACGATGTGGAACACGGATTCTCGCTCTTCCCCAGGCTCAAGGAACGCATGAAACAGCGCGCCGGCACGCTTTCGGGTGGCGAACAGCAGATGCTCGCCATCGCGCGGGCATTGATGTCGCGTCCCAAGCTGCTGCTGCTCGACGAGCCGTCGCTCGGCCTCGCACCGCTCGTCTGCCAGACCATCTTCAGGACCATCGATGAGATCAAGGCCGGGGGCACGACCGTGTTGCTCGTCGAACAGAACGCGAGCGCCGCCCTCAAGCATTCCGATCGCGGGTACGTGCTCGAAACAGGGACGGTCAGTTTCGAGGGGACGGCTTCCGCGATCGCGGACGATCCGCGCGTCCGCCAGGCCTATCTGGGCGAGTAAACGGGGTCTGACCCCTACTTCAGTGCGGCGAGGAACTGCGAGACGCGTTTGGCTGGGTCGCCCGCGGTCAATAGATCCGAAATCACAGCGACTGCCTGCGCCCCCGCGTCGATGACCGCCGGGGCCCGCTCGAGCGTGATGCCGCCAATCGCCACGAGCGGTACGCCTCGCGGCTCGGTGCGCGCGGCCGCCTCACGCACACGATCGAGCCCCCCGGCGCCGTATCCGGTCGCCTTCGTCGCGGTCGTGAAGATCGGGCCAATGGCCACATAGCTCACCACGGGCTCGCGAGCCATCCCGACAGGCCTGACGCTGATCCCGGCCTCGATCTGGGCAAGCGTGTGGGTGGACAGACCAATGATGCCGGTGTCACCCATGACCGACCGAGCCTCCCTGGGCGACAGGTCGTCCTGTCCAACGTGCACGCCGTCGGCCCTGGCAAGTCGTGCGATGTCGGCCCGATCGTTGACGATGAGCACCGCCCCCGCCGGGCGCGTCTGGTCGACGACAGCCAGAACAGCGTCGAAGAACCAGCGGGTCGATGCGAGCTTGGCGCGGATCTGAAGAAAGCGGGCACCGCCCTGGAGACACGCGGACGCGAAATCGACGATGGTCCACCCGGCACGCCCGCAGACCTCCGCGTCGCACACGACACACAACCGAGAGGGCAACCGCGACACGCGCGCTCAGACGGCTTCGGCGAGGCGTCCGCGCTGCTGCTGCGGCCGCGAGAGGAACCGCTCCATGAAGGACGTGCTCAGTTTACCCGCGACGAAATCCGGATCGGCCAGGATGCGAAGGTGCATCGGGATGTTGGTCTTGATGCCCTCGACGGCCGACATTTCCAGCGTGCGGCGCATCCGTGCGATCGCTTCCTGGCGATCGCGGCCATGGACGATGATCTTGGCAATCATCGAGTCGTAGTATGGGGAGATCACGCACTCGGAGTGCGCCAGTGTCTCGACACGCACACCGGGTCCGGTCAACACACTGAAGACATGAATCAGACCCGGAGACGGGACAAACGTATCGGGGTCTTCGGCGTTCACCCGGCACTCGATGGAATGCCCTGTGAAGACGACATCGTTCTGCTTGAACGACAGGCGCTCGCCGGCCGCAATCCGGATCTGCTCCTTGACGATATCGATGCCGGTGACCATCTCGGTGACGGGATGCTCAACCTGGAGCCGGGTATTGGCTTCCATGAAATAGAAGCGGCCATCAGGATCCATCAGGAACTCGAACGTGCCCGCGTTGCGGTACTGCACGGCCTTGGCGGCGTCAACGACGATGCCGCCCATCCGCCGGCGAATCTTTTCGCTGAGTGCGAGCGACGGCGACTCCTCGATGAGCTTCTGGTGGCGTCGTTGAATCGAGCACTCCCGCTCGCCGAGATGGACGATGTTGCCGAAGTGATCCCCCAGCACCTGGAATTCGATGTGGCGCGGCGACTCGACGTACTTTTCAACGTACACGTCACCGACACTGAACGCCGCTTCGGCCTCGCGCTGCGCGGTCTTGAAGGCGTGCGGCAGCTCGCCCGCCGATCGAACGACGCGCATGCCTCGACCGCCACCGCCCGCCGTCGCTTTGATGATGACGGGGTACCCAATCTCCTTGGCGATCTTGAGGGCCTTCTCTTCGCTCTCGATCAGGCCTTCACTGCCCGGCAAAATCGGCACGCCGGCCTTCTTCATCACGCGGCGCGCCCGGGCCTTATCGCCCATCAGCCGAATCACCTGGGGATCGGGACCGATGAACCGGATGTGGCACGCTTCGCAGACTTCAGCGAGGTACGCGCTCTCCGACAGGAATCCGTAACCGGGATGGATGGCGTCGGCGCCCGTGACTTCGGCCGCGCTGATGACGGCCGGCACGTTGAGATAGCTGTCGGCGCTTCGAGCCGGCCCGATGCACACGTCCTCGTCCGCGTAGCGGACGTGCAGCGAATTCTCGTCGGCCTCCGAGTACACCGCAACCGTCTTGATGCCCAGTTCGCGGCACGCAAAAATGACGCGGAGGGCCACCTCGCCGCGATTCGCGATCAGGATTTTCTTGAACATGTGTTTCTATTTCGTCTTGATAGCGAACAACCGCTCCCCGTACTGCACCGGCTGCCCGTTCTCAACGTAGACGTTCATGACTTCGCCGTCGCACTCGGCGTCGATCTCGTTCATCAACTTCATCGCCTCGATGACACACAGCACCTGGCCTTTCTTGATGGTCGACCCGACATCGACAAAAGGCGGCGCCCCTGGTTCGGGAGAGCGATAGAACGTTCCGACGATCGGTGACTTCACAACAGCCAGTTCGATTTCGTCGTCGGCAGGCTCGATAATGGTGGCGCTCTGCGCCGGCGCATGGCCCACCTGCGCGGGACCCGACACAACCGACACCGGCGGGGAAACCGGGCCGTGGGCGGCGCCTGCGGCGTCCTTCCGGACTCTCAGCCGCAACCCGTCGTGCTCGATTTCAAACTCGGAAAGGTCGTGCGCTCGAACAAGCTTGAGAATCTGGTCTAGTTGGTCAAGGTCCATTGGAAGGCTCAGATCCTCAAATCTCCAACAAGTCGGTCGTCACTGGCGTGAGCAATTCCACTCCCGTGTCGGTCACGAGAACATCGTCCTCGATTCGAACACCCGACCACCCTGGAAAATACGCACCCGGCTCGATGGTAAAGACCATCCCGGGCACGACCTGGTCCTCGGCCCTCTCGCCCCTGTCCTCAGGACGCCGCTTGGAGATCCGCGGCTCCTCGTGCACCTCTATCCCGAGACCGTGCCCCGTGCCATGGCCGAACGCCTCGGCCATACCCGCCGCTGCCAGAGACCCTCGAGCGGCCCCGTCGATGGCAAATCGAGAAACGCCCGGCGCCACGGCGGCAATAGCCAGGTCGTGCGCTGTCAGAACGGCCTGATAGACCTCGCGCGCGCGCGGCGAAGCGTGCCCCACCGCCACGGTCCGGGTAAGGTCGACGCAGTATGAGTCGTACACGCCGCCAAAGTCCAGCACCACCAAGTCACCTTCGTCTAATTTTCGCTCGCCAGGCCTCGCATGCGGCAGCGCGGCATTGGGGCCGGCGGCAACGATCGTTTCAAAGGCCAACCGCTCGAATCCCGCCTCTCGAATGCGCCAGTCGATCGCCATCGCCACCTCACGCTCGCTTCGACCTGGTCGCACGTCGGCCATCAGGGCGGTGGCGACGCCTGAGAGCCGACGGGCAGCCTCGCGCAGCACGGTCAGTTCGTACGCGTCTTTTCGTACCCGCGCGCGCTCCACGATGCCATCGGTCGCTACGAGTTCCGGCAACGCATCGGACGCGGGACGTCCCCCCGGGATGGCGGCTTCCAGCCACCGATGCCGGCTGACCGACAAATGCGCAGCCTCAAAACCAACGCGTGCCGATGGCATGGCGGCGAGCTGTGCCGCCAGCGTTGCGTCGTACGAGTTCTCGACAACGACCAGAGCAAGGCCGGGACATTCATCGTCCGCACCGTTCGCCGAGGAGATCGCGGCAGCATACCTAGAATCCGTGATGAACGTGAGTCGATCCGCAGTGAGGACCACGATCGCCGAGCTGCCTGTGAAGTTCGTCAGGTAGAGCACGTTCGGCAACGCGGTGACAACGAGCGCGTCCAGGGACTGCCCAGCCATGGCGGCCCGAATCGCGCCGTGGCGACGCTCAAGCGTCTGGGTGGGTGCGTGCGACATTATTGGCAGTGATGGCGTCGAGCCACTGTTCGAGCGCGGCGATCGTTCGCAGGGCCCGATCGGACGCCTGGCGATGGCCAGCCCGTGTCGGAACAGGCTCAACGGTCACGGCTGGTGCCGCCACCAAAGGTACAACAGATGGGGGCGGCATCACATCCCCAGGAACCGTTCGGATCGAGGGCCCGACCTGGCGTGCCAAGTCTGCCACCGTCCGCTCCAGATCGGGATCGTTCCGAGCCAGGGCCAGGGCGGTCCTGTAGAAGACCAGTGCCTCAGGGAGTGCCCCTCGCGCCTGATGAATCGCCGCGAGACCGCGGACAGCCGCGAGATTCTCCGGCGCACTCGCAACCACGACGTCGAGCTCCCGCCGCGCAGCGTCGAGTTGACCGAGTTCGAGCAGCGCACGCCCCAGTGTGACCCGGGCCGACAGATACGCCGGGTGACGCCCGAGTCCGGCGCGGCAGACGTCGATCGATTCCTGAATCCGCCCCGCCCGGCGATACTCTTCGGCCAGCTGCGCAAAGGCGATCGACGCCGGATCGTTCTCCAGCCGATGTCGCAGGTCGTCGATCCGAGGGTTGTCG
>JBGOTP010000076.1:0-15753 GCA_041476545.1 Vicinamibacteria bacterium | reverse complement strand
CGGACCATCGCCTTCTCGGCGTTGCGGGGCGGCACGAGCGACATCTACACGGTCGACCTGGAGAGCCGGGAGGTCGTCAACCTGACGGCCGACGACTTCGCCGAGTACGGGCCCACGTATTCACCCGACGGCAAATTCCTCATTTACAACGCGCGCGTCAGTGGCAACCAGAAGCTGTTCCGGTTCGATCTGGCCACCAGGAAGAAGACGCAGCTGACCTTCGCGCCGCAGGACGAGACCGCCGCGCAGTTTGTGGACGACCATACGCTGGTGTTCGCGTCCACGGGCACCGATCCGGCGAAGCCACTCGATCCTGACGTGGCGAAAAACGGCAACATCTACAACATCTGGACGCTCGATCTCGCGAACGGAGAGCTGAAGCAGTACACCGACGCGCTCGGCGGCACCTTTTCCCCCGTCGTGATGAACAGCGGCAACGCGAAGCGGATCGCGTTTGTCACCTACTACAAGGGCGACTGGGGCCTGCACACGCTCGATCGCAAGGAACCCCTGCACACGGCCGCCACCGCCGACTTCGGCGCCCCCGGCCCCATCATCGACTTCCAGGCGCCGCTGACCCACACCTTCATCGACGCCAACAATCGCCCGAAGAAGATGTTCGAGAAGATGTACGTCGAAGGCATCCCGGCGGTGAATGTCATGGTCACCAACAACGGCGACATCTTCGGGGGAACGGCGATCAGCTTCGGGGACGTGCTCGGCGATCAGCGGTTTCAAATCTACGCCGACTCCTCGGCGCAGTACAGCAACGCGAGCCGCACGATGTCCTTCCAGTGGATCAATCTCGCCCATCGTTTTCAGTTCGCCCTGGAGGCGATTTCGCAGACGCAGTTCTTCTACGGATCGAACAGCGCCTTTGGCAGTTCGGTGCTCTCTCCCGTGCTGAGCCGTGCCGATCTGCAGGCGACAACCCAGGTGCGCGGCGGCACCGCGTTCGGGATTTACCCGATTGACCGTTTCCGGCGCCTCGAATTCTCGAGCGGCCTGTTTCATGTGCACGAGGAGTACAGCAATTCGGCCGTGCAGCAGCAGGTTGATGTCTACGCACTGCAGCAGCCGACGGTGTTCCGCAGCGGCGTGTCCGCGCCACTCGGCACGGCATTCGTCCAGGAGACAACCGTGTTTCGCGAGTTCGGACCGCTATCGGGAAACACCATGCGGCTCGCGTACGAAGTGGAACCGAAAATCGGTAACACGCTGTCGAGCCAGACGCTCGACGGCGACGCGCGCTACTATCAGCGCATCGCCACATCCGGCGTCCTGGCGCTGCGCCTCCGCGGCTTCCGGAGCATGGGCGCCAATCCCCGGCACATGTACTTCGGCGGCAATTCCGAAATGCGCGGCTACGACTACCTGCAGTTCGCCGGCGACAACGTCGTCTTTGCCAACGCGGAACTCCGTTTCCCGCTCATCAACGCCGCGCTGACGCCGGTCGGTGTCATCGGCGGCGTCCGCGGCGTGTTCTTCATGAACGTGGGCGGCGGCTGGCTCAAAGGCCAGCCCTTCAAGTTCTTCACGTCGAGTACCGAGCGTTACACGCCCATCCTCGATTACCAGCGATACTCGAACGGCCAAATCGCCGTCGACCCGACCACCGGCGTCCCCACCCCCATCTATGGCGCCACGACGACCATCGACGGATTCCGGCTGAAGGACGCGCGCGCGTCCTACGGGCTGGGTCTCGAGACGTTCGTCTTTGGATTTCCGATTCACTTCGACTGGTCGTGGCGAACGCTCTTCAACACGGATTGGGAGAACACGGTCTTCGCCTATACCGGCGGGAGCGTCGAATTCCGCAAGCCACGATTCGGATTCTGGATTGGGTACGACTTCTAGCGGTTAGGACATGTCCTTCAGCCGGAGCACGCTGCGCTCGAGATCGATCGCCACCCGGTACTTCTTCAGGAAGTTGTGTCCGACGATTCCGCCCACCTGGAACCCCAGCAGCGCACTCGGGGTAGTGAGATTCAGCACGACCACGCTGTAGTTCGGGAAGTGAATCGCGTCGAACGCCAGATCGACGCCCGGCATCAGAAACGCGTCGCGATCCCAGCCCGACGAACCGTACACGAGCAGTTTGATCTTCTGCGCCGGGGCCGGCCGTCCAAGCTGTGTCGCGGTCGCCTGGCTGATCGAGATGACCTGTCCGCCGGTGTCGACGACGAAGTTCGTGGAGTGCGTGCCGTCCACGATGCCGCGCACCGTGGCGAGCCGGTGCAGCCGGAGCGGCAGTTCGAAATCGCTCGCCTCGACGGGCAGGTGCTTGCCGAAGGTGATCTTGTGCGCCTTGTAGTCGATGACCATCGAGAAGCCGAGCGCCAGCGGGGACAGGCTCTCGGTTTCGCGGGTCGGAAGGTTGCGCAGCGGCGGATCCTTGACGAGACAGGGCACGTTGCTCAGTTTCAACGTGCCGAGTTCGAGCGTGTTGATGCGGGCGAGCTGCAGACCACGAAGGCCGACCTCTCCCACACCCGCGCTGAGCGTGTACGTGATCGGCGTGATACCGAGGCGCCGTGCCGTCGGTCCGGAAATCACGGTGTTCTCGGCGCCGGTGTCGACGACGAACTCCTGGAAGACGCTCTCGTTGACCTTCGCCCGGATCATGATCTTCTCGTTCACGATATGGAATTCGACGGTGTAGATCCGGTTCTCGGCGCCCGGCTCCATATCGAACGGCACGCGCTGTCCGAACGATCGCAGGAACTTGATCTCCGAACGGGACCAGTCGGCCTTCTCGCTGCGATCTTTGTTGGGTAGCAGGTTGACGTAGTTGCTGAACGCGTTGGCGGCCTCTTCGTATTTGTGCTCGCGCTCGTAAATCATCCCGACGGTGTGATGAATTTCGCCGTCTCGGGGCGACAGGCGGAGCGCCGTCTGGGCCTGGTCCATTGCCTGTTCGAGCTGACTTTGCGCGGCCAGCGAGCGGGCGATGCCGTGATGGGCGCGCGCCAGATTCGGCGCGACGACTAGCGCCTGACGATACCGGCCATCCGCCTCATCAAAATTTCCGGACGCCCACAGTGCGTCGCCATCGAGCGCGAGCGCGTCGGGATCGCCCGGCGCCGCCCGCAGCAGGGCGTCGGCCTGAATCCGCGCCGCGTCGAAGAGACCGAGCTTCAGTGCCGATTGAATGATGCCCGACCGCGCCGGGCGCGCGTCGGACGCGTCGACACCGACGAGGGCCCGCTGATACGCCTCGATGGCGTCCACATATCGTCCCTCGGCCAGGAACTCGTTGCCGAGCTGAATCTGAATCTGAGGAGCCTGGGACTGCGGGGTGACGTCCGCGTGAATCACGAGCGAAGCCGCTGCCAGCGTCGCCGGAAGTGTCGCCGCTCGAATGCCCCGCAACAACATGGTTGCTCCTGGTGAACCTAGTGGGTGTACTGCTCGATGGACACGCCGTCGTACATCTCGTCGACCCGCAGAATCTGCGTCTCGCGGCTGTAGCTGCCGAGCTCGTAGTCCTCGCTCATGATGAGCGCCTTGATGGGTTTGGTCGGGCACACCTCGGAGCAGAGGCCGCAGAAGCTGCAGCGCGACAGGTTGAAGTCGAAGTAGTCGAGAATCTTGATCTTCTGGCCCGGCTCGCGATGCCCCCCAAGCGCAATCAGATCGTCGGGACACGCCTTCGCGCACTGATCGCAGACGATGCACGTCTGCGCGCCGGTGCCGGGCTCGGTCTGCAGACGCAGGACCCCTCGGAAACGCGGCGCCGTCGGCCGCCGCTCCGCCGGATACTGAAAGGTAAACGCCGGTTGCGGCGTGTACTTCAAGGTCACCCACAGGCCCTTGAGGAGGTCCACGAGAAAAATCGTCTTGAAAAACCTGATGATGGTCTGCATCTACGCGCGCTCGCCAATGAGGGTGGGTTCCGTGTCACCAGACATGATGACGCGCTCCTTCCGAAGGACCGTGCCTTCCTTCCGAATCTTGTCCTGCAGCCGCATCAACCCGTACAGCAACGCTTCGGGACGCGGAGGACAGCCGGACACGTAGACGTCAACCGGCACCACTTTGTCGACGCCTTGCAGCACGCTGTAGGTGGGAAAGGGACCGCCCGCGTTGGAGCAGCTGCCCATCGAAATCACCCACTTCGGCTCGGGCATCTGGTCGTAGAGGCGGCGCAGCACGGGCGCCATCTTCTTGGTGACCGTGCCCGCGACGATCATCAGATCGGACTGCCGCGGCGACGCGCGGAAGACCTCGGCGCCGAAGCGGGCAATGTCGAACCGCGAGGCGGACGCGGCCATCATCTCGATGGCGCAGCATGCGAGCCCGAATCCCATCGGCCAGATGGACGATTCGCGCGCCCAGTTCATGACGCGATCGATGCTCGTCGTGATGAAGTTGTCCTCGAACTTGTGGTCGATCAGTCCCATGTCAGCCCTTAGCCCTCAGCCCTTCAGCCCTTGAAGTAGTACTCGCTGTTCTTCTCAATGAACGCGCTCCACTCTCGCGGCGTCTCGTCCAGCGGGAAAATCGCCTCGACCGGACACGCCGGCACACACGCCCCGCAGTCGATGCACTCGTCAGGATGAATATAGAGCATTTCAGCGGCGGCGAATCCCGCCTCGTCCTTCCGGGGATGAATACAGTCTACAGGACAGACGTCCACACAGGCAGTATCCTTCGTGCCAATGCAGGGCTCGCAAATGATGTACGCCATCATCTTCATGATAGCCGCGGTGCTCGGAAGTCAGAAAGAGGCCGGAAGCGCGAAAAAGCCGGCAGAGTCGTGCGATCCGGTCCTGACGGTCCTTTTCACGCCACCATCGCCACAACTGGGCCTCTACGAGGTCTGCACCACCCCTGTTCCGTTGCCATCTGTCGCGCGCGCCGGATGGACAGTCGAGGCATTGTCGCCGCTCGACGCGTTCGGCGACGCGGGAACCTACAATCGAGCGACTCTGGCACGCCTCTACGGTGGGCAGCGACCCACGGTCGCGCGAGGATGGATCCAAGAAGATGGACGTTTCGAGTCGCTGACAGTGATTTCCCCGTATCCGAATCGAACCCTCACGCAGCTGCTGCCTGGCAGCCTGATCATCCATTTCACGATCCCGCTGTGAACGACGACACGTCGAGGTTCGCCGGCGATCTGAAGGTTGGGGGAAGAGGAGGAGCGCCGCCTCGCTGCTGCACCGCAGCGAAACGAGGCGGCGGAAAAAACGTTACTTGATGGCGTTACTTAATCTCGTAGGTGCCATCGGCCAGACGCTCACGGTGCGCCGTGTGACATCCGCCGCAGGAGGCGTTCACGGCACGGTTCGCGACCGCAATCCCTTCGTCGTTCTTCGCCTTGGCCGCAGTTTCCAGATCGGTGGCTGCCGTGATGCCTGCCTTTGCCGAGGCCACGGCATCGTCGGCCTTCTTCGCGGTCCAGAACGATTGGGTGGCTGCAAGCGACGTTCTGATCGTCACGGCGTGCTTCGCAATCGTGTCGTAGTCCTTCGCGGTCAGCGCCGCACGGAGAGCCGCCTGAGCGGCGCCAATGTCTTTCATCGATTTCACGTAGGCGTCCGACGGCTTCTCGTTGGCCATCAATGTCAGTCCGAACAAAGCCACGGCGGCCACAACCAGCCAACTCGAATTGCGCATGTCATCCTCCTGCTAAAAAGAGAGCGAACGGATGCTGCCAGTATAGCCCACGCGACTTAAAGGGGGTCAGACAGGGGTCAGACCCCGGTCTGACCCCTATTGCAAATTCTGCCGAGCTACCGGAAGGACAGAGTCAGGTTCTTGACGCGAAAGCGGTATTCGTCCGCGCGAAGACCGGCTTGTGTGAGAAGCCATGGCGTCCATGCCACCTCGTTTTGCACGTAGACCGCACCGCTTGTCTGCATGACGGCATCCTGGCGAACCGTGTCGATCAACGTCCGCGCGACCGTGTGATACAGGCCGACCTTCATGATGTCGTCGTTTCGAAGCTGTGCAGGGCTTCAGCCCTGCCGTCTCGGGCAGGCCTGAAGGCCTGCGCTACGAGTATGCGAACGCGTCGAGTTGGCATCCGTGCAATCTACGCGCGAATGGCGTGCCGGATGTGCGGCAAATTGTCGCAGGCCAGCGCCGGGATCAGAATGTCACGCCGGCGTGGACCTGGTAGGCCCTCGGCGTCACGAAATGCGTGCCGCTGAAGGTCGAGAGGAAGTTGTACAGCGTCTCCTTGTTGGTGAGATTGATCACCGTGAATCGCACGCGAAGTTTCGCCTTGTTCGTGTGCAGGAGATTGTCGACCCCGAGCCCCAGGTCAAAGAGGTGGCGCGGTGCGATGCGAGGCGGATTGGTGACATCGTCCTCGGACCCGTCGGCCGGAATGTTCAGGCGTTTGGCCCCGCGACTGGGGCTCGAACAGCTCGCGATCGGTGCGTCAGGCGTAGCCAGAGTACTCCCGCAGAACAACCCAATCGCCGCCTGCTGATCGCCCGTCAACGCCAGGGCATCGGCGTAGCTGCCGACAGCGCCCGCGACCAGTCCCGAGTCGTACCGCCACGTCACCGCCGCCCAGGCACCCACCCGCTTCACGAAGGCGTACTGAAGATTCGTCGTCTGCTGGAACTTCTGATCGTGGTCGATCCGGAAGTCACCTGGCGGGACCCCAAGCAATATGCCACCGGTGCCCGGGGGAGAGAAGATGGCATTCGTATGCCCGATCACGGTAAACGCGCTGAAGCCTCCGTGCTGGACGAGGTCGAGACGAGCCGTGATCCCGTCGATCTTCGAATGGTCCCACGACACCGGGAAGAAGATCGGCGTGTCGAAGAGGACGCCGAAATCGTACCCGTTGGTTGTGTGCTTATGGAAGTAGCCGAAATCGGCCACCAGCCACGCGCCGAATGCCTGCTGAACGCCGGCCTCCACATGATCGCGCGTGCCCGGCCGCAATGGCTCGCCTGCCGTGCCGAACACGGCCGCGTTGGCGCTACTCGCCAGCACGAGATTTTCGTTGTAGGGCGTTTCCATCGTCCGTCCGTACGAAACGCGCAGGATGGTCTTGCTCTTCGGCACGGCATACGAAAGGCCGACGCGCGGCTGAATCAACGATTTCTGACTGAGGCCGTCGTAGTGATCGCCCCGCAGTCCGACTTTGACCGTGGCAGCGCCCGCGCTGATCTCGTCTTGAATGTAGAACGACTGCTCCTTGATCGTGGATCCGCCCGCGAACTGGAAGAGTCTGCCCCCCCGCGACAGATCGAACGGGACAAGGCCCGGGATGAAATCCGGATTCGCCACAAGACTGGCCGCGCCGCACTGCGCGGTCGTCTTCAACGCGGTGTTCGCGGACAGATCTCCGGCGGCTGTCATGCAGGGTGTGTTCACGGTCGGATCGGTCAATCCCAGACTGAAGTTCTCGGTCAGCTTGGTCGCGCCGACCGTTCCGCCGATCTTCACGTTGTGCACGCCCTGCGAGTACGACACGTCGACCTTGCCGCCGATGTTCCGCAGTTGGCGATTCTGTCCCGCGGTGCCGGGCTGATCGGCAAACGGATCCGCGCTCGCGACGTAGGTGACCTGATCCCGACGGACGTACGCGTTCGCCGCGAGCAGCACGTTCGATCCGAACACGCGCGTGTAGCCAGGGGCGACGTTGATCGTCGTGATCTTCTGGTGCTGGGCCTGACCGGCGGCGTCCTGATCGAGCGTGTTCGGCACATCGAACGATGATCGACCCCATTGGACGTTCAGGTGCAGCGAATCGACGTCGCTCGGGCGGAAGTCCACCCGATCAAAGAGCGATTGGCTGTCGCCCTTGTCATGCAGCGCCTTGAATTCCGGAGGATCGAGGAAGCGATTGGTGCGCAGACCGCTGAACGACAGGAAGTTGCCGACGTTCTTTCCCCCGACTCCAATGTTGAAGTCGCTCGACGGACTCTTGAAGGAACCGGTTCCAACATTGAAACTGCCCGTGGGCCTGGACTGACCGAGACCAGACTTCGTGATAATCCGTACCACGAGGCTGTCTTTGTCGCCGAACTCCGCCGGCGGGACACCCGTGATCATTTCCATCGACTGCACGGCATCCTGCGAGACCTGGTTGGAATAAATCCGGCTCTGCTGATCGGTCACGGGCTGGTTGTCGATCGAGAACTGCGTCTGAGCATGGTCTCCGATCGGATGGAAGAATCCGTTGGCGTCGGAGACGACGCCGGGGGATGCGAGTGTGATGACCTGGCTCAGTCCAGACGATGCCGCCAGTGGCAACCTGGCGATGCGCGATTCATCGATGTCCGTATGCGCGGTTGGGTCGCGTTCGACGAGCTCGACATGCCCAACAACTTCGACAGAGGTCGCCACCGCAGCCAGCTTCATCGAGAGATTCAACTCGATGGGCACGGCGCTTCGGACGTCGATGTCGCTCGCCACCGTCGCGAATCCTTGAGCGGTGACTTCCACGTGATAGGGATTCGGCGGCAGGTTGTGAAAGGCGAAGTGGCCCGCCTGGTCCGTTGTCGTTTCACGCTTGAAGCCAGACACTGCGTTGTTGATACTCACTGCGGCTGCCACCATCACCCCGCCCGTCGGATCCTTGACCGTGCCTTGAACGGTCCCGGCCCCTCCCAGTCCCTGAGCGCCAGCCTCGACCAATCCGAACGCTGCGATGTAAAGCGCCACGTGAACGCCAAGAAAGCACGACCACCACCGCGTTCTCATAAGACCTCGTTTCGTGGAAGAAAACAGTTCAGCCGAACGACCGTAGCAAGCGGCCGACGGTACGACGAGCTGAAGTTGATGAGCGGTCTGTTCCAGGCTGTGGGCGCGCGCGGACGACCGATGAGTGGTCTACGTGATCCCCGCGGCCGCGTATTCTTCGCGAGCGCGTCCTGAGACTGCGGCCGGCACTCCCCATTCATCCGCCGAAATCCGCCACCGGCGAGACGAGGCCGACAAGTCATTGGAAATGAGTCGGTCGCGACCCTCGACTGGTGCGAGTTTCAGCGCCGTCGATGCCTCGCCACACTGCTGCGCACGGCCCTCACTCCGCCAGACCCGGCGCAGTGAAGCTTCATCGTGGCTCTCGCAAACGGCTGAAGGGCATCCGATGGCGCGAGCACACGTCCAGGGAGTTCTGGATCTTCGTCATCGCGATCCTGTGGATCCTGTTCGTCCTGTTGCCCTGGCTGATTCACCATCCCGTCCCGGCAGACCCGTAGCGGGAGCGTGGCGGGGATTGCACGAGGAGCGACCACTCATCGGTCTGAAACGACCATTGGTGAGTCCGTATTCGCAAGAAAGGCGCGAGTGCGGTTACTGTGAGGCAGGAAAACGGCACCCTGTGAACCATTTGCTCAATCTGGTCGGGCTTGCCACCGGTCTCGCGCTGTACGCGATGCTCCTCGCGATGGTGCTGATCGGCCATCACGCGCCAGAGTCCACGGATCCCCTTCCGCTCGCGACGGCGATTCTCGGTGTGTTGTGGAATCTCTGTTCGCTCTCCGTCTACGTGCTGCCGCGGGTCGGTCTCGATGCGGCCGTGGCACCGATGGCCGCGCTGGGTTTTGTCGCCCTCGGATTTCTCCCGGCCGTCGTCGTGCACAGCGTGGTGAGGGGTGAACGGGGCGCGCGACCGCGCAGGATCAGTGTTGGCTTGCCCGCGCTGGCGTATGCGGCGAGCGCTAGTGCTGCTGTGCTGCAGGTCCTTGAGCTGTGGGCGTTGCGGCCGGTGCCATCGGCCATGGCGATGCGTCTGCTCACCTGGTCGTTCATTGGTCTCATGGTTCCGCTCGCGCTCGTGACGCGGCGGCAGCCCGGTGCGCGCAGGGCGCTGTGGGCGGCATCGCTCGCCGCGTTTGCCGTGTCGGCCTTCCACTTGAGTCAGTTCCAGGAAGTGGGCAACGCATGGCCCGTGGAACTGGCCGGGCACCACGCGTCGATTCCGCTCGCGGTTGCGATCCTGTACCAGGACTTTCCGTTCGCGCTCGCCGACATCTTTCTCAAGCGCGCGCTGCTCCTGATCGGACTGGTGGCGGCCGCGTTCATGGGGCTCACGCTCAGTGGCGTAACACTTGACACGCCGCCAACACGTCTCGGCCTCCTGGCGATGTGCTCGGTGCTGACCGCGCTCGCCTATCCGGCGTTCCGCCGCGGCGCCTCCTGGTTCGTCGACAGAATCCTGCTGGCCCGGCCCGACTACCGATTGCTCGAGGCCAGCATGGCGCGGCGGCTTCAAGGGAGAGACAGCATCAACGAGGTGCTGGACGAGGTGCGCGCGAGCGTGGCGCGGGCCCTGAGCGCGTCCGCCTCCGACTGCAGCCCGCTGGCGGAATCCAGCTCGATGGCCGTCGAACCGCTCGTTGACGCGCAGACGCCACCGCTTGTCCGCCTACTCGTTCCGACGTCGGAGCCGCCATCGTATGTCATGACGTTCCGGCTGACGGGCGGGCGACGGATCCTGTCGGACGATTCCGCCGCGTTGTCGGCGATCGCCGTGCTGGCCGCCAGACGCATCGACGGCATCCGGCTCACGCTGGAGCGGTACGACCGCGCACTCCGCGAGCAGGAGGTCGTGACGCTCGCGACCGAGGCTGAACTGCGCGCCTTGCGCGCGCAGCTCAATCCGCATTTCCTGTTCAACGCACTCACCACCATCGGCCATCTGATTCAGACCGCGCCCGACCGCGCGCTCGGCACGCTCATGCGCCTGACGACGCTGCTGCGCGCCGTCCTGCGCTCCGAGGGTCAGTACACGACGCTCGGCCGCGAACTGGATCTGGTGGAGACGTATCTGGAGATCGAGCGGGCGCGCTTTGAGGACCGGCTGCGCGTGACGGTGGATGTGGCCGCGGACGTGCGGGACATTCGCGTCCCATCTCTGGTCCTTCAGCCGATTGTGGAGAACGCCGTCAAACACGGGATTGCCCCGCGCCGGGCCGGCGGGGAACTCATCATCAGTGCGTCGATTGACGGGCCGCTAGATGGCGGCAAAGAGCAGTTGCTCCTGCGGGTCGCGGATACCGGAGACGGTGTTGGCGCCGACGCGCTCGCGCGCGGCCGTCAGCACGGCGTGGGTCTCAACAACGTCGAACGGCGGCTCGCCTGCTGCTACGGCACAGCCGCCACACTCTCAATCGTATCGACACCGGGACGGGGCACCATCGCTGAGTTGCGCATGCCGGTCGATCCGCCGCCGATGCTGGCCGATCAGAAGAAGGCGGGATGACGGCGCCACTCCGAGTGGTCGTGGCAGACGACGAGCGACCGGCGCGATCGTTTCTCGTGGCGCTGTTGCGATCGTTCGAGGACGTCACCCTGGTTGGGGAGGCCGAGTCGGGGCTGGAGGCCGTGAGGCTCATCGAGCACGAAAAACCGGACCTGGCCCTCCTCGACCTGCAAATGCCTGAACTCGATGGCTTGAGCGTCGTCAAGACGCTGAAGAAGCACATGCCACTCATCGCGTTCGTGACGGCGTTCGATGAGTATGCCGTGCGCGCCTTTGAGCTCAACGTCGTGGACTATCTCCTGAAACCGGTGGAGAAAGCGCGATTGCGGGAGACACTGAATCGCGCGCAGGAGCGGGCGGAGCACGAGGAACTCGTGACCGATCAGATAGGCCGGATCCGTGCCGCGGCGGAGACCTATCAGTCACTCGCCAGGCCGACGCTGGACCGCATTCCCGTACGGCGGCGCGATGAGGTGATTCTCGTCCCGGTGGCGCAGATTGCGTCCATCGTCGCCGACGGCGAACTGCTGCACCTGACGACCTTCAAGAACGAGCGCCATACGATCACGTACCGGCTGAAGGATCTGGAGGTCAGGCTCGACGCGTCCCGATTCGTTCGCCTCGGCCGCGGCACACTCGTCAATCTCGATGCGATCGCAAAGGTCAACGTGATGCCGGGCGGGACGCATGTCGCGCTGCTGTCGAACGGCCAGAAACTCCAGATCAGCCGCATTCAGTCGCGCATCCTGCGCGAGCGCCTGCTGCGGCTCTAAACCCGGGGTGCGAGGTCACCCTTGAGCGACCCTCTTCCGGTTGCCCATCGCCGGCCTGAAGCAACGCATCGCGGCCCTTGAACCTTCACGGCGAATAACCCCGTGCGCGAGTCGTTGCCCTAGAACATGGTCGTCAAACCCATTCGAAGCGTGCGCGGGAAACCTGGCGAGATGTTCGTGTTGTTGTCAGCGTTGACGTAGTACCGCCTGTCGAACAGATTTTCGACGTTCACCTGGATCCGTGTGCGCTTGGTCAACGAGAAAAACGCCGCGGCATCGACACGCGTGTACGCCGGCAACAAGACGGTGTTGTCAATGGCAGCAAACATGTCGGCGCGGTAGATCAATCCAAGACCCGCGGCGAGCCGCGGCTGAATTCGATAGTGGTTCCACAACGACAGCGTGTGGCGGGGAACCTGTCCGACCTTTGCGCCTGCAGCGGCGGTGGTCGTCGCACTCGTCACGAAGGCATCCTGATACGCATAGCCGCCGGCAACCGTCCATGCCGGGGCTAGACTGCCGTTCACTCCCAGTTCATAGCCATTCGTGCGCTGACTGCCGGTCTGCACGATGCGCGTCGGATCGTTCGGATCCGTGGATCGCGTGTTCGTGCGGTCCAGGCGATATGCCGCGGTCGTGAGAGACAGGCTCGGCAGAGGATCCCATTTGAGACCCACCTCGTAGTTGTTGAACTTCTCAGGTGTGACCTGCTCGGTAATCGTCGTCAATGACGAGAATTGATCGCCGGAACTCGGCAAGTACGACACGCTGTAGCTGCCGTAGATCGAGAGCGGCGTGATGGGTTTCACCACGATACCCGCCCGGGGCGATACCAAGTTATCGGGACGCCTGAACGTGTCCCCAGTGCGATTGTTGTGATAGTGCAGATCGAACCGGTCGAACCGCAGGCCCCCGATTGCCTGAATGTGGCGAGAAAGCTCGACCTGATCCTGCGCGTAGGTGGCGGCGACCGTCGCGCGCAAATGGTTGTCCGCGTCAGTCGCACTCTGGCGGAATGTCACGGGCGTCGTGATCGTCGGATTCAGGAACGGCACCTGAAGCGATGTCGCGCTGTTGTTGAAGAACCCTGAGTTCCGAAAGTTGTCGGTCAACTGACGACCGAGTTCGGCGCCGGCGAGGAATGTGTGACGGACGCGCCCCGTGGAAGCCGCATAGACCAGGTCCGTCTGATTGAACACGTTGGTCCGCCGCGTCGCGTTGTTGTAGGCGGTCAGCGCCACGAGCGTCCCATCCGCGCTGGTCGCCCCAGGCACGAAGTTCTGATAAGAGCGATCGTACGCAGCCATGGCCGTCCGATTGCGGATCGTGACGTTGCCCAGGTGATGTTCGACGGCCGCAGTGCCGAGATTGACCCGGGCCTTGACGTGACTCTCATTCGGGTTGCCGTAGAAGAGAGACGGGGCCACGGCGGCTGGCGCGCCGCGGAATGACGTGATGCCACGATCCGCCGTGCGCGTGTCGTGCAGATGCTCGTAGCTGAGCGTGATGTTGGTCCGCGCGCTGGGTGCAATCGTCACGGTCGGCGTGAGGCCGTATCGCTCGAGGCCGACCGCTGTGCGAAAGCTGTCGGAATTCTCGAACACACCATTCAGCCGAACCGCGATCGTGTCCGTGAGCGGCTGGTCGAGGTCGGTCGTGAATCGTTTGTTGCCGTACATGCCCCCCTGCAAGGACACCTCGCGCAGCGGCTCAAAGCCCGCTTCTTTCTGGACGCGATTCACGACACCGCCCGCACCTCCACGACCAAAGATCATGGCGTTGGGACCCTTGAGGGCCTCCACGCGATCCGCGTTGTAGAGGTCTCTGAAGTACTGCACGTCGTCACGGACGCCGTTGACGAAGAAATCGGCCGATGTGTTGTTGCCGCGCACGATGAGCTGGTCGCGATTGTTTTCGCCTTGCTGCGTCGTGATGCCAGGGACATATCGGATGACGTCGCTGACGCTCATCATCAGCTGATCCTTCATCAGCTCCTGCGTGACCACGGTGATCGCTTGCGGTACATCGCGCAACGGCGTCGGCGTCTTCGTCGCGGTGCTGATGACGGGCATCTGATATCCGACGGCGGGAGCGTTCACGGTAATGGTTTCGCGCAAGCCCGCGAGCTTGAGCACAATCTCTCGCGAAGCGCTCCCTGTCTGCGGGGCGTTCACTCGTTGCGACTGTTCGAGAAAGCCAGCGGCGGCCACTCTCAGCGTGTAGGGGCCGGGCGTCAGCACGAGCGCAAATGCTCCGCGCTGGTCCGTCGTGGTGGACGGCCCCGATGTCTGACCGTCGGGAACCGCCGTCACCCGAGCCCCGGCAATCGCGGACTGCGTCGAATCGAGGATTCGCCCTTCAAGAGAGGATTCAGCTGCGGCTTGGGCGAAAACGAGCGGACTGTCAGCGAGAGCCAACGAGACGACGGCGACAAGTATGGAGACAAGACGGTGCATCTGGCGCACTCCTTCCAGGTTGCGCCGACCACCGCCGCTCCCTACAATGGGGCGTCGGATGCGTCAGGCGCGTTAAGCCGTGACAAGGTCTGTCCGGACCAGCAATCGACATGGCCCGCCGGTGCTTCCTCACCGGCGGGCTCATCGCTCAAAGTGAGATTGAGTCTCAAGTTGAGGCAGCAGAATATATCCGACCAAATTGGTCGTCACGTACTTTTCTTGTAAACCTTGGGAATTCTCTAAGGATGCCCGGTCTCGGTCAGGACCGCCGTGACGAGGACCACCGCAACAGCGAACAGGACCTCAACGATCATCGCGGTGGAAGGACTGAACTCCGCGAGCGTTCGCCCGCTTCGTTCCGCCGCGAAACGCCGCCAGTTGACAAAGCCGCAAGCCGCCGCGCCACCCACGAGAAGCACTTTCATATCCAGCAGCCTCCCGTATGGCGTTGTCCACAACGAGGACAAAGATCCGACGTAAAGGTAGGCCATCGTTCCGCCCGTCAAAAGAAGCGCGGCGGCGCCTGAGAGCGCGATCGGCGCGAACGCCTGGAGCATGGCCCGACGCCGAGCGCTGCCTCGCCCATCACTGCGGCCGGCCTCACCATCTCCGAATCCCACGAGAACAATGACGGCCAACGTGCCAAGCCAGACTCCCGCGCCAACAACGTGTGAGCCGTGCAACGCGATGCGCCAAGGATTGCGCGCCGCATGACCGACAAGGGGGATTGAGTAGCAGACCACGATAGCCGCGAGCGCCGACAGCACCGCTCCCATGCGAGGGCGCACGCGACCGAGAATGGCGACGGCCAGCCAGGCCGCGACTGCGATCGCTTGAACCCGCCAGCCGCCGCCCCATCGGCTTTCGAGCGCCACCGTGCGGATCTGACTGACCGACAACGCGTCGGGGATGCCAAAGACCGCGATCGTATGGGTCGCAAGACGAAGGAGCAGTGCGCAGAGAACAAGCGCGGTCGTGAGCGCGCCCACGCGCGCCAGACGGGCGTCGATCTCGACACGGTCTCGATCGTCGAGTCGGAGTCGTGGAACAAGGACCAACCGGGCTGCGCACGCACCGACCGCCGGCAGGAGCGATGCGTACAGCGCGATCTTTCCGGCAACCTCGAACCAGAACGCGAGATCGTCAGGCGACACGCCGTGATCGTACGTGCTTTGCCGCCGAACCTCCAAGCAGGCAGCGGAAGACGCTGCCTTCGCCTTTACGGGTGCCCGGCCTGAAGCGCCATTGCCTGACGGTGTCGATCGCTTCCTGGTCCAGTCCGTACTTCGGATCGAGCGACTGGACAACATGGATGTCGGTGCAGATGCCCGCCTTCGTGACGGTG
>JBGOTP010000075.1:0-15804 GCA_041476545.1 Vicinamibacteria bacterium | reverse complement strand
CCTGATGGACGCGGTGTTTGGCCCGGAACAGTTCCGCAACGAGATCGTCTGGAAACGAACGAGCGCCCACAGCAGCGCGAAGCGGTACGGGCCGGTTCACGATGTCATCTTGTTCTACGGTCGCTCCGACGAGATGACATGGATCGGCGGCCACGAAGCCTACGACCAGGCGTACGTTAAACAGCGTTTTGCTCGTGGCGACGAGCGGCCGTGGAAGGACGCCGACTTGACTGGCTCAGGGGTTCGCCACGGCGAAACCGGCGAAGTGTGGCGCGGCTTCGATGTGACGGCCAAGGGCCGGCACTGGGCGTACCAGCCAGGCGAACTCGACAAGCTCGACGAAGCGGGGCGGATCTATTGGCCTGAAAAGAAAGGTGGATGGCCGAGGTTCAAGAAATACCTGGACGCGGCGAAGGGCGTTCCATTGCAAGACGTCTGGACAGACATTCCCCCGATCAATTCGCAGGCACAAGAGCGTCTCGGCTATCCAACGCAGAAGCCGGAAGCGCTCCTCGAACGGATCATCACCTCGAGCAGCAACGAGGGCGATGTCGTGCTCGATCCGTTCTGCGGGTGCGGAACGACCATCGCGGCGGCGCAGAAACTGAAGCGTCGATGGATCGGGATCGACATCACGAGCCTGGCCATCACCTTGATCCGTCATCGGCTCGCGGACTCATTCGGCGCGGCGGCCACCTACGAAGTCGTCGGTGAGCCGGTGTCGCTGCCAGATGCGGTCAAGCTTGCTGCGGACGATCCGTATCAGTTTCAATGGTGGGCGCTCGGTCTGGTGGGTGCCCGGCCGGTGGAGCAGAAGAAGGGCGCGGACAAGGGCATCGACGGCCGGATCTACTTCCACGACGGCGATAGCCGCGAAACAAAGCAGATCATTTTCTCGGTGAAGGCGGGCAAGCTCCACGCGCACTACGTGCGGGATCTGCGTGGCGTTATTGAGCGCGAGCAGGCGGCGATAGGCGTCCTGCTCACGTTGGACGAGCCGACGCGCGCCATGCGGACGGAAGCGGCCTCGGCGGGTTTCTACACGTCGCCGTGGGGTAATCATCAGCGCCTGCAGATCCTGACCCTTGAAGACCTGCTCACGGGAAAGACGCTCGATCGTCCACCTGTGCAAGCGAGCGTGACCTACAAACGGGCACCGAAGGTGATCTCGAAGGCCAAGGAGCAGCCGGGCATTTTCGGCGACGATTGATCTCGTGACGATTGCCCCGTGCCCGGCCGCTGTCAACTGCGGCGCGATCGTCGTTCCGTCGGGCCGCACTATGCGCTGGCCGTTGTACGTCCACTTCAGGATCGAACCGATGTAAGCTCTTGGCTCGGAGGAGAAGGACGATGCGTCGACTCCTGGCAATCGTAGCGATCATCCTGGCAGCGTCAGCGGCCGGCTGGGGGCAGTCGCCCGATGCGCTCGCGGCGGTGCGAGAAGCACTCGGCGGCGAATCCCGGTTGAGCGCCATTTCATCCTTCTCGGTTTCCGGCTCGCTCACCAGTTATATCGCCCCGGGCAATGTGAAGAACGACGTCGACATTTACTGCGTTCTGCCCGACAAGTTCGTGCGCATCATGCGCCGATGGATGAGCGACCCGAGCGGCAGCATCCGGGTAACCGACTATGCGGGCTTCAACGGCGTTGAGCCGATCCGGGACATCGTCGCCCCTGGTTCAAGAGTACCGATGTTCATCGCCACCGAGCCGGAGCCTTCAACCCCCACCGAGATCGCCGCGGCGCGGGCACGTCAGGCCTTTGAAGGGCACCAGGCGTTTGTGGACCTCGTCCTGCCGCTCTTTGCAACATCGTTCGCTGGTTACCCGTTGCGTTTCACGCCAGCTGGCCAAGTGGACGTGAAGCCGGGATTGGCCGATGCCATCGACACGACTGCGCCGAATGGGTTCGTCCGGCGACTCATCCTCGATCGATCATCACATCTTCCGATCAAGATCCTGTGGGAAAACCCGGCGCCAATGGTGGCTTCGATGACGTCGGCTGTGGCGGTGAGTTCGCGAGGCGACGTGGTTCAGTTGAGAGGTGCCAACCGTCTTCCCGCAGCCAGTCCAGGTCGCCCGCCGCTTGTCGAGTGGGAGACGACAATTGCCGAGTATCGCGTCACCGACGGCGTGAACTGGCCCCACCGTTTCACGACGACGATCGCCGGCAAGAAATATCAGGAATTGCGTCTCGACACGTTCAAGATCAATCCGGCGGTCGACCCGAAGACGTTCGCGGCACGCGTCCCCACACCAACCCGGCTTCCTGCGCGCTAGAAAGCAGGCTGAGTCCGGCCGATGTCTGATCTCACGACGCAGTTCGGGCAGATTGATATCTACCTCTTCGATCAACTGTTGCGCGGCCGCATCACGCCCTCGATGCGAGTGCTGGATGCGGGCTGCGGATCCGGCCGCAACCTGGTGTATCTGCTGCGGTCGGGGTACGACGTCTTCGCGACCGACGAGGACGCGGCCTCCATCGACGCGGTTCGGCGCCTGGCCGCGACACTCGCGCCGAGCCTGCCCGCCAGCAACTTCCGCGTCGAGCCGGTGGAGCAGATGTCGTTTTCCGATGCCTTCGCCGGCGCTGTGATCAGCAGCGCCGTGCTGCACTTCGCCCGCGACGAGCGCCACTGTGAGACGATGATCGCGAGCATGTGGCGGGTGCTCGAGCCCGGTGGTCTGCTGTTCTGTCGTCTGGCGTCGATGATCGGGATGGAGGATCGGGTGCGTCCGATAGGCAACGGGCGGTTCATGCTGCCGGATGGCTCCGAGCGGTATCTCGTCGACGAAGGAATGCTGCTCGATCTCACTCGCAGGCTGGGCGGCATGCTGCTCGACCCGCTCAAGACGACGATCGTGCAGGATCAACGCTGCATGACGACATGGGTGACGAGGAAGAGGGAATAGCGGAAAAAGGGAAAAAGTAAAAGTCAGAAGTTAGAAGTAGAGAGAAAGGGATGGCAATGACGGCGAGCGTGAGGCTTTTGACGAGAGACGAGTTGGATGCGGGGTTGGACGAGATCCGCCGTTCACCCAAAGATCGCGGCGTGCTCGAGATGATCGTGCGGCGCCCACAGGTCGAGGTTCGCGAGGTGTTGGAAGAAGGGGAGCTCGATCCGGTCGAAGGGCTTGTCGGCGACACGTGGAGAACGCGCTCCAGCAGGCGGACGCCGGATGGATCGCCGCATCCCGATATGCAGCTCAACATCATGAACACCAGGGCGATTGCCCTGGTGGCGCAGGGGAAGGATCGCTGGCCGCTCGCCGGAGATCAACTGTTCATCGACCTGGATCTGAGCGCGGAGAATCTGCCTCCAGGCACGCGGTTGGCGCTCGGATCGGCGGTGATCGAGATCACGCCGCAGCCGCACACCGGGTGTAAGAAATTTGTCGCGCGCTTTGGCCTCGATGCGATGACCTGGGTCAATTCGCCGGTCGGCGGGGAGCTGCACCTGCGCGGCGTGAATGCCAGAGTTGTTCGACCCGGCGTGATTCGGGTTGGGGATGTCGCCACGAAACTGTAGCGAGCTGGGGGCGTGTCTGGCGCGCCTGGGCAGGAGACGATCGCGTCTGGCGTCTCGAAGCCGTTCTCGCTGCTTGAGCTACAATTCGCGCAGAGCGGCGGGTGATGCTCAAAGGAGAACGACTATGCGACGCACGTTGAACTTGTGGAAAATGGTGGCGGCCCTCGCGATGCTCGTGGCAATGGCGGCGGCGACGGCGAAGGCAGTTCGCGCCCAGGGCACCAATGCCTCCAATGCCGCCAACGTCAATGCGGCCGACGCACCGAAAGACGGATATTTCACCGCCACCGACGGCGTCAAGATTCACTATCTGACGCTTGGCGATCGCGGCTCCTGGGTCGTCCTCATTCACGGCTACTCGGATTCGGCGCGACGCATGTGGTTCACGACCGGCATCGCCCCGGCGATTGCGAAGAACCACCGCGTGGTGGCCATCGACAATCGCAATCACGGTTTGAGCGACAAACCGCAGCCCGGTGGATCCGGACGGGCAGAGGATACGATTGAGCTGATGGATCATCTGCATATCCAGACGGCGCACATCCACGGCTACTCGATGGGCGGCGGCTTCGTGGGCACGTTGCTCGAAAAAAGTCCAGGGCGATTCATCACGGCCGGTTTTGGCGGATCGGGGATGACCGAGACTGATCCCGAACTCCGTGCCCTGGCGGCAAAGCTGGACGACGCGCTGCCGAAGGCCACCGGTGCGGATGCCGAGGCGATGGACCGCTTCCGCGGACGCGTGGGTGCCGCCCGGACGAGCGGCGCGCTTGGACCGGCGCCGGGTGGCGCCGCGTCGACCACGGGAGGCGTCGCTGCGTCGACACCGTCGGCGGGGCGAGGCGCCGCGACGTCGTCGACTGCGCGAGGTGCCGCTCCATCGACCGCGCGAGGTGGAACGCCCGCGACACTGGCGGCCACTGGCGCCCCTGGCACGTCCACCGTCGATCTCACGAAGCTGAACATTCCGATCCTCGGCGTCAACGGCGCGTTCGACAGCCCCTACGGAAAGACGATGAGGCTGTGGCGTGAGGTGAAGGTGTTCCACAACGTGGTGCTGCCCGGGAAGACGCATCTGACGGCGATCGCCGTCGGCGGACCGATGCCGCAGCAGTACGTGGACGAGATCGCGCGTTTCATCGACGACTACGATGTTAAGTAGAAAAGTCCGGTAGCGACGCGGCCCATGGGCGTGTGGAGCAGCATCGGACGCCGCAACCAGATCGTGTGCGCAGCGGTGCTCGCGTGTCTGACGATCGCTGCCGCCTCCGGCGGCTGCTACGCCCATCGTCGTCCCGCGGCGATGAGCGCGGATGAGCAGAAGTTGCTGGAGGCCGCGCCGCTTCCATACAGGGTGTCCGTCGTGCCCTGGAACTCGGATCCAGGTGAACAGTCGAGCCAGGACCCCGACGCGTACGCGAAATCGCTGGCGGCACTCGTGGCCCGCAGCAAGGCGTTTCGCGCGAGCCGCCTCGAGCCGCACCCTGGGGCGGATGCGCAACTGGTGGCCATATCAAATGGTGCCCACTGCAACACCGCCATCGTCCCGCTCTTCACGATTATTTCGATTGGCTTGATCCCGACCTCGTTCGACGACGAAGACTGCCACGGCATGGTCATTCGTTCCGTGGATCCATCGTCTTCTCAGCCGGTGGAGGTCGGTGTCCGCCACAAAGGCCAGGTCGTGATGGGATGGGCCGCGGTCGTGATTGGCGCGCTGCCCGGCTGGTCGTATGGATCCGGCAGCGACGATCGTCGATATGGCGAGCGCTTCAGGCTCGATGTGATCAAACATCGGGAGGAGATCGATAAGCTGGCTGCGCGCGGAGCGCCGTAGAGCAGGGCTCAGCCCTGCCGGGAGACGTTCATGTTCAAGTACCGTTGGTTCGCGAGTGTCGTGTTCGTACTGGGCCTTGCGGTCGTCGGCTTTGCGCAGAGGGGTGCACAGACCAATGCCCAGCCCCCAGATATTGTCGGGAAGTGGACCGGAACCTGGAGCTCGTACAACCCGGCTCAGAGCTCTACGCCGCCGCGAGAGCAATGCGCCAAACTCGATGCGACCGTGGTGCAGAGCGCGGGCGCCTGGAAGGCAACGTTCGAGGGGGATTGCGGCCGCCCCTATAAGTATTCGATCGAGATGGAGGGCAAACAGGCCGGCCGCGTGGTGATGTTCAAGGGCTCGGCGGACCTCGGCCTGCAGGATGGCGGGGTCTACGACTGGATTGGGCGCGCCACCGACCGGGAATTCATCGGCTTTTACACGAGCGGCTTTTCCACCGGCACCTTCAGTCTTTCCCGAGTTCCGCCCACAAAGTGAAAGACGCGATGCCCGCGCGGACACGGACCGTTCATGTCGTTGGTTGAGAGCGCTGGCGCGAAGATCTACTGGGAGGCGCGAGGGCAGGGCGAGCCGCTGCTGCTCATCACCGGCCTTGGCACTGTGCTCGAGCGCTGGCACCGCATCGAGCCGCCGCTCTCGGCCCGCTTCCGGACGATCCTGTTCGACAACCGCGGCATGGGCCACAGCGACGTCCCGCCCGGGCCGTACTCGATCGAGGGGATGGCCGATGATGCGGCCGCGGTACTGGAGGCCGCGGGCGCCGCGTCCGCGCACGTGCTCGGCTTGTCGATGGGCGGGATGATCAGCCAGGAGCTGGCGCTGCGACGTCCTGGCAACGTGCGATCGCTTGTGCTCGGATGCACATCGTGTGGCGGGCGAGCGAGTGTGCTGGCGACGCGGGAGGTGGGGGCGGCGCTCAATCCGAATCCGGCGTTGACGAGCGAAGAGGCGTTCTGGGCGACCGCGCCCTATCTCTACGACGCCTCGACACCACGAGAACGGATCGAGGACGATCTGGGAATCCGGATGCGGACGACACGCACCGCCGAGGGCTATCTGGGACAGCTTCAGGCTGTGCGGTCGTGGAAGGGGTGCCACGATCGGCTCGGTACGATCAACGTGCCGACCCTCGTGATTCACGGCGAGAACGATCGGCTGATTCCACCGGACAATGGCCGAATTCTCGCGAAGGCGATCCCGAACGCGAAACTCGTCATGATACCAGGCGCCGCGCACATGTTTCTTGCCGACAGGTTCGAGCCGGCTCGCGATGCCATCCTCACATTCCTCGAGGGACTATGAACGCCGCGGGTCGGGATTGCCACAGGTTGAATTCACGCTGGGAGAGACTCATGTTTCGAAGACGAGCGGCGTTCACCACTCTTGTCGTGGCCGTCTTCGCGGTGACGACAAACAGCCAGAACAACAGTGTCGCGGCACGACCCTACTTCACCGACCCGGCGATCTCTCCGGACCGGACGGAGATCGCTTTCGTGTCGGGCGGAGACATCTGGGCGGTACCCGCGGGTGGCGGCGAAGCGCGGCTGCTGATTTCGAATCCCGCGAACGACACGCGGCCGATCTATTCGCCGGATGGGAAGAGGCTGGCATTCGTCTCGAACCGGACCGGTGGCGGCGATATCTACGTTCTCACTTTTGCCGGTGGCGATGTGCAGCGACTCACCTTCGATGATGGGCTCGAGCAACTCGATGGCTGGTCGCACGACGGACGCTGGATCTACTTCTCCTCGACCAGCCACGATATCTCCGGCATGAACGACGTGTTTCGCGTGAGCGCTGACGGCGGTACGCCCATGGAGGTCGCGGGAGATCGCTACACGAACGAGTATTTCTCGGCGCCTTCGCCGGACGGATCGACGCTGGCCATCACCGCGCGCGCCAACGCCTCGGGGCAGTGGTGGCGCAACGGACGGAGTCATCTCGACGAGGCCGAGATCTGGCTGGTTCACGAGGGAGCGATCCCGAAGTACGAAGCCGTCACCAACGGTGGCGCGAAGGAAATGTGGCCCATGTGGTCGTCTGACGGAAAGGGGCTCTACTACGTCTCCGATCGGAACGGCGCGCAGAACGTGTGGTTCAAAGCCATCGGGTCGGTCGCCGCGCCAAAAGCGTTGACCACATTCCGCAACGGGCGCGTCCTGTGGCCGTCGATCTCGACGGACGGAAAGCTCATCGCCTTCGAGCACGATTTCGACGTGTGGACGCTCGACCCGACATCGAATCGCGCCGCCCGCGTGAATATCGTTCGCCGCGGGGCGCCCGCGTCAACGGCGACCGAGCATCTCACAATCACGGACAATATGTCCGAGCTGAGGTTGTCGCCGGATGGGAAGAAGGTCGCGTTCGTGGCTCACGGTGAAGTCTTCGCTGCGTCGGCGAAGGACGGCGGAGATGCGGCACGCATCAGCCGCACGCCCGAAAACGAGTCGCACGTGCTGTGGTCGCCGGACAGCCGCAAGCTCGTGTACTCGTCGGACCGCGATTCCGTCGGACATCTCTACATGTACGACTTCGCAGGCGGGACGGAAACGCGTCTGACCAATGGAACCGATGGCGACCACTCATCACGTTTCTCATCCGACGGCAAGTCTCTCGCCTTCGTTCGCGGAGATAGCGAGATCCGAGTGCTCGACCTCGCCACCAAGCAGGAACGCTTGTTGGCGAAAGGCTCGTTCGATCGTCCTCCATTTGCCGGAAGTCCTCCGCTTGTGTGGTCGCCAGACAATCGCTGGGTCGCGTATCTCACAACGGGCGCGAAGGCGTTCATGAACGTGAACGTCGTCGCGGCGGATGGCACAGACGCGCGCCCCGTCAGTTTTCTGGCAAACTCTTCCGCCTATACCATTTCGTGGAGTCCCGACGGGAAGGCCATCTACTTCGACACCGGGCAGCGCAGCGAAATTCGGCAGATCGCGCGCATTGATCTGATTCGGCGAACGCCGCAATTTCGAGAAGACCAGTTCCGCGATCTCTTCAAGGAAGAATCCGTTCGACCGGTGGCCCCCGCCAACTCGCCAAAGGCACAGCCGGCCGACGTAGACGCGTCTTCGAAATCGAGCGACAAGAATGTTGAGATCGAGTTCGATGACATCCGCAAGCGGCTCACGCTTCTGCCGATCGGCGTGGACGTGAGCTTCCAGACGATCAGCCCGGATGGGAAGACACTATTGCTGGTTGCGCGCGCGGCGGGCCAGCAGAATCTGTACACGTTCTCAATCGACGAGCTTTCGCGCGACCCGGCGATCGCGCGCCAGCTGACGTCGACCGCCGGTGGGAAAGGCGATCCGCAATTCACTCCTGATGGTAAGGAAGTGTTCTTCCGCGAACAGGGTCATATCAGCATCATCACCGTCGAGTCGCGCCAGACGCGACGGCTCGCAGTCACCGCCGACATGGACGTCGATTTCGCGCGGGAGAAGATGGAGGTTTTCAATCAGGCATGGTCGTACCTGCGCGATTCGTACTTCGATCCCGGGCTGAACGGTGTCGACTGGATGGCGGTACACAGTCGATACGAGCCCCTCATCGCGGGCGCGGCGACACGGGATGAAATGCGGCGGTTGCTGAGCCTCATGGTCGGGGAGTTGAACTCATCGCATTCCGGCATCAACGCGCCGGCTGGCGCAACGCCGGTGGTCGGCAAGCTCGGGCTGCGATTTGATCGCAACGAGTACGAACAGAACGGACGACTCCGTGTGACCGGAGTGATTCCATTGAGTCCTGCCGCGGTGGCTGGGATAAAGGTGGGGGAGTTCGTTCTCCAGGTTGACGGTGTCAGGATCACTGCACGAACCAGCCTCGATGAGATTCTCAGCCACAAGATCAACGACCGCGTGGAGATCGTCGTGGCCGCCAGCGACGGCGCAGGCGCCAATCGTCGCGTCGTCGCCATTCGACCGGTGAATCAGGCGACCGAGAAGAATCTGGTCTACCGTGAGTGGGTGGAGAACAATCGCGAATACGTGGCGAAGGCCAGCGGCGGGCGTCTGGGCTACGTGCACATGTTCGATATGTCAGAAGGGGCGCTGACTCAGCTCTATCTCGATCTCGATGCCGAAAACCAGTCGCGCGATGCCGTCGTCGTCGATGTGCGGAACAACAACGGCGGATTCGTCAACGCGTACGCGCTCGACGTCTTTACTCGGCAGAACTATCTGACGATGACACAGCGCAATCAGCCATCAGCGCCGGGGCGTAGCGTGACCGGACAGCGGGCGTTGGGGGTGCCGACGATTCTCGTCACGAACCAGCATTCGCTGTCCGACGCCGAAGATTTCACGGAAGGGTATCGATCGCTGAAGCTCGGTAAAGTGGTCGGGGAGCCGACCGCAGGGTGGATCATCTACACCTCGAACATGTCGCTGCTGGACGGTACGGTTGTGAGACTGCCTTCGACAAGGGTTCAAGGGACCGACGGTAAGGTGATGGAGTTGAATCCGCGTCCGGTCGACATCCCGGTGAAGCGTCAGGTCGGCGAATCGTATTCCGGCCGTGACGCGCAGCTCGATACCGCCGTCGACGAATTGCTTCGGCAGATTGACCGGAAGAAGTAGGGCCGGACAAAGGAGGACGCATGGATCGTCGAACATTTCTGACGGGCACGGTCGTCGTCGGCGGCCTGTCGTCCGTCCTGGCTGAACGGATCTCGGCGCGCGAGGCGATGCCCGGTGCGGTAGCTGCACCGGCACAGATCCCTGGCGTGCAGATCCTGGTCTTCGATACCTTCGGCACCGTGGTGGACTGGCGCTCGGCGGTGATTGCCGAAGGGCAGCAGCTCGGCCGCACCAAGGGATTGACGGTCGACTGGGCGGCATTCGCCGATGCGTGGCGCGCGGGCTATGGACCCGCGATGAACCGTGTCCGCAGCGGTCAGCTGCCGTGGACGAAACTCGACGTCCTTCATCGCATGACGCTCGACGATCTGCTCGTCCGCTTCAAGATCGAAGGACTGAGCGAAGACGAGAAAGCACACCTCAATCGCATCTGGCACCGCTTGAAGGGATGGCCGGATTCGGTCGCCGGCCTCACGCGTCTTCGTAAGCGCTTCGTGCTCGGCCCACTCTCGAATGGTAATCTGTCGTTGCTCACGAACATGGCGAAGTTCGCCGGCCTGCCGTGGGACTGCATTCTGTCGACCGAGCTCGTGCGCCACTACAAGCCGGACAAGGAGACGTATCTCATGCCGGGCGAGTTCTTCGACGTGAAGCCGGAGGCCGTCATGATGGTGGCCGCGCACGCCGGCGATCTCGACTCGGCCAAGGCACTGGGTCTGAAGACGGCCTACGTCCACCGGCCGCTCGAGAACGGACCGGAACGATCGTCCACGATGCCGGCCGCCGGGCGCTACGATTTTCTCAGCAAGAATCTCAAGGATCTGGCGACGCAACTCGGGGTCTGATACGACGACCGGAAACGACGATTACCGCAGAGGCCGCAGAAAACGCAGAGAACAGGATAGAAAAACAAATGCCGAGAACAACACGGAAACTAATTGCGGGCCTGCTCCTATTTGTGTACGCGTCCGCTGTTCATGCGCAGGCGCCGACATCGACAGCTACCCAGGCCACGCCACGGGCGACGCCAACGTCCGCACCCGCGCAGACACAGACGCCGCTGCCTGCCGTGGACGTCACCGCCGCGGACATGCAGGCGTTCATCAAACAACTCCCCAGGGACGCCATCAGCGATCTCCCGATTCGCATCGTCAACGTCGGCGGATCGCGGGTCGGCATCTACGGTGTCTTCAGGCCGAAGGCGTCCAGGCAAGACGCCATCCTGCACGAGACGACCACGAGCGAGGTGTACTACATGCTGGAGGGCGCCGGCACGCTCGTGACCGGAGGCACGCTCGTCGACACGCGACGGGAGCCGGCAACGAGCACGAGCGTCAGAGGATCGCGCATCGAGGGTGGTGTGACCCGGCGAGTCACCAAGGGCGACGTCATCATCATCCCCGGACGTACGCCGCACTGGTGGAGCAATCTCGAGGGCGACATCTCGTACATGATCGTCCGGTCCGACCCGCAGGGTAGATTGCCGCTGAAGTAGGCCTGAGGTGTAAGCTACGCGCATGCTGACCCTGATCGCGCTCTTCTCCGGACTGATGTTGGCCCAGGACCCGCCGCCGGCGGCCTATCTCGGTGCCGCCGACATCGAGTCGACGATGAAGCAGTCCGTCGCCAATAACACGCTGGACAAGCTGATGAAGCAGACGCCGGTGAAGGGCGGGATCGTGCGCATCGGCATGGTGCACCGCACGGCCCCTGAACCGCGAGCGCTGCTGCATGACGACCTGACCGAGATCTATCAGATCGTCGAGGGCTCCGGCACCCTCGTGACCGGAGGCACGCCGACGGAGCCGCGGCCGGTATCCGACCCGCCGAATCTGGGACCGACGCCCAGCTACTACGTCACGCAGATCGGTGGTGTGAGCCAGAAGGTGAAGCCCAAAGACGTGGTCATCGTGCCGGCCGGTCTGCCGCACCGGTTCAGCGAGCTGGACGGGCCGATTTCGTACGTCATCTATCGTTTCGAAGTCGCGCCGGCCAAATAGGTCTCCAGTTGAGAGGCCGTGATGGAGCAGGCCTGAAGGCCTGCACTACGACTGTGCCCATGTCAGATCGCGTCGCCCACTCGTAGTGCGGGGCTTCAGCCCCGCCGTCAGACCGCGTCGCTGACGCTGGCCAGATTGAAGGCGCGGACTTTCAGCGCGGGCACGATGATGGGTGTACCCGCCGAACTGTTCTCGCTCGCGCAGACTCGCGTCGGACGGCCCACCATCTCCACGTGCTGCAGCAGTTCGACGAGCGACTGATTGAAGCGGAAGTTCGTGACCGGACGGCTGATCCGCCCGTTCTCGATGAGGAACGTGCCGTCGCGCGTGAGACCGGTCTGGGTCAGCGTTCGCGGATTCAGCGGTCTGATGTACCAGAAGCGTGTGACGAGGACACCGCGCGTCACCGACTTGACGAGATCGTCAATCGATGCCTCGCCTCCGGACATGATGAAGTTCGACATCCCCGCCTTGGGGGGCACGCCCTTGCGTTGTGCCCAGAAGCGCGAGTACGACAGATCCTTCACGACGCCGTTCTCGACCCAGACATTCTTCTGAACAGGTTCGCCAACGCCAGTGAACGGCGCGGTTTCTCCATTCGCGAAACCCGGATCGCTGGCGATGGTGACGCGTTGGTCGAAGAGCTGTTCTCCGAGGAGCGTGCCGCCGCCGCGCTTCGACAGGTAGGATCGTCCTTCCTCGGCCGATCGCGCATCGAAGGCCGACATCATCCGCTGCAGCAACATGCCGACGGCGGTCGGTTCGAGGACGACTTCGTACGTGCCGGGATCGAGTGCCGTCTTGCCGCGCCATGTCTGACACTTTCGCATGGCGTCCTCGGCGATCCGCGCGGACTCGATCGTCGTCCAGTCGGCGCCTTCGCCGCCCGCCCATCCCGAGGACGACCCATCCGGTGTGCGGACGGTCAACGTGGACGCCACGCCGGTGGCTGCGTGATAGGCGAAGAGGCCCTTCGAGTTTGCAACCGCTTCGGACCCGGCGAACATGTCGATGAACCCGGCGGCGATTGTATTCGCCGCCTCGGCGCCCTTGAGCACAAGAGACGCGGACCTCGCGCGATCTTCGGTCGTCAGATCGCCGGTCGAGGGATAGTAGCCATTCACCTCGGCGTAGGTCTGCGGCCCCGGGTCCGGGATGTACTCGGGGTTCTCGGGCGACAGGCGGGCGAGCGCCTCGCAATCCTTTACCGCTTTCTCGAGCGAGGTGGCGTCGATGCGGTTCGTGTCGACCGACGCGATGCGCTTGCCGAAGACGCTCGAGACCCGGATGGAAATATCGTCCGTGCTGCCCGCGGTCGTCACACGGTTCATCGCGGTTCGCGTGAAACCACGGACGCCGGCATTCACGGTCACTCGCGTGTGATCGGCTTTGGCGAATCCCAAAATGCGATCGCAGAGCACCTTCATGTCGTCGCGCGAAAGGCCTAATTCTTTCATGGCCGTCTCACGCGGTGCGCAGGACGTTGACGTTCCGGAAGAGGGCCACCGGGCATCCGTGCGAGACCGAGCTCAACTGCCCCGGCTGTCCCTTGGCGTCCGAGAACGATCCGCCGAGCTGGTAGGTCTGGCGGACGCCGACCATCGCCATCGAGTTCCAGAAGTCCGGCGTCCGCGCGACGTACGCGACGTCTCTCAGCATCCGCGTCTTCTTTCCGTCCTTGATTTCCCAGAACGTCTGGCCGCCAAACTGGAAGTTGTAGCGCTGCTGATCGATGGAGTACGAGCCGTTCCCCTCGATGAAGATGCCGCGTTTCGTGCTGGCGACGACTTCTGCTTCGCTGATGTTGCGGGCCGCCGGCAGCAGGCTGACGTTCGGCATGCGCGGGAACGGAATCGACGACCAGTCTTCGCCGTACGAATGACCGGGCGCGATCTTGAGCCTGCTCATCGGCGCGACCCAGTCGATCATTTCGCGCGTGGCGCTCTCGTAGCTGACAAACAGCCCCTTGTCGACAATGGGATACGACGAAGCCGCGACCCCTTCATCGTCCCAGCCGACCGTCGCGCAGCCGCCGACTTCCGTGCGGTTGGCGACAAACGTCATGAGCTCCTTGCCGAGTCGGAACTTGCCAAGGACCTTCTCGGGCGGCGCGAGGAATGTCGTTCCGGCGTAGTTGGCCTCGTAGCCGAGCGCGCGATCGAGTTCGGAGGGATGGGCGATGGACTCGTGAATGGTCAGCCACAGATGGGACGGATGGAGCACCAGATCCCAGACGCCGGGTTCAACGGGCGCCGCGGAAAGTTTCATCACCGCCTCGTTGGCGTAGCGGTACGCGCTTTCCGGGAGCGTGAGCCCGGTCACGTATTCCCAGCCATAGCCTGCTGGAGCCGTGGCGCCGCTACGCGCCTGCGAGTCGGAGTTGTCGGCGGCGACCGCGGTCACCGTCACCTCGGGGCTCACGCGGATGAATGTCTGCTGGATGATGGAGCCTTCGGACGTTGCGAGCAGACGGCTTTCCTTCACCGACTGCACGTTCGACGTCACGAAGCGAACGCCCTTCACTCTGAGCGCTTCTTCGTTGATCCGAAACAGCAGTTCGGCTTTGGATTCGATGGAAATCGAAAACGGATCGACCCTGTGGGGTGTGATCCACCGTCCATCGGAAACCTTGGCGACGGGTGCGAGGACGATTTTGTTGGGCGCGACCTTGTCGTTGGCGGCGGCGATGGCGGCCGCTTCGCGGGCGGCACGGACGACCCCGTCGCGGCTGACATCACGGGTGGCCGCAAAGCCCCAGGAGCCACCGACCAGCGCGCGAACGCCGATGCCGTACGATTCGCGCTTGCTCACGCCGGTGATCTGGCGCTCGCGCGTGCTCAGCGATTCGAAGTTGTGACGCGAGATGCGGACATCGGCGTAGCCGGCTCCGGCAGACCTCGCGGCGTCAAGCGCAAGCAGCGCGAGTTCGCGCTCGGCCGCGTCCGGTCCCGGAGCGACGTTGGCTTGGCGGGCCTGCGGGGCGGCATTGAGCACATCGAGCGACGAAAGGCCCGCTGCCGCGGCCACGCCGGCACCGCCGACGATTTTGACGAAGTCGCGGCGGTTGAGCGTGGAATCCCGGTCGTCCATATGGCCCGGATTATGGCACCGATCGCCCGAGTCGCGCTCCAACATCCGGAAGCGCGCTTGACGTCGGACGGCGGTATCATCGCCCGCATGAAGAAGCACGCCCGCCCGCTCATCGTCGCGACGGTTATCGCCATCTCTTGCGCGGCCATGGTCGTCCGCGCGCAGCAGGGCGGACTCAGCGCCGCCGACAGGCAGCGCCGCATCGACACGGAAAACGAGCTCCAGTCGCTCGCCGTCGTCGAACGCAAGGTGATGATGCCGATGCCGGACGGCGTGCGGCTCGCCACCGACATCTACAGGCCGAAAAATGCGACCGGCAAAGTGCCGACGATCTGGGTGCGGACGCCCTACAACTTCAACTTCTGGGACATCCAGAACGGCGTGCCGGCGGACATGAGCGCACAGCTGACCGCGGTGAAGAAAGGCTACGCGTACGTCGTGCAGAACGAGCGCGGACACTTCTTCTCCGAAGGCAACTACGACATCCTCGGATCGAAGACCGACGGCTACAACACGGTCGACTGGCTCACGAATCAGCCGTGGTCGAACGGAAAGATCGGCACGACCGGATGCTCATCAACGGCCGAATATCAGATGGGCGTCGCCGCGCTTGGCCATCACGGCTATGCCGCGATGAACGTGCAGGGCTTCGGCGCAGGGGTCGGTCGCGTCGGGCCGTACTACGAGCAGGGCAACTGGTACCGCGGCGGCGCGGTGCAGATGCTGTTCATCGCGTGGATCTACGCTCAGCAGAATCAGGTGCGGCCGAT
>JBGOTP010000074.1:0-16073 GCA_041476545.1 Vicinamibacteria bacterium | reverse complement strand
GGCTTCCGCGGGCCTCAACGCGACGGCATCGTGCGCGGTGTGCGGATCGAGACGGACTGGGCGAAGCACCCTCCGGTCCCACTCTGGCGCCGGCCGATTGGACCGGGCTGGTCGTCCTTCGCGGTCCGCGGGGGCCTGCTCTACACGCAGGAACAGCGAGGTGACGACGAGATCGTCGCCTGCTACAACATGACCACCGGCAAGCCGGTGTGGATGCACCGCGACGCGACCCGGTTCTGGGAGTCGAATGGCGGTGCCGGGCCCCGCGCGACGCCGACCCTCAGCCACGGCCGCGTCTATACCTTCGGTGCAACGGGAATCCTGAACGCGCTGGACGCCGGTAACGGCGCCGTGGTGTGGTCGCGCAACGTCGCGTCCGACACCCGCACGGAGGTCCCGATGTGGGGATTCTCGAGCTCGCCGCTGGTCGTCGACGACATGGTCGTCGTCGCCGCCGCGAGCCAGCTTGTGGCCTACGATCTCGCCACCGGCAAGCCGCGCTGGGTCGGTTCTGCTCACGGAACGGGCTACAGCTCGCCACATCTGGCTAGCATCGAGGGAGTCGAGCAGATCCTTCTGCTGAGCGAGGCCGGCGCGACCAGCGTCGCGCCAGCGGGCGGCACGCTGCTCTGGGAGCACGCGTTGTCAGCGTCGACATTCTCCCCCATCGTGCAGCCGGCCGTGACCGCCGACGGCGACGTCCTCATCAGCGACAGCGGAAGCACGCGTCGCATTACGGTTGGCCACGGACCCGGGGGATGGACCGTGAACGAGCGCTGGACGTCGAACGGGCTGAAACCGATCTTCAACGACCTCGTCGTGCACAAAGGCCATGCCTTCGGCTTCGACGGCAACATCCTCGCGTGCATCGACCTCCAGGACGGCAAGCGCAAGTGGAAGGGCGGGCGCTACGGCAACGGGCAGCTCGTGCTACTGCCCGACCAGGACGTGTTGCTCGTGCTGTCAGAGGAGGGTGAGCTCGCGCTGGTCAGCGCGACCCCAGACAAGTTCACCGAGGTCGCACGGTTCCCGGCGCTCGATAGCAAGACCTGGAACCACCCGGTGCTGGTCGGCGACGTCCTGCTGGTTCGCAATGGCGAGGAGATGGCCGCATTCCGGCTATCCCTCCAGGCTCGCTGAGCCGACGACGACGATTCGAGCGCGCGGCTCATTCGTTTCGGCGGACAATACGGCGTGATGGAGGCCACCCCGATGAAACGCATCGTGCTCATCGCCTGTGCCGCGCTCGGAACCGTCGTCGCCGGTTCCGAACCGCAGAAGATCGTGTTCGCCAGAGTGTTTCCTCAGCCGGGACAGATCGGCCTGTTTATCGCGGCGGCCGATGGCACCGGCGAACGGCCGCTCGTCACGCCCGCCGACGCCGATTACGACGCGACCTGGTCGCCCGACGGACAGTCCATCGTCTTTACCTCCGAGCGGAACGGATCGGCGGACCTGTATCGCGTGCGGGCCGACGGCAGCGGTCTGGAGCGACTCACCGACAGTCCGGCCTACGACGATCAAGCGGCCTTCTCGCCCGACGGCAAGCAGGTCGTTTTTGTCAGCACACGAAACGGCGGCACCGCCGATCTCTGGACGTTGGACCTGCAAACGCGGCGTGCGAAGGTGTTGACCTCCGGCCCTGGCGGCGATTTCCGGCCGGCGTGGTCGCCCGACGGAAAATGGATTGCCTTCTCCTCGGATCGCGCGAGCAACCTGCCGTTTGCGCATGGCCGATGGGAGCACCTGCAGCTCGCCGACCTCTTCATCATTCGTCCCGACGGATCCGGGTTGAAACGCATCACGGAACACGGCGGCTTCTGCGGCAGCCCCAAATGGACCGCCGACGGTCGTCGCGTCATCGGGTACTGCATGACCGGGGAGCAGACGCTCGACAACCGCCGCCCGGTCGCCGAGCATCCTGAAGACACGCGGATCGTCGCCATCGACATCGCCACGAACACATCGACAGACATGCGAGCCGGTCCCGGCGTGAAGTTCAACCCGTCCGTGATCGCGGACGGCACGCTCGTGTACATCCGGAAGGACGGCAATGATCCCGGCATCTTCTACGCAGACGGCCGAAGAGGGCCGAAGGGAGCGATCCGGACGGCCGCCTGGGCGCCGGATGGCGCACGCGTGGTCTTCCACAAGCGCGTGACGTTTCAACGCAAAGCGTGGGTGAAGACATGGAGTCGCAATCCTGAATACGAGCTGACGCTGACCTCGGCCGGTCCATCGTTCAGCCCGGCCGGCGATCGGTACGCCTTTGTCGGCGGTGGCGCCGGTGCGTTGGGCGCGGGTGTCGGCGTGGCGGCGGTCGCCGGCGACACCACACAAGTTGTCTATCGCGACCCGACGCGCAACGTGCTCGGCCCGCAGTGGTCGCCCGGCGGCGATCGGATCATCTTCGGCATCGGTATCTTCAACGCGTTCTTCAACGGCTTCCATGGGCTGTTTCTCGAACCCGAGGATCGCGTCGAAGGCGGCGCTCAGATCGCCATGGTGGGTCCCGACGGCAGCGGGTACCGCGAGCTGACCCGTGGCCCGAACAACAACGGGTTCCCGTCGATGTCGCCCGACGGCAAACGGGTCGTCTACCGATCGTTTGGACCCGAGGGCGAGGGGCTCCGCATCATGGATGTCGACACCGGCAAGGTGACAACGCTCGTGGACGGCTACGACAATTTCCCGCTGTGGTCGCCGCGCGGCGATGTGATCATGTTTTCGCGGCTCGACGATGGGGACTACGAGATCTACACGATCAAGCCGGACGGCACGGGCGTGAAGCGTCTCACCCACAGCCGCGGGAACGACGCGCACATGGCGTGGTCGCCCGACGGCGAGCACATCGTCTTTGCGTCCACGCGCATGGGCTTCAAGGACGAGATGACGTACACCGACGCGCCGCAGCCGTACGGCGAGATCTTCGTCATGCGGTACGACGGATCGAATCTGCAGCAGTTGACCGACAACCAGTGGGAGGAAGGCACGCCCGCGTGGCAGCCCACGCGCCGCGTGCCCCCGCCCGCGTCACGCTGACGCTAGCGAGGGTTGTCGGGCAGTCCGAACCATTGCGTCATGTCGAACGGTACGGCGAAGTCGAGACCGGACGAGAATAGCACTGGGATGCTAGAATTTCACCAGCATGAAGGCGCCAACGACAGCTGAAGCCCGCGAGCGTTTGGCCACGGGGTATGCCCTCGATCAACTGTGGGGTGAAACGATGGGCTTGCCTGACGGTGATTCAAAGGAACGATCGTTGCGTCTCATCGCGCAGTTGCTCGAACGGGAACACGTGCCCTATGCCCTCATTGGCGGCGTGGCGGTGCAGCTGCACACGGAGGAGCCACGGAGTACCCTCGACATCGATCTCGCGGTGCCCACCTATGCCGATGTGCCCCGCAAGGCTCTCCTTGAAGCCGGCTTTGACCACACCGGCCGTCATGACCACAGCGACAACTGGCGCGCACCCGGCCCGGGTCCGCTGAAACAACGGACGGGTGTGCAGTTCTCCGCCGAGGAGGAGGGGATTATCGATGCCGTCGAGCACGCCAGCATCGTTGACCTCGACGGCGGCGTACAGTTGCGGGTGGCGACCGTCGCTGATCTTATCGTGTTGAAATTGGCGGCGGCAGCCGAGCCGAAGCGTCGTCCCAGCAAGCGCGAACACGACGTGGCCGACATCCTCGCGTTGCTCGAAGATCATCCCGAGCTCAGGTCAGCCGAATTGGTTGCGCGTATACAGGATGTTCGTAGGCGGCTGCTGTCCTCGGGTCTCGATGTCAGCGTCTCCAGCTCCGGCGACAAGCCCTCAAGTTGAGACTTTAGCCCGCGTGGGACCCGCTTACTGGCTGCGCGCAATGATCTCGAAGTGGTTTCCGTCAGGATCTTCCACATTGCCAACCGAGATGTGATATTGGGCCATCTCCACGACATTCCCTTTCATCGCATATCCTGCGGCGCTCAGACTGGCGACCAGCGCCTTCATGTCGGGAACCTGGAGAATGGCGCTGCCCGGAGCGCGCGGCGGCGCACCGGCTGCAGGTGTGCTCAGCATCAGCATAAGATTCGACCCGCCCCCGGGGAAGGAGAGGACCAGCTCCCGTGGATTGGCGCCAGGGGAGGCGGTCATCCCCATGCCTTTGACATAAAATGCCTTGGACCGTTCAAAGTCCGTGCTTGGCATGACCGCCGACATCATCACTATCGCCTTCACCGGCGCCGGGCCTGCTTGAGCCGGGCTTGCGGCCGGCCGGGTCTGCGCATGGGAACCCCCTATGGTGAGCGCGGCGCCTGCCGCCATCAGCAACATGCAATATTTCATTTCGCTCTCCTCCCCGGCTCGATGGGGGCGATCTTATGTCAGCGCGGGCAAATGGTCCATCGAGCTTCAGGACATGGGCCCGCCGCTCGTCCCGCCATCGAGATCCGTTTCCCGCTGCCAGACGGACGATAGACGATAGGAAGGATTAGACGGGTCGGGTCAACGGAAGGCCCGTTATGAGCCACCCGACCGCCCCCAAGACACAGCCCTTCATTCCAAGGTTGTCGTGCAGCGCGCAGATGTACGGATACGTGCCAGCGTGAGTGAACGTCACGCGGAAGTGGGTGACGCCGAGGGGCGCTTGTGCCAGGAACGGCCGTTCTTGCGCTGCCGCGACGATGAATCCCGAATGCGCGCTGTCGGCAGTGGAGTGAATGGTGGCGTGCCGCGCTCCATCCGCATCGACCGTGACGCCGCCGGACGGTGGCATCGGGTCTGCGGGCTCCGTGCCGAACGTGATCGTGTGCGGCGTCACCGGGTCGTCATTGGTCCATTCGATAGTGTCACCGACGCGAATCGTGATGTCGTCGTGATTGAACCGCATGATCGAGAGCGTCTGGGATCCGCCGGCGCTCGCCGTGACCTCGCCGGTGCCTGCGACCACGGCATGCCCGAAGACATGCTCCGCGTACCAGCCGCGGTGCTCATCGTGACCGTGTTGATCCGCGTGATCGCCGTCCGACAGCATGTCCCGCCGCTCGTCGGCCGCTTGTTCGTTGTAGTCCTGCTGGTCGAAGGGAAGCGGGGCGGACGCGTCCAGCACGTGAACCACGCCGGTCATGTTCGAGTGGACGAGACACACCAGTCTATAGTTGCCCCTCTTCGGGAAGGTGACGCTGAACTGCTGTCCCTTCACGAGCGGCGGGGTCGTCACGCACGTTGTCCCGTCGAAGCTCGCCGGGCCCGCGGAGAACCCCGGGCAGCCCACCGGGAAGGGCGGGCGCGACTGAGCCGTCGGATCGGTCTTGAGGAACGTGACCGTGTGGATTTCATCAGCCTCGAAGTTCCAGGTGATCGTGTCACCTTCATGGATCCAGAGTTCATTCGGCAGGAACGCCAACGCTTGGTGCCCAAGATCTTTGTTTTGGGCGCCAACGGTTGCATGCCACGGCCCCTGTCCGCGCACCGCGCGAGTCGTCAGTACGATGGCGAGCAGCACGACCGTGCATATCGCGATGAGGCGGGTAGCGGAGACAAACAGCGCGCGGGGAGAAGCCTTCGTCATGGGTACGTCCTTCCAAGAATGATGTTCGCCAACCTGGGCGTCCATGTGCGACGAACATAGATGCTTCTACGCGAGACCGAGTGAACTGGGTCCAAGAACGCTTATGGACCGCCGGTGAGTCTCGAGACCATACCACGTTGCCGTGACGGTCACGAGACGGAGCGATGTCGCAAGTGTAAGTTGGTGGCGGCCGTCGAGCCCCATCTGGTCCCCCTGCGACCGCAGGTCAGCTTTCGGAGGTCTTGTTACGCGCCCTAAAGAGGACGTTCCGTAATTAGGAATAGGAAGTTAGGAATCAGGAAGGTTCAGAGCGAGCTTTCCGAATTCCGAATTCCAATTTCGCAGTGCACTCTACGGCCGGCGAGCGACGTACGTGAACTCGAGGATGGACCCCGGATTCGCGAAGCGACTGACGCGCGCGCCGCTCGGGTCGAGCGTCTGGCCGAAGCCGTCGTTGTCGGTGACGAGATAGAACGTGCGCCCGTCGGGCGCCGTGGCGATGTCGCGGTACCGATTCGCGGTGCGGAACAGTTCCTCGTTGTCCCCGACCGCCGTCCGGCCGTCGGCGCTGAGCTTCACCCGGTACACGCGGCCCATCGTCATGCCGGTCTGCAGAATCGACGTCGCCCAGCCGGGAATCTCGCCCGCCGAGTACACCTCGAGCCCGCCCGCGGCGATCGTCGCGGTGCCGGACGCCTTCTGGTCGTAGTCGGCCGGCACGGTGAAGAACGTCCGCATCGGCGGATTGAACGTGCCCGCCCACGCGGATTCGCGCTGTTGCGGCACCGACGGCGGCACGACAAACTCGTCGAACTTCAACGACGCGCACGGCGGGTTCGTGGAGTGCGACCAATCGGCGAACGCATAGCCACGGTCGTCGCGATAGCCGGCGACGTACGGCCAGCCGTAGTTGCCGCCGGCCACGATCAAGTTCAGTTCATCGTCGGTGCCCGGGCCGTGTTCCGACTCGTACAGCAGTCCGTTCGGTCCAAACTGCAGGCCCTGCGGGTTGCGATGCCCGTACGAATACACGTGACTGCGAACGCCGTTCAAGAGCGGGTTGTCGGACGGCACCGTGCCGTCGAGGTTCATCCGGAGGATCTTCCCGACGTACGCGGACCAGTCGTGCGCGGCCACTTGCGCGGCGGTGGGCAGATCCTGCGCCATGTTCGGGAGGCAGGGATTGTTCACGAAGTTGGCGCCGCCGTCGCCCTTCGAGAGATAGAGCTTCCCGTCGGGACCGATCGCGAGCCGCCCGCCGGCATGATCGACGTAGGCCGGAAGATTCGTGAGGATGTCCACCGGTTGGCCCAGAGTCCCGGTCGCCGCGTGGTACGTGTAGCGCCGGACCTTGAACCGGCGCGCCATCGCCGGCCCCGGATCGGCATCGTACGTGTAGGCCACGAAGACGTAATCGTGGCCGGTGCCCTTGAGCAGTTCAGGGTGCAGCGCGAGGCCCATCAGACCTTCATGCCAGGCCAGCCCCGGGTCGTAGCTCTCGTCAATCGTGGCGGCGAGCGCGATCGCGCCGGTCCGCGGATCGACGCGCACGATGCGCCGGGCGGTGCGCTCCGTGACCCAGAGATGCGCGTCGGGTCCCCACACGATCTCCCACGGGGACCCGAGCCCGCTCGCGACCACGCGTGAGGCGAAGGGCGACTGAGCCGAGCCTGTCAGCGACGCGCACGCGAGCGCGAGGGAAACGACAACCTTCATTCGATCGAGCATGCGGCATCATAGCGGAGGACGGCCGGAATGCCGCGGCGAACACGGCCCCATCAACACGCGGGCTACGGCCGCATGGCGCCGTTGTCAGGCGTCGACCGCCGCCCGGTTCCTGCTCCGGTCCAATGCTTTCTTAAACACTCGCAACGCATTGACTTCCACCAGCGACTTCCCGCGCGTCATGTTCTTGGTATGTCGTCGGACCAACAACGTCACCTCGTCCAATCGCTTGATGCCAATCTCGCATTCGTGGGCGCGCTTGTACCAATCGGTGTCTTCGCCGAAGATCAGGCTGATGTCGAATAGACCCACGCGTTCGAACACGCGGCGGCGATACAGACCGGCCGCGATCGAATACGGGAACGATTCGTTCGGATTCCCAACGTATTCGTAGCGCCGAGTCGAGGGATCCCACTCCATCAACTGCGCATGGCCGTGGACGACTTCGATGTCCGGCTCATGGTGTAACACGTCGAGCAACCTGCTGAGATTCTTCTCCGGCCATAGATCGTCGACGTCAAGGAACGCGACGTAGTCGCCCGAGGCATCTTTGACACCGCGATTACGGGCGGCCGCCGGGCCGCCATTCTCCTGCTCGAAATACCGGACATCGACGCCGAGTCCGCGTATCACCTCCGCGGTGTTGTCCGTGGAGCCATCATTGACCACGATGATCTCCAAAGCTGGATGGTCTTGGGAGAGGACGCTGTTGATTGCGTCGGGGAGAAACTGTGCGCCGTTGTGCACTGGAATGATCACCGTGATCAACGGCGGCTGCATCGGACGTTGTGGAGCAGGGGCGCTCCGGCACTCCTCGATCACAGGCCCTGGATCCTGAAGAAATGCGGCGATGACATTCGGTACTTGCTCCAGATGTGTGCCTAATGTCAGTTCCAACGCCGGCAGTTGGTCAATCAACCGACAAATGAAGTCGTGGGTCCGCCCCCCGGCATTCGGCAGTTGCGAAAGCGTCGTAAACGCGGCCGCACGTCGCAGCGTCTGCTGCGACGTTGGTGAAAATCTCGTGACCGGCTGGCCGGAAATTCGCGGCGTGGCCACGGCGACGAGCGGTGCTGATAAGACGATCTGTTCGTCGAAGTCCGGGCACAGAAACATCACCGCCTTTTCGTCGTGCAGCTTCTGTCCGTTGGTCACGTAACGCGTCAGTTGCGGGAATCTCCTCAATTGGTCGGGGTCAAGCTTGGCGGTGCAGTACAAGCTGTAGACCATGGGGACCGGGTCCAAGGCGACGATCAAATAGTCATCCGCCAGATACGTCAGTCCGGCGGCCAGGCAGGCGAGCGCCGCGGTCGATTTGCCAACACCGCCTTTCCCGGTAATCAGGATCGCGCCGTCCTGCGTGCCCACGGCAGCGGCGTGCAGGAGCTGCCGACCGGTCTTTTCCATCCACCAGTGAAGCGGTGTTCTCAGAGGTGAGGCATTCACCCAGTACGGCAGGGTGGTGAAGGTCGGCACCCAATAGATGCCGACGCCGCGCTCCAGGTCCATCAAGTTGACGGAGAACTCACCCCAATGAAAGGCGATCCTGAAGCGATGGCTGGTAAAGCCCCAGAGGTCTCCCCGGTCGGTAAAGCGATCCCGTGAGCACGGTGGTGGCAGCATGTCAATGCCGCATGTTTCCGAATCCCACAGGTGTAGCGTCAGGTCGGCCCTCTCGTCGGTGTCGATGCGCAGATGCGCAAGCGCGGGTAGAAGGTGGGGCACGAGGCCTTGGCCAGCGAACACCAGACGGACGATCGAATCGCCCAACCGCAACGTCGCGCTGCAGGTGCCCGTCTGACGCTCGGCGCTGAGGGCCAGTTCAAGCGCCTTCTCGAAATACTCCTGCTGTTCGGCTTCAGAAGCGTGTGGGACGTCCATCTAGCCCTTTCGCTAGCTCGCGCAACGTTGAGCCAAAGGCGACAGCAACCGGCCGTCGCTCAGTCGATAAACGTCATCGACGTAGCTCAGCACGTGCGAGTCGTGACTGATGGTGACAATCGCGGGTCGATCAGGCCAGGCAATCAGTCCAGCCATCAGGCGTTCGACCGACTCCGCATCGAGGTGGTTGGTCGGCTCGTCGAGAATCAGCACTCTTGGTTGCGCCAACAGAGCACGTGCAAGCGCCAGCCGTTGGCATTCGCCGCCGGACAACCGAACGCCGTCGTCGCCCACCTGGGTGTCATAGCCTTTGGGCAACGACTGCACGAACTCGTCCGCCAAGGCGAGTCGCGCGGCGGTCGTGACGTCGGCGCGGCTCGCATCCGGCGTACCGTAGGCAATATTCTCAAACACGGTGCCGGAAAAGAACGTGGGATGCTGCGGGACCACTCCGATCGACCGGCGCAATTGGCGCAGGTCGAGTTCGTCGTACGCTATCCCGTCGGCATAGACGCCCCCGAGGCCAGGTTTGTTGAAGCCCAAGATCAGGCCCACCAAGGTGCTCTTCCCCGTGCCATTCGGACCGACCACGGCAAGGTTCGCGCCGGGACGGATCGTGAGCGAGACATCGTCCAACAGCCGAGCGTCGCCGTACTGAAACGCCACCCGACGCAGCTCGATGTTGCCGCGAAAGCCGATTTGCCGCCGGCCGGCATAGGGGCTCACGTCATCGCTGCTCATCAACGCACGCAAGCTCACGAGCGATGCGTTGCCGGCGATGACCTCCGGTAGACCACCGAGAGCGGAACTGACCGAACCGTTCAGCAGTCCTGCCGCGACGTAGAACGACATGAACTCGCCGAGGCTCATCCGTCCCTGGGCGATGGCGGCACCGCCCAGAACCAGAATCACGAGCCCGGCCACACCGGAAACATTCTGCTGCACCTGGTTGTGTACCGCATAGCTCATGGCCATCCGCACGCTCTTGTCCCGAAGGTCGCGGATATGACCGGCTTGGCGTTCGCTTTCTTCAGCCTCGTAGCCCTGGACGCGCGTCAGGTTCATATGCTTGAGCACGAACAGCACACCGCCGCTGAACACCTCGAAGGCGCGTTGAAACGCGTACACTTCCCGCTTGACGAAACGCCCGGTGACGTGGGCGGCGATCCACACCAGCGGGACAATCGCCGCCGCCGCCAGCACGAGCCTCCAATTGAGAGCGCACAACACCACCAGCAGTGCACCGCTCGTGACCAACGCCGGGAGTATGTTAGACAGTAGGGCATTGCCCATGACGTCCACGCGCGAGGTATCCTGCACGATCTGCGTGTGGATCGCGTCTTTGTTCATGCGGGTATGGAAGTCGTGCGACAGGTCATATAGTTTGACGACCAAATCCCGTCGCATCGCATGAACGACATCCGTATTGATTCTCAGGACAAAGGCCCGCATCCGCAGGCTGACCAGACTGTTGGCCAGGCGCACGGCGAGAATGCCCGCGCCGAACACGAAGAGCATACGAACGTTGCCCCGAGGGATCGCGCTGTCGAAGGTGTAGCGGACCAGGTAGAGAACCGGAAGCACCAGCATCGATTGAATCGACGTGACAACGATATAGAACGCAAGCCGCGATCGCTTGTCCCGGCAGTACGTGTAGAAGTAACGCCACGCGGACCCGTCGAATAGCGCCAGCCGGCCATTGAGTGGCCGCCTTGCGTCGCCTGGTTGAGAGGGTGCCTGGCTCCCGGTTTCAGTCACGGTTGCTGCCTGCCGATTCAAGCCGCGCCTGGCTTCTCGGCGATCGAGTGCGTCGCATGACGAGTCAACAGCCGTCTCGCTCGCCGGATGAGGCTCTTCACGAACACCATGGGGATGTCGCGTCGGCCGTTCAGGTGCCAGCGGTAGCGAAGATAGTGCGGAAAACCGCTCCACTGCCTCAACGGTCCCTGGCCAGCGGCAAAGCGGCAATACTCCGTCATAATCAGCCACAGGCTTCCAAACATCGGAATCCGATAGATGCGGCCGTGGTCGGCCAACACGTTGGTGTTTTCGACTCTCTCCAACCATGTCGTACCGGCATTTAGCAGCCGTTGCATGGCCACCGCCGGGATCGGCACATCCAAGCGCTGTTCCAGGTATCCCAGACCGAGCGCGAGGCGATAGGCGATCCTGTTCTCCTGCGCGAAGCGTCCGATGTAATCCCAGTCGACGCCGTCCCCGTCGGCCTTCAGGAGCGTCACAGCATCGGCGATCCACCGGATAGGGGGCTCAGTGTTCCAACGAATACCGTGGATGATTGTGTGCAGGAGAGTATGAGTGGTGTCCAGCCGATGGGTGTTGACTCCTTCGAATTCGAATGGAACGCAGTGATCCCAGAACCTGGCATCCGCCGTGGCGTGGCAAAACTCATACAGCGCATGCCAATGGAGGTCAAATTCCTGACCATCGACGTCGGAGTACTGCATGGAGTGACGGTAGTGCAGGTCCTCGTCAGTGGCAGAGCCGTGGCGCTTCCATCCTGAGGCTTCGAGAAAGCCCATCACCCGGCGCACATCGCGCGAGTACACCAGCACGTCAACGTCGGTCAAGGGGCGCACCGCCGGCGAATCGTAATAGGCACAGGCAAGCGGAGCGCCCTTCAGTAGTAGCGTCCGTATGCCTCGCTCGCTCAAACTCCGCAACAGCGGCCGCATGTGATGGAATAGTCGGTGGGTCTCGACCCAGGACATGCGATAGGCACCTTTCAGGCGCCGCATTAACGGGTCCTGAACACCGAGCCGGTGCATGTTGTGATACAGCAAGGGCAGCAGTCGGAAGCTCCCCCGGTCGAAGTGTCCGTCGGGATCGATGCTCGCTCGCCATTGCTGCCAGGCTTGCCGGGCCGCCTCACCGTCGAGCAGGGCCGCGCGCAACAGTTGCTCCTGCGACCGCGATGGCCAGAGGCCAGGCTTCGTGAAGCTGTATGGGGTGCCGTCGTGTGCCATCGTGTACGTTTACCCGGCTTGCTGGCGACGCCGATCGAGCAGGGCTTTCAGCACCTGCAGGTAATCCGTCTGTTGCTCCCGGTTTTGCCTGACCGTGTTGTTCGTGTGTATGCGTCGTCGCAACACCACGGCATCGATACTGACCGTCATCACACGCGCTTCTTCGGCGCGAGCGACCCAATCCATCATTTCGCCTTGGCGAAAGTTCCGGTCGAAATACCCGATACGCTCGAAGGCGTTGCGCGTCACGATCAGCGCTCCGGCTATACGCCCCTGGCGGGGCTTCGGCGGGCAGACGATGTGACTGCGTTCGGCTTCGGAGACATCCAGGCTGATGAACTGCTCCACGCCACCGTAAACACAGCCAGCCTCCGGGGTGCCGACTAGGGCGGCCAAGCGGACTGCCAGGCTCCGGTCGGTCCAGAGATCGTCGGCGTCGAGAAAGGCAATGACGTCGCCGCGACAATCTTCCAGTCCTGTGTTTCTCGCGCTGCTGATGCCCTGATTGGCCTGCCTCCGATAGATGACTTTCTCACCGAACGATTGCGCGATCGCGCCGCTCCCATCCGTGGAGCCATCGTCGACGACGATCGTTTCGAGCGGGGCATGGCCCTGGCCAAGAATGCTTTGGATCGCTTCCGCCAGGTAGGGTGCGGCATTGAAACACGGGACGATAACGCTGACGAGTGGAGCAGCCACGAGCTAGGTCTTGTACGCTGTGGCGGTCCGCGTCTTTCGTCGAACGGAGTCCCGCATCGCGCGCAACAACAGCTGATTGAGATTCTTGAAATGTATGGAGTTGTTGCTCCCGTGGACGCGTTTGCGCACCAACGTCTTGGGCACAACGTTCATCGGTACGCCGGCGTCTCTGGCTCGTGCGAACCACTCGGTGTCCGAGCTGACGCTGAAGTCGGCATTGAAGGAGCCGACTCGCTCGAAGACCGACTTGCGGGCCACCAGCGCCTCCATGATCATCCCCGTCACCGGCGTCTGCAGCAGTTCCGGCCGAAAGCCCTCCGGGATTTCATCGCCGGGGTTCAAGAAGTGCTGCACCATGCAAACACAGTACTGCGCCTGCGGGTGCGTCCGAAGATCGAGCATCTGCAGTGCGAGTTTGTCCGGTTCCCAGAGATCGTCATGGGAAATGAATGCCACCGTGTCGCTTCGGGCGGCCGCAATGCCTTCGTTATACGCGTCGGTGATGCCCCGCGTCTGCTGGTGTACAACACGCACGAGCGGAAATGTGCGCGCGATTTCGCACGTTCGATCAGTGGAATCACCGTCGATCACCAGAATCTCGGATGGGCGATATTCGCCCTGCACGACACTTTCCAGCGCGGCGCCGATATAGTCTTCGCCATTGCGCACGATGAGTATCACGCTGACCGCTGCAAAGTCGCTCATCGTTGCCCACCGTTAGCCGTCAACACGCGCGTCAGGTTTGGCGCTCGGCCAGCCCTCATCGTCGACGTCGTGGATTGGATCAAGCAAGAGCAGATCCTGCATGTCGTGGTAGACATTCAGCTGGGGAAGCTCGAAAGGGCCGCGTGAACCGCGCGTGTCAGCCGACGCATTCTGCGACGGTTCGATGGCCTTCCCGGCGTCGACCCGTTTCACCAATTCCTGATTCAGCAGTTCGCCAACGAACTGAATGACCGCGTCCTTGATCGTGCCGGCATCTCCCGAGTAGTGGTGCTGCGCCAAGTCAATCACGTTCGCGAGAGAACGACCCTGCATGATCCAGTCCCACAAGACAGCGCCACATTTGTCGATACTGTAATAGTTCCCGGTCTTCAGGTTCATGATCACGGCTTCGCCGTCGATCGTTTCACTGACGGCAGAAGGTGCATTGAGGCGGAATCGATCAGTCATGAGGAGCGCAGTGACCATAGTTGGTCTCCATTAGCAAGGGCATCACGACTCTCGTGTTTCAGTGGCGGCGGGCGCGCCCGCACTATCCGAGCAGATAGCCCATCCTGCGTCACGACGTCTGTGTGGACGATTACGGCCACCGCGCTTCGGCCCCGCGGTTGCACGAGCAGGGTCGCGTACCCGACCACGGCACCCTCGTCGAGACACCGCAAAAGATAGACTCGCCCCCTGGGACACTGCCGGTACCAATTAAGGAACGCTGGGGAAACGGCGTTCCTCAGGACGGCGGCGCCGCCACACGGAGACCGTTCAGCCTCACTGGCGTCCTGCATGAGCTCGTAACCCAGCCCGGTGTCGGAGCCACGTCCCGCGGCACCGGTGAGAGTGCCCAGACATCCGCGACCGAAGTTGAGACGATGGGAAGGATTAGACCGGGTCGGTCGACGGAATCCCCGTATGGGACATGCGACATCCCCCCACGGGCTGGCTGCCCCCCCACTTCGACAGACAAACTGAATGACAAAGAGTCTCCTAAGAGCGGGAGAGCGGGTCGCCGCGGCGGGCAACTGCCTGCCGCGAGGTCACGTCGCTTATAGCTGAGATATGCAGTTTAGGTAATTTCTGGGAACGCGAGAATGGCCTGCCGGGGGGATCTGATGGCCCGAAGGTGCCAGACGATAGGAAGATTTAGGCACGATTAGGCCAGTCGGGGCACCGGAATCTCCCTTAAAGGACCTTGGGACAGCCCCACGGCCCGCGTTGCCCCGCCTTCGACAGAGGCGCCGCGTGTCCTCGTCCTCGACCACCACCTCGCGATGCTTCAGGCGCGCCTCGCCACCCGCCAAGAAGTCGTCACGCCACTGCGAGAGCTTCGCGGCCGTCACCCCATGGCGACGACTGAGGCTCTTGCGCTTGATCCGTTTCCGTGGACACCTTCCGAAAGGTGGATACGATGGCACGCATGGGATCAAGCAAGGCCGGCCGACGAGTGCGGCGGCAGTTCTCTGAGGAGTTCAAAGAAGGGGCGGTCCGGCTCGTCCTGGACGAGGGGAAGACGGTCGGGGCCGTCGCCCGCGAGTTGGACCTGACGGCATCGGCGTTGAGCCTGTGGGTCCGACACGCCCGCTCCGAGCGGACGACGGGCAAGAGCGGGCTGATGAAGGACGAGCGCGAGGAGCTGACGCGGCTCCGGAAAGACAATCGCGAGCTCCGGATGGAGCGCGACATCCTAAAAGCGTCGGCCCTCTTCGCCAGGTACCAGCAGTAGTCTTCGCGACGATCGACGCGGAGAGGGCCCGCTATCCATTGAGTACGCTCTGTCGCACGCTCGGCGTGTCGCCGAGTGGGTTCTATGCCTGGCGTACGCGACCGGAGTCGACTCGAGCACGGGAAGATCGCCGCCTCAAGATTCTTGTGCATGCGTCGTTCACGGGGGGCCGCGGGTACTACGGCAGCCCGCGAATCTACGACGACTTCGTGGAGTGGCAGGAGCCCGTGAGTCGGAAGCGGATCATTCGGTTGATGCAGGAGGAGGGGCTGAAAGCCCGCGTCCGCAAGCGATACAAGGGGACGACGATGAGCGATCACGACCAGCCAGTGGCCGACAACCTCCTGCAGCAGGAGTTCACGGCGGCGCGCCCGAATCAGCGCTGGGTGGGCGACACCAGCGAGTTGCGGATCGGCGAGCACGGCAAAGCGTACCTCGCCGTCGTCCTCGATCTGTTCTCGCGGTTCGTCGTCGGGTGGGCCGTCAGCGCGGTCAACGATCGCCATCTGACCATCAAAGCCCTCGATATGGCCGTGAAGCGACGCTGCCCGGCGGCCGGCTTGCTTCACCACTCCGATCAAGGCTCGACGTACGCCAGCGAGGACTACCAGGCGGTGCTCGAGGCCCACGGCATCACCTGCAGCATGAGCCGGCGCGGCAACTGCCACGACAACGCGGTGATGGAAAGCTGCTTCTCGACCATCAAGGCGGAACTCGCCGATCGCTTCGACACGTGTCGCGAGGCCAAGCGGGAGTTGTTCGACTACATCGAAGTGTTCTATAACCAACGGC
>JBGOTP010000073.1:0-16238 GCA_041476545.1 Vicinamibacteria bacterium | reverse complement strand
GTGCCGGGAGCGCCGTGAAAGCATCCCGCGATGTAGGGCGGCGCCGACGTGACGTGGTAGTGGTAGATGCCCTGCGGATAGTCCGCCGTCGCCCCCACGTGACCATTGCAGCTGTCGAGATCGGCCGGTGTCACGCCGTTCTGATCCTGCGTGCCGTACACCGGGAATCCGTCGAGCAGGATTCCGATCAACGTGGCCTTGCCGTTCGCGGCCGTCAGCCACAGCGGTTCGACGTGATAGTGATACTGATTCGACGGCGACGGATGACCGTTATAACGATCGAACGAGGCGATCTCGTTCGTCAGCGGCGAGCGTCCGGCGGCGTACTGGTTGAACAGCACGACGCCGTTGGTGGCGACACCGATGGGGCCAAGAGGCGTATCGCTTGCCGCCGCGGCGGCGGGCGAAGCCGGAACCCGGAACGTGATGCTCTGCGACGCGATGCGGTTTGGGTTCACGGTCATTCCCGCCTGTGGGGCTTCGTACTTCGCGTTCCCCACGCCAAAATACGGGCTGTTATGGTCGGGGACGTCCGTGGTCTGGACGACGACGATCTGTCCGTCGACTGTGACCGTCACGCCGTTGCCAAAATGCTGAAACACGGCCGGCGCTGACGCCGACACCGACCCTGTCGTGGTCGCGCTCGGCGACGTCGGACTGGCGTTGCTGCACATGGCGACTGCCACCGCGGCACACGTGATGGCCATCATTCGAACGAGTGTGGTGAATGTCATGTCGTGAGCGTGACGCCGAAGTGTGAAGGGCGTGTGTGCCGGGAGTCGCCCGATGGTAAATGTTTGGTAAATCCCTGCCGTGTCGCCTTCCCGCGGCACTACCATCCTCTTTCAGCGCATGAACACGAACCTGCTGATCATTGACGATGATGAAAAGCTGTGCCGCCTGGTGAGGGAGTACCTCGAGCCGCTCGGTTACTCGGTTGATATGGCGCACGACGGCGTCGAAGGACTGGCCCGCGCGCTGGCGCGGCCTTACGCCGCGATCATCTTGGACGTGATGCTGCCAGGGCAGAATGGTTTTGAGGTGCTCCAGGCGCTGCGGCGGCGTTCGACCGTGCCCGTGCTGATGCTCTCCGCGCTCGGCGACGAGGCCGATCGGATTGCCGGCCTGGAGGTTGGCGCCGACGACTATCTGCCGAAGACTTTCTCGACGCGCGAGCTGCTCGCCCGCCTCCGCGCCGTGCTGCGTCGATCGGTCGTCACCGCGGGCCTGCAGGCCGATCCGGTGCCGCCGCAGGTCACGGTGGGGGATCTCGTGATGGAGCCTGCCGCGCGCCGCGCGGCGGTCGGAGACGTGCCGCTGACGCTCACGCCCGTCGAGTACGATCTGCTGCTCGCGCTGGCGCGAGCCGCGGGTCGCATCAAGAGCCGCGAACAGCTGCTGCTCGAAGTGGCCGAACGCGACTTCGAGGCCTTCGATCGATCGGTGGACGTCCACGTCTCGTCGCTGCGTCGAAAGCTCGGCGACGATCCGCACAATCCGCGCTTCATCGAGACCGTCCGCGGCGCCGGCTATCGCATGCGGGCTCAGGAGCGGTCGCGCCCATGAAGATGAAGACGGTGAAGACGGTGACAATTCCGCTCACGGCGACGATTCTCGTCGTCGCGCTGCTCAACGTGTTCCTGCTCTGCGCGCTGGGTGTGGTGTTTGTCGAATACGAGCTCGGACACGATCTGTCCTCGTTTCTCCTCGAGGCAGGGCGAGAGCGAAGTCTCTCTGTCGCGCGGCAGCTGGCGCTGGACCTCGGCGATACACCGACTCAGGATCGAAACGCGCTGCTCGAACGCTACGATCGTCAGCACGGCGTCACGTTTGTGCTCGTCGATAACAATGGAACTGAGCTCGCAGGTCCTGCTCTCGGGCTTCCGAACGCGGTTCGGGAACGAGTGACCGACGTTCCGACAGTACGCGAGGGCGAACGAGGACAGAAAGGTATGCCCCCACGCGGAGGTCCGTTTCGAGAAGGTATGCCACCAGGGGCCGGTCCGCCAGGTGAAGGTCCACCGCGTGAGGGTCCGCCGCCGACAGGGCCACCTCTGGAGCGAAGGCGGCCAACGATCGAAGGCGGACGGTCGCTCGACGGCCATACCGTGATGCGCTTCTTGCCGCAGTTGCCAGGAACGCCGCCGTTTCTGATGAAGGCAGACGGCCCGCTGAAGTACTGGGTCGGTGTCCGCATTCCCATTCGGGCTCTTGACAGCAGCGACACCGTGCCCGGCACATTGCTCCTCGCTTCTTCTTCGCTGCTCGGCAATACGTTCTACTTCCAGCCGCAACCGTGGCTGGCGATTGCGCTCGTCACGCTCGGCGTCACGCTTCTCTGCTGGCTTCCTCTGGTGCGGGGCGTGACTCGATCCGTGTCGGGGATGACCCGCGCGACGGCGGACATAGCCGAAGGGCGCTTCAACGTCGGCGGATTGCCTCATCGCCGCGATGAACTTGGTGCGCTCGCTGGGGCCATTCGATCGATGGCGGGTCGCCTCAAATTGCTGGTTGAGGGACAGCGACGGTTCCTGGCCGACGCGGCACACGAACTGCGGTCGCCGCTCGCGCGCATCTCTCTCTCGCTCGGTCTCATTGAGCGCGTGGCCGATGAAGGCACGCGGCGACACGTCGACGATCTGCGCGAAGACGTCGAGCAGATGACGAAGCTGACGGACGACTTGCTTGCGTTCGCGCGTGCCGATCTCTCCAGGAGCGAGCCACGCCTGCAGCCGGCCAGTCTGAGCGATGCCGCGACGCGGGCCGCGAAGCTGGAGGCCCGTCAGGCTGACGTGCGTGTGGACATCGAGCCGGACATCCAGGTGCGTGCCGACCCGGATCTGCTCGTTCGAGCGATCTCGAACGTGATTCGCAATGCCGTGGCGTACGCCGGTTCGGCGGGAACGATTCGTATCACCGCGGCGTCGGATGGCGACGCGGTGCGTCTGAGCGTCGCCGACCAGGGCCCAGGGATCGCGAACGGCGATCTGGAGAAGGTGTTCTCCGCGTTCTACCGCCCCGAATCGTCCCGCGATCGGCGCACGGGAGGTACGGGTCTGGGGCTGGCGATCGCACGGAGCGCGATCGAGGCGTGTCGAGGATCCATTGCGTGCCGGAATCTGTCGCCCGCTGGACTAGAGGTGAGCATTCGCCTGCCGCGCGCCTGAGAGCATGTGCAAGATCGGGTGCGGGCCGAAGGGTAGCCCTCCGTGACGGCGACAGTAGGAATTGCGTCGGCGCGTGTGCTCTCACACGGAGTTGCGGTCGAGGCATGCCTCCACGCTCTGGACGTAGGTGACGATGTCGTCCCTGGCGACCTGCAGCGCCCCGAACAGCGTGCGCGGGTCGATCTCCTCGTACTCGTGCACGAGACGGTTCCGCAGGCCGGCACTGCGCGCGATGCGGCGCGCGAAGTCGGGGTCGACGATCGTGAGCTCCGCCAGTTTCGCAAAGGACGCGTGGTAGTCGGACGGCGGCGGCTGGCCGCCTTCGCTATCGGCTTCGTCGCGAAGGGTGCGAGCGTCTCCAGATCATGGCTGATGAGGAGGAGCTTGCGCGTCACGAGCTCGCGGTCAACTGTCATCGCGCGAGCGCCAGCATCGTTCTGGTTACGTACGTGCGCTCCATCGCCAGGAACCGGCGGTGGTCCTGGTACCGCTTGAACGCGTAGATCCTGAGCTCCTGCAACGCACGCGTCGATCCATACAGCAACCGGCACTGCTCGGCGATGTTCTTGAGGAAGAGCGGGTCGGCGCCATTGATGAGCGCCACGTCCACTTCGCGATCCGGAATCAGCGACTGAAGGTCGGCGATGATCTCGGAATAGACTTCCAAAGACCGAGGCCGCTCCTTCACGAGGACGTCGAGGTCCACGTCGCTCGCGGCGTGCGTACGGCCGGTGACGGTCGATCCGAACTGAAGCAGCAGGACGATGTGGTGCTTGCGCGCGATTGCCGCAAGTCGATCCGGATCCATAAGTCGATTATAGCGACCGCGACGCTGAACGGCACTTGCGCCGGCAATGCCAGGTGCAGTTTCTGATACGATCCGCCCCGATCGATGCCTTTTCGAGACATCATCGGCCATCGTCGGCTCGTCGCCCTGCTGTCGCGCTCTATCCAACGCGGAACGCTGCCTCCCAGTCTGATTCTCGCCGGGCCGTCGGGTGTCGGGAAACGACTGGTCGCAGTCGCGACCGCACAGGCACTGAACTGCACCGGGGCCAGTCAATCTGGCCCCTTTAAAGAAGTCGGTCAATCCGACCCCTTAAGAGGAGACGCGTGCGGCACCTGCGCGGCGTGCACGCGCATCGCCCGCGGCGTCCACGCCGACGTGCTCATCGTCGAGCCGGGCGACAGCGGATCGATCAAGATCGATCAGGTTCGCGACATCGTCGAGCGGGCGGGGTATCGGCCCTTCGAAGGACGCCGTCGCGTCGTGATCATCGACGAAGCTGACGCCCTCGTGGCTCCGGCGCAGAATGCCCTGCTGAAAACGCTCGAAGAGCCGCCGTCGTCGTCCGTCTTCCTGCTGGTGACGTCCCTTCCAGACCTGCTGCTGGCCACCGTGCGATCGCGTTGTCCGCGGCTGCAGTTTCGGCCGCTTGGTGCGGACGAAGTGGCGGCGGGGCTCGTGATGCGTGGCTGGACTGAGGTGGAGGCGCGCGCCGTGGCGGCGACCGCCGAGGGGAGCATCGGCCGTGCGCTCCAGGCGAGCGCGGCCGATTTTGTCGAGGCGCGCGATGCGGCCGTGCGCGTCCTGGCGCATGCGGCGTCGGGCGCTGACCGTCGCGGCGCCGGGAGTGTCGGGAATCTGGACTCCGCCAAGGCATTGCTCGCGAAGACAGGCAAGGGCGGAGCGAGCGACCGCGAACAGCTCGCCGTGCACCTTCGGGCCATGGCGTCGCTGCTTCGCGACGTCGAAGTGCTCGGCACGGGCGCGAGCGGATATGTGCTGGCCAATCCCGACGTCAGGCCGGCCCTGGAGCGGCTCTCGGCGTTTCGGGGCGACCGCGGTGTCCGAGCCTTCGCGGCGGTCGATCGCGCGCTGGCGGCTCTTGATCGCAACGCGGGCGTCAAGATCGTCGCGGACTGGCTCACGCTCAATCTCTAGGCCAATCCGGCTGAAGCCGGATCCCACATCAGCTGAAGCCGGATCCCACATCAAATGTGGCGTCCGACTTTAGGCGGACAGGCTCCTAGCTCCATCCGGCCCTACAATGGACTCTATGGACATTTCCGAGCCGGTGCGGCTCGTGTCGGTCAAGCTGACGCCGGTCGGGCGGGCGCAGCCGTTTGCCGTTCCCGGTCTGCCGTCCGGCCGGACGCCCCGAGTCGGCGAATCGGTGGTCGTGCAGACCGACGGTGGCACAGCGGTGGGCCGGGTGGTGCCACTGATTCCGCAGCTCGCGGACCGCAAGCCCGTGGCGGCGGATTCTCCAAATCGGGTCGTCCGGGTGGCCACGCACGACGATGTCGTGACGAGGCTGAAGCAGCAGCTGCGGGAAAAGGAGGCCCATCGGATCGCGTTGCTGAAGATTCGAGAGCGGGGCCTCGCGATGAAACTGGCCCGCGTCGAGCTGTCGTTCGACGGATCGCGTCTCCTGTTCTATTTCACCGCCGAAGGGCGGGTCGATTTCCGCGAGCTCGTACGCGAACTCGCGTTGGAGTTCCGGACGCGAATCGAGATGCGTCAGATTGGTGTCCGCGACGAAGCGAAGGCGATCGGCGGCTACGGCAGCTGCGGCCGGCCGTTGTGCTGCACGACCTTCCTCACGTCGTTCGAGCCGGTGTCCATCAAGATGGCCAAGCAGCAGGACCTGAGCCTCAATCCGTCGAAGCTGTCGGGCCTGTGCGGGCGCTTGAAATGCTGTCTGCGCTACGAACTGCCGAACGCCAAGGGCCAGGTGCACGGCGGCTGCGGCAGCGAGGGCGGATGCGACAATCCCAGCGGGTGCGGTAGCGGGGGCTGCGGTTCCAGCAGCTGCGCTTCTGGCGGCTGCGGCTCGTGCCACTCGTAGATGTCCAGGAAACCACGTATTGCGATCACCGTCGGCGATCCGTCCGGCATCGGACCGGAGGTCGCCGCCAAGGCGGCAGCCGATCCGCGCGTGCTCGAGTGTTGCAATCCCCTGCTCTACGCGCCCGCCGCCGGAGAGCGGTTTGTTCCAGGCGTGCTGAGCGCTGAGGCGGGGCGCGCCGCGTACGATGTGATCGTACGGGCCGTTGGCGACGCGCAGCACGGCGCGGTGGACGCCATCGCGACGGCGCCGATCAACAAGGAAGCGTTCCGCCTGGCCGGCGTGCGATGGGCCGGTCACACCGACCTTCTGGCGCACCTGACGGGCACCAAGGACGTGGCGATGATGTTTCACTCGGAGGCGCTTCGCGTCGTGCTTGCGACGGTGCACGTGCCGCTGGCGGATGTGCCGAAGGCGCTGACGCGGCGCCTGCTCGAATTCACGATCGCGCTCACGGCGCGCGAGATGCCGAGGTTCGGGATTCCCGCGCCACGAATTGCCGTGGCCGGGCTCAACCCGCATGCCGGAGAGCATGGGTTGTTCGGGCACGAAGAGCAGAAGGTGATGGAGCCCGCCATCGCCGCCTGTCGCGAGCGACGCATTGATGTCTCGGGACCGTTTCCCGCGGACACGCTTTTTGTGCGCGCCATGCGCGGCGCGTTCGACGTGGTCGTGGCGTGCTATCACGATCAGGGGTTGATTCCGGTGAAGATGGCCGCGTTCGGCGAGGCGGTCAACGTCACCCTCGGTCTGCCGATCGTCCGCACGTCCGTCGACCACGGCACGGCGTTCGATATTGCCGGGCGGGGCGTCGCGGATCCGGGCAGCATGGTGGCCGCCGTGTGTCTGGCCGCGCGCCTGGCACACACACACGTACAATGATCCTCTGCGATCTCCGCGGTCTCTGCGTTTGACGTCGTGATGCCATGGAAGAGAAAACCGAGCGCGAGCTGGCGAAATCCAGCATCGCGGAGAATCGCAAGGCGTATCACGATTACCACCTCCTCGAGACGTTCGAGGCGGGCATCGTGCTGCTCGGCACCGAGGTGAAGGCGATCCGCGAAGGCCGGGTCAACCTCCGCGACAGCTTCGCGCGTCTCGATGGTGGGGAGGCGTACCTCTACAACGTGAACATCAGCCCGTACAGTCATCGCGGATACGCGGAGCACGAGCCGTTGCGCCGGCGGAAACTGCTGCTGCACCGCGAGGAAATCCGCAAGCTCGTTGGCAAGATCGAGGAGAAGGGAATGACCCTCGTGCCGGTGCGGATGTACTTCAAGCACGGCCGGGTCAAGGTGGCGGTCAGCCTCGCCAAGGGGAAAAAAGAGTACGACAAGCGCGAGACCATCAAGAAACGCGAAACCGACCGTGAGACGCGCGCCGCCATCAAGTCGCACAGATAGTGCTCGCTCAAGTAACTGGTCAGTTTGAACGCGGGTCCTTGTCGCCCGCCGAGATCCCTCACCGCGGCCAACCGGTCGGCTGGCCGGACACCACGTCCTGCGCCTCGTACCCTTCCGATCTCGCGACGGTCAACGTGTAACTCGAGGGACCGTCATATTCGCGGGATGGCATCCGGATAGTCCCAGCGATCGTCGCGCGTTCGACGGTGACCGCCGCCGTGGGAGGCTTCGGCCGTGTTGTCGTGCGATGGCGACGGCCAGCCTCCGACGGTTGGCTGCGGCGAGGGACCTCGACGGGCTCGTAGACGCGTCGCTCACACGGGTTCGCGTGCGCCACCGGCCCCGCCGCCGGGCGGTCGTCGCCCATTCGTGGGGTGGCGCCGAGTCGCCCCGGATGGACGCGGACGCGCCGACGGACGGGACGACTCGGGGCCCCGCCGCGTCGAATGCGCGCGATCCGGTGCCGGTAAAATGCGTGCGAGAGGCGTGCGGGCCGCGGCGATCGTCGAGAGTCACCCCACCGATCGAAGTACACCGACGTCGCTTGTTCCGAACACTGGCCATCGATATGGGCTGCATCGACGCGGCGATCGTCAGCCCAGGCCGGTGCACGCATTTTTCCGCGCGTCATTCGTGGCGGCGAGGCCCTGAGTCGTCCCGTCCGGCGGCAGCAACTTCCCCGCCCGGGAAACTGACCCGGTACCTGAAGCTCGGGCCTACGGCGGCTACGGCAGTCAGGCGGTAGAATGACTGCCGTATCAATGCCCCGGTCAATGAAAGTCCCGTTGCTCGACCTCGAGGCGCAGTATCAGCCCCTGCGCGAAGAGATCCTGGCCGCCATCGCGCGTGTGTGCGACAGCCACCAGTTCGTCCTGGGTCCCGAGGTCGCCGCGCTCGAGGACGAACTGGCGCGGATGCTCGGCGTGACGCATGCGATCGCCGTGTCCTCTGGTACCGATGCGCTCCTGCTGGCCCTCATGACCCTCGGCATCAAGACCGGCGACGAAGTCATCACGACCACGTACTCGTTCTTCGCGACGGCCGGCTCGATCGTCCGTCTGGGGGCGAGGCCCGTCCTGCTCGACATCGACCCGGTGACGTTCAACCTCGATCCCTCACAGATTGCCGCCGCCCTGACCCCACGGACCCGCGCGATTCTGCCCGTGCACCTCTTCGGCCTGAGCGCGGATCTCGATCCCATCCTGACTGAAGCCGGGCGCCGGGGTATTCCGATTGTCGAGGATGCGGCGCAGGCGATCGGTTCGACCTACAAGTCGCGCGCCGTGGGCGGGTTCGGGGCGTTTGGGTGCTTCTCGTTTTACCCCACCAAGAACCTGGGGGCTTTCGGCGAAGCCGGTCTGCTGACGACAAATGATGCCGACCTCGCGAAGCGCGCACGGCACCTCAGAAACCACGGGATGGAGCCCAAGTACCACCACGATCAGGTTGGCGGCAACTTCCGCATGGACGCGCTGCAGGCGGCGGTCCTCCGCGTCAAGGCTCCGCACCTGCCCGCCTGGAATGAAGCGCGCCGGTTGAACGCGCAGCGCTACGTGCGGCTCTTCAACGACGCCGGCCTTGGCGATCGGGTCGTACTGCCGGTTGAACCGGCTGGGACCCGCCATACGTTCAACCAGTTTGTCGTACGCGTCGGTAACCGCGACGACCTCCGGCGCCATCTCGAGGCTCGCGGTATCGGCACCGAGATCTACTACCCGGTTCCGTTCCATCTGCAGACGTGCTTCGCTCAGCTCGGCTATCGCCCCGGCGATTTTCCACGAGCGGAACGGGCAGCCGCGGAGTCTCTTGCGCTGCCCATCTACGGCGAATTGACCCTCGACGAGCAACAGACCGTCGTCGGGGCCATTGCCGAGTTTGCCTCGGCCTCCGTTGCAAAATTAGGGCTAAGGGCCCTCAGTCCTTGACCCTGAGCCCTGATTCCGCAGCGTGCTCTAAAGTATCGTGTGGGCTCGAACCCTGTGGGCTCGACCTTCAGGTTGAGCGATCGGTAGCTGGCTGATGCGCGTGGCGGTGTTCGGTGCGCGGGGCCAGCTCGGGGCTGCGATGGTTCACGAATTTCGCGAGCGCGCCGCGAGCCCTGGGAGGAATGCCGTCTTCGCGTTCGATCGCGCCGCCGTCGATATCACCAGTCCCGAATCAGTTGCCGTCGCCCTGGATCGCGTAAAGCCCGACGTGCTGATCAACTGCGCGGCCTACAACGCGGTTGATGCGGCCGAAGGGGAGCCGGTCGAGGCGCTGCGCGTCAATGCGTTCTCGGTGAGGACACTCGCGCGGGCAGCGCGCGATCATGGCGCCACGCTTGTTCACTACAGCAGCGATTTTGTGTTCGGCGGCACGGGTCACCGCCCGCACACGGAGGCGGATCGCGTCAATCCGCTCAGTGTCTACGGGACGTCGAAGATGATGGGTGAATGGTTCGCCGCGGACGCGCCCGACGCCTACGTCCTACGCGTCGAGACCCTCTTCGGCCGTTTCCCTGACGGGCCTCCGGAAAAGGGGAGTGTGGCGGGTATCGTCAACGGCCTGCGAGTTGGCACCGTTCTGAAGGTCTTCGAAGACCGTACCGTGTCCCCGACGTACGTGATGGACGCCGTGCGCGCGACGCGCGAGCTGATTGAGCGGAAGGCGCCGGCGGGTCTCTATCACTGCGTGAACAGCGGCTGCTGCACGTGGGTGGAATTCGCGCTGGAGGCGGCGCGATTACTCGACGTGGAACCGCGGATTCAGCCCGTGCGCCTCGCCGACATGCTGCTGCGTGCGCGGCGCCCGCTCTATTGCGCGATGTCGAACGAGAAGCTGGCGGCCGCTGGCATCCCGATGCCCACGTGGCAGGACGCGCTCGGCCGCTATGTCAGCACGCTCTGAAAACTGAAAAGTTAAAACTCAAAAGTCAGAAGTCCGGCTAGATGTTGGTGTACGTCGAGTTGCGGATCATCGCGTAGCCCTTGATGAGTTCGCGAATGCCATCGTCGAGCGAGAATGCGGGTCTGTACCCGGTCTTCTCGATCTTCTCGTTCGACACGATGTAGTCGCGCTGGTCCTTGTCCTTGTTGATCTCGGACTGCAGGATCACGAACCGTGGCACGTGCCGCCTAATCTGCTCGCACAGCTCGAGCTTCGACAGGTTCGCGTCCGACAGACCGACGTTGTACGGCCCACCCTTCATCGCGTCAAAGTGATCGATGCCGTGCAGAAACGCGCGCGCCACGTCGCGCACGTGGATGTAGTTGCGCTTGAAATGCGCCTCGAACAGGACAATGAACCCATCGTTGACGGCCCGGTAGACGAAGTCGTTTACGAGAAGATCAAGACGCATCCGCGGCGACATCCCGAAGACGGTGGCCAGCCGCAGGCTCAACGCCGACGGATGTGTGTCGAGGAGGATGCGCTCAACGTCCACCTTGTCACGACCATACAGCGAGACGGGCCGCAGCGGCGTCTCCTCCGTGCAGAACTTTCCAGCCTCGCCGACGCCGTAGCCGCTGTTGGTGATGGGCAGGAGCACCTGCTGGTTCGGGCTCAGGTCCGGAAGCAGGTCGACAATGGCCTGCTTGTTGGTGGACGTCGCGGCGAGCGGATCGCGATCGCACATGGGCGCGCCGACAAGCGCCGCAAGGGGAATGATGATGTCGGCGTGCTTCAGGAGTGGCCGCATGGTCTCCGCCGACCGGACGTCTCCCCGCACCAGCGAAAATTGCGGGTGATAGCAGACCGCCGACAGGCTGTCCTGCCGGAACATGAAGTTGTCGACGACGGTCACGGCGAACCCGCGATCGAGCAGCGCCGGGACGAGGGTGGATCCTAGATAGCCGGCGCCGCCGGTGATAAGCACGTGGGGCATCGAGTGTTCTCCCGAGTAGCTAGTGGACCGAATCGCCTGTTTGAGTATCGGTCACAAACGTTAAACGCGGAGCACGCGGCGTCCGCAGAGGCAAGGATTCGACGGGCCGTCCTGCGTAGCAGGCCGCAGGCTGTCGAATCGGGCCGAACCACGAATCCGCGACCTCCCGCCTGGATTCATGGTTCGGCCCGAGTTCGACGTCCGCTCGCTTCGCGAGGTCCGTCGAATCCGTCCCGTCTCTGCGAGTCTCGGCGCCCTCTGCGGTGTACGTCGTCTCACGTGGTGACATCGATTCAGCCGGACACTTGAAGCGGCATCGCCGCACGTGCCGAAGGAAGCATCCGCCCGTGATCATGCGGAAGCCGATGTTGGCGGCTCTGAGCGCTTCCATGACGCGCTGGCGGTCGATGCGCATGGCCGGATTGAGAATGAGGGTGAAGCTGAACCACGAACTCTGCCCGTGCTCGCGCGATGGTACCGGCGCTCGATCTCTTCCTCGATGCGACGAATCCGCAGCAGAGAAGAATACAGGTCGACCAGAAACTCGGGCGCGTGGGCGCTGGCGAACGTCTCGAACCCGCGAATGCCCTCCCCCGTCTAGGCGTACATCAAACCCCCGCGTGGACGATCTCGCCGACCAGTTTGCCAACCGCCAGGCACGACGTGAGCCCCGGCGAGTCGATGCCGGCGGCCTGGACGACCGCTGGATTTTCCTTGTCGCGCCTGATCAGGAAATCCGCGAACGTCTCGCTCGGCGGATGCAGCTTGGCCCGGATGCCGCTGCCGGACAGTCGCAGGTCGTTGATCGTGACGCCGCGCAGGAGCCGCCGGGCCGGCTCGAGGAAATCCTCGACGGCCAGACGGTCGTTCTCGTAGTCGTCCTTCCGTTCCTGATAGCGAACCGTCGGCCCGAGCCACACGGCTCCGGTTGTTGTCTTGACCAGGTGCACGCCGAGGCCGTGGTCGTGGGGCAGCGGATAGACAAGCGCCCGCACGAGCGAACGCGCCGCGGGCGTCAGCTCGGCGTATTCGCCGCGCGCCGGGTAGATGGTGAAACGCTCGCCGCCCAGCATGCGGGAGACCTCGTCGGCGTACAACCCCGCGGCGTTGACGACCTGTCGCGCAAGAATCGTCTCGCGCTCGGTGCGCAGGACAATACCACCACCGCCGGGGCCGCGCGGTCCATCCGGCGCGGGATCGGCGCCGACCAGGTGCGTGCCAGGCAGGAACATGACGCCGGCCGCTTCGCCAGCTCGCAAGAGGGCCTTCACGAGCTCTTCCGCGTTCACAATGCCGCTCTCGGGTGAGTACAGGGCCGCCACGCAGTGGACGGCCGGCTCACGCGCGGCCACGAACGCGCGGTCGACCATCTCGAGTCCTTCGACGCCGTTCGCCACGCCGCGCTTCTGGAGTTCGGTCAGGGCGGGAATCTCGGCGTCGGTGGCGGCGACCACGAGCTTGCCGGAGTGGACGTGCGGAACGTTGTGCTCGGCGCAGAAGGTGTACATCAGCCGCCGGCCCTCGACACAGAGTCGCGCCTTGAGGGTTCCAGCGGGGTAGTAGAGGCCGGCGTGGATGACACCGCTGTTGTGCGTGCTGGTGTCCAGTCCAGGTCGGGCATGGCGCTCGAGCACGCAGGTCGACAGCCCTCGTGCGGCAATTGCGCGAGCGGCCGCCAGGCCCGTGACGCCCGCGCCAATGACGGCGACATCGATGCGTTCCATGCGGCTCAGATCCTACCCTCATGGGACCTCGTGGTACAATCCTGAGATTTTCCAGAGGAGAAGAGTGGCCAGACGGGCGTTGATCACCGGCATCACCGGACAGGACGGGTCCTACCTCGCCGAGCTGTTGCTCGAGCAGGGGTACGAGGTGTTCGGGATGATCCGCCGCTTGAGCGCGCCCAACAGCTGGCGCATCGAGCATCTCCTGAAGCGCGTCACGCTCAGAAATGCCGACTTGCTCGATCAGCTGTCGCTGCTCAGGCTCGTCGATGAAATCCGTCCCCACGAAATCTACAACCTCGCGGCCATGTCGTTCGTGCCGGCCTCGTGGGATCAACCGATGCTGACGGGCGAGTTCAACGCGCAGGGCGTGACCCGATTGCTCGACGCGGTCCGACGCGTGGATCCGGCCATCCGGATCTATCAGGCCTCGTCGAGCGAGATGTTCGGCAAGGTGCGCGAGGTGCCGCAGACGGAACTGACCCCGTTCTATCCGCGCAGTCCGTACGGCGTATCGAAGGTGTTTGCGCACTACATCACGGTGAACTACCGCGAGAGCTACAACCTCTTCGCCGTATCCGGCATGCTCTTCAATCACGAATCACCCCGGCGCGGACTCGAATTCGTCACGCGCAAGGTCTCCGACGGCGTCGCCCGCATCAAGCTGGGACGGGCCGACTCGTTGCCGATGGGCAATCTGGAGGCGCAACGCGACTGGGGATTCGCCAAGGATTACGTGCGCGCCATGTGGCTCATGCTCCAGCAGGATCGCCCCGACGACTACGTCATCGCGACCGGCGTCAGCCATTCCGTGCAGGAGCTGATCGAAATCGCCTTCGGTCATGCCGGCCTCGACTGGCGAAAGTATGTCCGCGCCGATCCCGCGCTCGTGAGACCGGCGGAGGTCGATCACCTGCTCGGCGACGCCTCCAAGGCCCGCGCGCAACTGGGCTGGCAGCCGAGTGTGGACTTCAAGGCGCTCATCGAGATGATGGTCGACGCCGACCTGAGGCGGGTCAGCGCCACCGCCGAACCGGTTGCGGAGCCGTAGCTAGACCGTTTCCCGGCAGCCTTATGCACTCACCGCAGGCCCAGGGCGTCATCGATCGGATCCGCGGGCGCCAGGCCCGGATTGGAATCATCGGTCTTGGCTACGTCGGTCTCCCGCTGGCCGCCGAATTTGCCCGCGTCGGGTTCGACGTCACGGGCTTCGACGTCGACGATCGCAAGACCTCGCAGATCAACGCCGGCAAGAGCTACATCCCGGATGTGCCTGATGAAGAAGTGGCTGCCGCGGTCGCCGCCGGACGGCTGCGCGCGACATTGGACATGTCGCAGCTTGGCGCCATGGACGTCATCGACATCTGTGTCCCGACGCCGCTCCGCAAGACGCGGGACCCCGATCTCTCCTACGTGGTCAAGGCCGTCGAGGCGGTGGCGGCCACGCTGCGCGCGGGCCAGCTCGTCATTCTCGAATCGACGACGTATCCGGGCACGACCGATGAAGTCGTGCAGGTCATGCTCGAAGCGAAGGGACTGCAGGCCGACGTCGATTTCCTGCTGGCGTTTTCTCCCGAGCGTGTCGATCCGGGCAATGCGCTCTTCACGACGCGAAGCATTCCCAAAGTCGTGGGGGGCACCGGACCCGCGAGCGTCGAAGCGGCGTCCGAGCTGTATGGATCGGCGGTGTCGTCGGTGGTGCAGGTCAGCTCCACGCGAGTGGCGGAGATGGTCAAGCTGCTCGAGAACACGTTCCGTGCGGTGAACATCGGGCTCGTCAACGAGATCGCGCTGATGTGCCACACGCTGGGCATCAACGTGTGGGAGGTGATCGACGCCGCCGCGACGAAGCCGTTCGGGTTCATGAAGTTCTATCCGGGCCCGGGGCTCGGCGGCCATTGCATTCCGATCGATCCGTTTTATCTGTCGTGGAAGGCGCGTCAGAGCGGGTTCGAGGCGCGGTTCATCGAGCTGGCCGGGCAGATCAACGGCGCCATGCCGGAGTACGTCGTGCAGCTCGTGGTGGATGCCCTCAATTCGGTGAAGAAGCCGATGAGCGGCTCGCGCATTCATCTCTTCGGCATCGCGTACAAGCGCGACGTGAGCGACATGCGCGAGTCGCCTGCCCTCGACATTCTGGAACTCCTGGCGCGGCGGGGGGCCACCGTCAGCTATTCCGATCCCTACGTGCCCACACTGTCGCACGCGAGCCACGCGCTCGAGGCGGTGCCCTTCGATCGCGCGGTCGCCACGGACTACGACTGCGCGGTTGTCTCCACCGATCACACCTCGTTCGACTACGGACGTATCGCCGCGTTGCCGCTCGTCGTCGATACCAGGAACGCGTTGAAGGCGTTCTCACGGCCGTCGATCTTCAGGCTGTGACCTGTCGGCCGGGGCGAGACTCGGCGCCGCGCCGCCCGTCGGCTGACTCAGGGCGTCCCGAGCGAGTCGAGGGACGCCTCCAGCTTCGCGCACCGGGAAGTTGATCTCCCGCTCGCAACTCTGTCGCAGTCGTGGGCGACTACTGGCTGATTTGAACGACGGACGATCGCGCACACACCGTCATGGCTGTTTCCATCAAATGGATCGCGTACCCCTGAGTCGCCACGGAAGACTCGCTTCGCTCAACTTCCGGCGCACGCCGGACGTTCTGAGGCACGGCGTGCAGGTGAGTCGGTGCGCTCACAAGTCGGCGTCCCTCGACTCCCTCGGGTCGCCCTGCGCGGACCGAATGGCGCGTTGAGTGCCACGACGAATCGCACTCGAGTCCGCTCGGAAGCCCGACGAGATCCCTCGTTGCCGCCAACCGTTGGAGGCAGGCCGACGCGATCGCACGACACAGCGACCGCAGCCTCTCCCGGCGCCGGTCACGGTCGGACGCGCGACGATGGCGGCGATCAACCCGGATACGATCCCGCGGATATGACTGTCTGTCGAGGAACCCGTTGACCGGCGCTACAGCGACAGGAGCAAGAGGCGAAGGGCGCTGTGTCCGGCCTGCCGACCGGTTGGCGCCAACGAGGGATCCTGGCGGGCACGACGCTGGCTGGAACGTGGCAGAATCAGAGCCCTCAGAGCCGAGAGCTCCGCTGAATGTCCACCGCCGTCCTGATCGTCAACTACCGGACCTACCCCGAGCTCGCGGCGTGTCTCGTTTCGCTCCGTCCCCACCTGGAGCCGGATGATGAAGTGGTCGTAGTGGACTACGAGAGCGACCGCGAGGCGCT